>NZ_DASZGI010000348.1:0-5637 GCF_035938995.1 Actinocrinis sp.
GGCGCGGGGGCGCGGGGGTCTGGTTGGATGGGCGGCATGACTGCTGTGCTGTTGTTTCAGCCTGCCTTGTCTCGGACGGAACTGCTGGCTGCGCCGGTGGCGGAGGCGCTGAAGGGGTGGCCGGGCGCGGAAGAGGTCCAGGTGGCCGAGATCGACCCGGCGCTGGCGGACACTGCGGCGTTCTGCGAGCGGTACGGGGTCTCGCCGGAGGAGTCGGCGAACTGCGTGGTGATCGCGGCCAGGAGAGGCGGGAACACGACGTACGCGGCCTGCGTCGTGGCCGCGACCACGCGGGCGGACGTTAACGGGCTGGTCCGCAGGCGCCTGGACGCGAGGAAGGCCTCGTTCGCGCCGATGGCGGACGTGACGGCGGCGACCGGCATGGAGTACGGCGGGATCACGCCGGTTGGGCTGCCCGCGGACTGGCCGGTGCTGGTCGACGAGGCCGTGGCCAAGACCGGCTCGGTGATCATCGGCTCCGGGATCCGCGGCTCCAAGCTGCGCCTCCCCGGCCGCCTGGTCGCCGCGATCCCCTCGGGCCAGGTGCTGCCCGGCCTGGGCATCCCGGTAAACCCGTAACCGACGGCTAGCAACCAGTCACCGTCACCAGGAGCCTGTAGGCCCGGGCTGCCTGACCATTCCGTCAGCCTCGGCGGCGCGCCGAATTGACACTCCGCGTTCCCAGCGGCATCCTGGGTGAGGTTGAAAACGGGACACCTCGTTCGGTGAGGCGTCTTCACGGACATAGGCCACTGATCCCAACCGTCGAGAGACGCTCCGGATCAGGACACCTCTCCCCGGCCCAAGGGGTGAGGCCAAGTGGCTGGCGGTCATCGGCCGCAATACGCCGTGGAGTGCCAAAGCTCTTACGAGAGAGGTGCGGCCAGGACTATCCCACTCCTGGCGAGTGTTTCCTCAGGTGTCACGGTGATGTGCCTTGATGGCACGCGTGGCCTGGCGCCCCCGTGCGTCGCGACAGAAGGGAGGCTGCGATGGACTCTGATAGTCCGGGCCGAAGTTGGCCCTCCTCGCTGCTATCCCATTCTGTTCCGGCACACGCAAAGGCCCCGAAGGCTTGAATTCCCGCTGAACTGAGCTAATCCGAACTCGCGCCTCACCCTCCCTTGGGCAGGGTCGGCGCGGCCTGCCTCCGCTCGGGCCCAACGCAGCGTGTGCCCCTGTTCCCGTCAGATCTGTTGACGTGAAAGGGGTGTTCACCATGGCCACCATTACCCGTCCCGCTCCCGTCGCTGTCCTTGACGACGCGCACGTGGGCGACATCCGCGGCGCGCTCGGCACGATCGCCGTCGACGACCACGGTCCGCGTACCGGCTTGTCCGCCAAGCTGAAGACGCTGCTGGCCATCGTGGGCCCGGGGCTGATCGTGATGTGCGGCGACAACGACGCCGGCGCGTTCTCCACCTACGGGCAGGCCGGGCAGAACTACGGCACCCGCCTGCTGTGGACGCTGCTGCTGCTGGTTCCGGTGCTATACGTGAACCAGGAGATGGTGCTCCGGCTGGGCGCGGTCACCGGAGTCGGCCACGCCCGGCTGATCCTGGAGAGGTTCGGCAAGTTCTGGGGCGCGTTCTCGGTCATCGACCTGTTCATCCTCAACGCGCTGACCATCATCACCGAGTTCATCGGCATCACGCTGGCGGCCGGCTACCTGGGCGTGCCCAGGCTGGTCGCGGTGGTGCTCGCCGCCGGGGTGATCATCGCCGCGGCGTTCACCGGCAGCTTCCGCAGGTTCGAGCGGATCGCGGTGACGTTCTGCGCCGGGTCGCTGCTGCTCATCCCGCTGGTCCTGCTCACTCACCCGAACGCCGGCCAGATCGCGCACGGCTTCGTGGTCCCCGGCCTGCCGGGCGGCTCGGGGCAGATGGCGACCGTCATGCTGCTGGTCATCGGCATCGTCGGCACCACGGTGGCACCCTGGCAGCTTTTCTTCCAGCAGTCCTACGTGATCGACAAGCGGATCACGCCGCGGTTCATCAAGTACGAGAAGGCCGACCTCTGGATCGGCA
Source organism: Actinocrinis sp. (assembly GCF_035938995.1). Classification (GTDB taxonomy): domain Bacteria; phylum Actinomycetota; class Actinomycetes; order Streptomycetales; family Catenulisporaceae; genus DASZGI01. The sequence goes on from NZ_DASZGI010000348.1 coordinate 2,028, forward strand.
TCGCGATCGTGGTGCTCGGCGCGGCCGCGCTGATGGGCGCCACCGCCGCCGCGTTCGCGGGCACCGGGGCGGCCGGGCACTTCACCGACTCCGCCGGGCTCGCTCACGGCGTCGCCTTGTACGCGGGGCGTGTGGCCGGGGCGCTGTTCGCCGTCGCGCTGCTCGACGCGGCCATCATCGGCGCGTTCGCCGTCTCGCTGTCGTCGGCCTATGCCATTGGCGACGTACTCGGCATGAAGCACTCGCTGCACCGCGGCGTCGGCCAGGCCAAGGGCTTCTACGCCCTGTACGCCGCGCTGATCTGCGCCGCCGCCACGATCGTGCTCATCCCCGGTTCCCCGCTCGGGCTGATCACCGAGGGCGTGCAGGTGCTGGCCGGGGTGCTGCTGCCCGCGGCCACGGTCTTCCTGCTCATGCTGTGCAACGACAAGGCGGTGCTCGGCCCTTGGGTCAATACCGCGAAGACCAACGCGTTCACCTCGGCCGTCATCGCGGCGCTCGTCACGCTGTCGATCGTGCTGGTCGCGTCGGTGATGTTCCCCGCGATCACGGCCACCCAGATCATCGCGATCGTGGCGGGCTGCGCCGCCGTCGCGGTGACGGCGGTCGGCTGGCTGGGGGCTCGGGGCATCCAGGGCATCCGGCGCCGCGGACGGTCCGTGCCTCGGGACGCCGATGACTCTGCACAGGCCGACCGGATGATGTGGCGGATGCCGCCGCTCGCCGAGCTGGCAGTGCCGAAGATCACCGGCGCCCGCCGGGTCGGCCTCATCGCGCTGCGCGGCTACCTGGCGGTCGCGATGGTCATGGTCGTCCTCAAGGTCGTGCTGATGGCCGTGGCACACTGAGTGCCATGACCGACGCTGCCGGGCCCCTGCCCGGGTCGCTGCCCGGGCCTTTGACCGGGGTACGGGTTGTGGAGCTGGCGGGGATCGGGCCGGGACCGTTCTGCGGGATGCTGCTGGCCGACCTCGGCGCGGAGGTGATCCGGGTGGACCGGCCGGGCGGGCCGCCGTCGACCGTCCCGCTGGACAAGGACGTCACCAGCCGCGGAAAGCGGCGGATCGTCGTCGACCTGAAGCACCCGCGCGGCGCCGAGGTCGTGCTGCGGCTCGCGGCGTCCTCCGATGCCCTCATCGAGGGTTACCGCCCCGGCGTCGCGGAACGACTCGGTGTCGGGCCCGCCGACAGCCTCGCCCGCAACCCGCGGCTCGTGTACGGCCGGATGACCGGCTGGGGGCAGGACGGGCCGCTTTCCGGATCCGCCGGGCACGACATCGCCTACATCGCGGTCACCGGGGCGCTGCACGCGATCGGCCGGGCCGGCGGCCCGCCGCAGGTGCCGGTGAACTACCTCGGCGACTTCGGCGGCGGCGCGCTGTTCCTCGCGCTTGGCGTGGTGGCGGGGCTGTTTTCTGCGCGGCAGACCGGGCACGGCCAGGTGGTCGACGCCGCGATCGTCGACGGCACCGCGGTGCTTCAGGCGATGACCTACGGGCTGCTGGCCGGCGGTGCGTGGGCGGACGAGCGGGGCGTGAACCGGCTGGACACTGGCGCGCCGTTCTACGACGTGTACGCGACGTCCGACGGGTCGTACATGGCGGTGGGCGCGCTCGAGCCGCAGTTCTACGCCGAGTTCACCCGGCTGCTCTTCGCCCCTGAGGGGCTGCCCGCCGATCTGCCGGCGCAGTACGACCGCGCGGGGTGGCCCTCGATGCGGGAGCGGTTCGCGGCGAGGTTCGCGGAACGCTCCGCCGATCAGTGGGCAAAGATTTTCTCCGGAACGGACGCGTGCGTCGCCCCGGTCCGCCCCATGACCGAAGCCCCGGCCGACCCCCAGCTCGCGGCGAGGGGCACGTTCGTGACCGTCGACGGACTGGTCCAGCCCGCACCCGCGCCGCGCTTCTCCCCGGTGCCGGGCAGCGCCCCGATCGCCGCGCTGCCGCCGGGCCGGATCGCCCGCCCCGGCGCGCACACCCGCGAGGTTCTCACCGCCGTGGGCTTCGACGACGTAGACGACCTGCTCGCCGCTGGCGCAATCTGGCAAGCGTAGCGGCCTCAGCCGCTTCTTGCTGTTATCACGCGCCTGGGCGACTTAGGGCGCGAAAGTTACTCCAGAATCGGGATAAATCGGACAAAAAATGTGCTTTTCGCGCCCTAAGTGGCTGCGGTCGGGGTGAGGCCGAGCGGCTTCTTGCTGTTATCAGCGCCCGCCGGGGACTCCCCGAAGATTAGTGGATAGTTAGGCACCTCAGAGGTGCCTAACTATCCATCGTCTTGGCGCACGACACGCTTCTTGCTGTTATCAGCTTCGCAAAATCATCGTGCGGGATAACGCCACGGAAACCGGGCGGTATCCCGCACGATCTTTCCGGGCCTGCAGGCGACAAGCCATTTCTTGCTGTTATCACTGCTGGAGCAAGCAGTGGCCGCGTGCGGAACGCGGGGAGGGGTGGAACGCGAGCGGCGGTGGAACGCGGGCGGGCGCGGGGCGAGGCGAGGTGGGGTGAGGCCGGCGCGGGGCGCGGTGAGGGGGCGGGCGCGAGGCGCGGTGAGGGGGGCGCGCGGGGTGGGGCGCGAGGCGCGGTGGATGCCGAGCGCGGGTGGGGCGAGGCGGGCGCGAGGCGCGGTGGGTGCGAGCGGGAGCCGGCCGAGGGTTAGAGGAGTTCGAGGATGGTGGCGTTGGCTTGGCCGCCGCCTTCGCACATGGTCTGAAGGCCGTAGCGGATGCCGTTGTCGCGCATGTGGTGGATGAGCGTGGTCATGATGCGGGCGCCGCTGCCGCCGAGGGGGTGGCCGAGCGCGATCGCGCCGCCGTTGGGGTTGAGCGCCTTAGGGTCCGCGCCGATTTCGGCCAGCCAGGCGAGCGGGACGGGCGCGAACGCCTCGTTAACCTCGAACGCGCCGATCTCGTCGGGTCGCAGGCCGCTCTTGCGCAATGCCTTCTGCGTCGCGGGAATGGGCGCGGTCAGCATGATCACCGGGTCGTCGGCGGCAAGCACCGCGGTGTGCACGCGGGCGACTGGGGTCAGGCCGAGTTCGCGCGCCGTGTCGCTGGTCGTCATCAGCAGGGCGGCCGCGCCATCGCTGATCTGCGAGCTATTGCCGGCGTGGATCACGCCGTCCGGCTTGAACGCGGGCTTGATCTGAGCGAGCTTCTCGAGCGTCGAGCCACGGCGGACGCCTTCGTCGGTGTCCATCACTGTGCCGTCGTCCAGCTTGACCGGGACAATCTGCCCGGCGAACCTGCCCTCGTCGATGGCGGCCGCCGCCTTCTGGTGCGAGGCGAGGGAGTACTCATCGAGCTGAGTGCGGGACAAGCCCCAGCGTTCGGCGATCATCTCGGCGCCGATTCCCTGGTTCGGGGGCACTCCCTTGAAGAGGGTCTCTAGCCCCGATCCTGACGGGTTCGCCGTCGCCCCCCGTGACGACCCCATCGGGACGCGGCTCATCGACTCGACGCCGCCCGCGACCACCACGTCATACTGGCCGCTGACCAGGCCCGCGGCGGCGAAGTGCACCGACTGCTGGCTCGACCCGCACTGCCGGTCCACCGTCACGCCCGGCACGCTGAGCGGCCAGCCGGCGGCGAGCACGGCGTTGCGGGCGA
>NZ_DASZGI010000349.1:0-9754 GCF_035938995.1 Actinocrinis sp.
CGTCGACCGCGCGGCCCGGGTCGCCCGCGAAGGCGGCTGCGACCCGGTGATCTGCGTCCTCGGCGCGGGCGCGGACGACGTGCTCCACCTCGCCCGGGCCGACACGCTCGACCAGGCGGTCGTCAACCCGGACTGGTCGACTGGCCTGAGCTCGTCCCTGCGCGCGGGCCTCGCGGCCGTGCCCGCCGCGTGCGGCGCCGTCCTCATCCTCCTGGCCGACCAGCCATTCATCACCGCCGAGGCCGTGGTCAAGGTCGTGGCCGCGCACCAGGCCGGCGCGCAGATCGCCGCCGCCGCATACGCCGGCCGCCGCGGCCATCCGGTCCTGGTCGCCGCGCAGCACCTGCCCGACGTCGCAGCGAGCGCGACCGGCGACGGCGGCGCGCGCCACTTCCTGCGCGCCCGCGAGGAGAGCATCACGCTTGTCGACTGCACGGGCCTGGGCCGCCCGGTCGACATCGACCAGCCCGCGGACCTCGGCCTGCTCGCGCAGGAGCAGTAGCGCCCCCGTCTCCCGGTACGCCAACCGGGCAGCGAATCGGGACGACCCGGGGCATAGAGCGGTTCCGCCCCCGGCCGCAGGGTATCTGTACGGCGTGATCACACTCGGCGTCGAGGAGGAGTACCTCCTATTCGATCCGGCCACCGGCCTGCCCGCGGCCGTCGCCGAGGAGGTCCTGGACGTCGCAGGGCTCGATGACGCGGTCTCGGTGGCCGAGGTCCAGCACGAACTGCTGCAGGTCCAGCTCGAGGTCGCCACCCCGGTGTGCGAGTCGCTCGACGAGGTCGGCGGCCACCTGCTGCGGCTGCGCCACGCGCTGGGCACCGCGGCGGAACGGGTCGGCTGCCGGATCGGCGCCTCCGGCTCCGCGCCGTTCTCGGTCGACGGCCACCCGGAGATCACCGACACCCGGCGCTACCGCTCAATGTACGAGGACGCGCCCCAGCTGGTCGACGAGCAGATGATCAACGGCATGCACGTGCACGTCGCGGTGCCGGACCGGGCCGCCGGGGTGTTCGTGCTCAACCGTTTGCGGCCGTGGCTGCCCGTGCTGGTCGCGGTCGGCGCGAACTCGCCGCTCTGGCGCGGGCGCGACACCGGGTTCGCCAGCTGGCGCACCGTCGTGTTCGGGCGGTGGCCGGTCACCGGGCCGCCCCCGCCGTTCGCCGACGCCGCCGACTACGACCGGCGGGTGCGCGCCCTGGTGACCGGCGGCGCGATCCGCGACAGCGGCCAGATCTACTGGCAGGCGCGCCTGTCCGAGCGGTACCCCACCATCGAGGTGCGCGCCCCCGACGTGCAGATGCGCGTCGAGGAGACGGTCATGCTGGCCGGCCTGATCAGGGGACTGGTGCTCACGGCGCTGCGCGAGCGGCGGGCGGACGGGACCTTCCCCGACGAGCCGGATCCGCCGCCGACGCCGGAACTGGTGAATGCGGCCGGGTGGCATGCGGCGCGGCAGGGTTTGGAGGGGCTGCTGGTCGGCGTCGGCGGAGGACCGGTTCAGGCCCGCGACGCGGTGCAGGACCTGCTCAAGTACGTCACCCCGGCGCTCGACGAGTGCGGCGACAGCGAACAGGTCACCGCCCTAGTCGGCCTGCTGCTCGAGGACGGCAACGGATGCCGCCGCCAGCGCCGCGCCCTGGCCGAGTCGGGGCCGCTCGGTGTGCTCAACCTGCTCGCGACCGAGACGGTGGCCGGCAGCGACCTCGTCGGCTGACCGGCCTGGCAGGGAGCCAGAAGAACTAGAAGAAGGTGCGGATCAGGTCGACGACGTGTTCGTCCTCGACGACCGGGATCAGCTGCCACTTGTCGAACGCGGTACACGGATGCGAGATCCCGCACGCGACGATGTCGCCGACGGCCGGGCGCATCTCCGCACCGTGCGTAAGGAAGGCGTGCTGGTCCGCGAGTCCGGAGATCGAGCAGCCGGTCAACTCGACACGCTCGCCGTCCGCGGCGCGGCGCAGCCAATGCGGCTCCGGCGGCCCGAGGTCGATCGGCGCGTCCCGCTTGCCGAAGTCGAGCAGCGCGAGTCCTGGTTCGGGCGTTGAGATTACCCGGCCGAGCACGTTCAGCGCCGGACGGAACCCGGTGGTACCGGCGCCGCCGTCAGCGACGGCGAACGGTGTCAGCGTTCGATAATGGCCGTCGTCGTGCGTCACGTACGCACCGCTGCGGAGCACGGGTCGCACCGGCCGGGAGAGGCTTAGCGGTGCCGTCAACGCGTCAACGACATCGTCGAAATACGCGCTGCCGCCTGCCGTGACCACGATTCTCTCGGCCTCGTCGAACAAACCGAGGTCGTCCAGGGCCGCAGCTGTCTCGCGGACGAAGCGCAGGTAGCTGCGAATGCGCTCGAGCGCGGCGGGGGAGCGGTCCCCGGCCAGCGCCCCCTCGAACCCGCCGACCCCGACCAGGCGCAGGTTCGCGGCGTCTCGGACCGACCGCCCGACCGCGACCGCCGTCTCAATGTCGCGGCACCCTGTGCGCCCTCCAGGCAGTCCGAGGTCGACGATCACTTCGATGAGCCGGCCAGTGCCCGGTGCCGGTGCCGGTGTCGCATCGCGCAGTGCTGACTCCATCAGCGCGACGACCTCCACCGAATCGGCGAAGCACAAGAATCGGAACCCTGCGTCGCGTTCGAGCTCGCGCGCGATCCACGTCAGCGCGTCAGGATCGATCAGCTCGTTCCCGAGCAGCACGGTGTTCACGCCGAACCGGCGGTAGACCCGCACGTGCGCGATGGTGGCCGCCGTGACGCCCCATGCGCCTGCCGCAAGCTGCCGCGCGAACAGCTGCGGCGCCATCGTGGTCTTGCCGTGCGGGGCGAGGTCCACCCCGCGCTGGGCGCAGTAATCGGCCATGAGCGTGATGTTGTGGTCGAGCGCGCCGGCGTCGAGCACCATGAGCGGGGTGGAGAACTCGGCCAGCGCCGGTTTTGCCGCGACGAGGTCGGCGACGGTCCTGCCGTGGAACACCGAGGGGAAGCCCTTGAACCGCCAATCGACCGGTTCCGCACCCAGGGCCGCCAGCGCCGCGTCGTCCACCCGGCCTCCCGTGTGTAATTGCTCCTCTGCCTGATCGGTTGTAACATCCCGGCCTCGGTGGGTCAATGAGCAGCGCCGTTCACGAGCAGGTGGAGACCACATGGGCGCGTCGGACGCGCAGACAGCGGACACGGACTCGGACGCGGTGGACATGAATGCGGTGGACACAAAGGCGGTGGACACAAAGGCGGTGGACACGAATACGGCGCTCGGCCTCGTGCCGTGTCCGGCCGAGATCAAACGGAGCGACGGGTGGTTCGAGCTGTCCGCCGCCACCGGCCTCGACGCCGACTCCGGCAGCCGGGGAGTAGCGGCCTTGCTTCATGGGTGGCTCACCCCGGCCACCGGTTTCCCGCTGCGCGACGCGCCGACGCCGTCAGACGGTGCGCACCCCGTGATCTCGCTGCGCTCCGACGCCGTCGACCTCGGCGCGGAGGAGTACCGGCTTGTCGTCGAACCCGGCCGCGCGTCGATCGAATCCGGCGGTGCCGCAGGGGTCTTCTACGGCGCTCAGACCCTGCGCGCGCTGCTCGGCCCCAACGCGTACCGCAGTGCCCGTGTCGGCAGCGGCGCTTGGAGCATTCCGGCACTGACGATCGCCGACCACCCCCGATTCGGCTGGCGCGGCGCACTGCTCGACGTCGCCCGGCATTTCCTGCCTGTGCGCGACGTACTGCGCTTCATCGACCAGATAGCGCTGCACAAGCTCAACATCCTGCATCTGCATCTGACCGACGACCAGGGCTGGCGCGTCGAGATCAAGCGGCATCCCCGACTCACGGAGGTCGGCGCGTGGCGGCGGGAGAGTCCGATCGGCGACCGGCGTCACGAACGCTTCGACGGACGCCCGCACGGTGGCTACTACACCCAGGACGACATCCGCGAAATCGTCGCCTACGCGGCCGAGCGGCACATCACCGTCGTCCCAGAGATCGACGTTCCCGGACACACCGGCGCCGCGATCGCCGCTTACCCCGAACTCGGCAATACCGACGCGCCCGGCCACCCGGCAGCTCCCGAGGTCGTCACCCGCTGGGGCATCCACGAGGGTGTCCTCAACGCAGAGGAATCCACCCTGCGGTTCGTCTTCGAGGTCTTCGACGAGGTGCTCGAGCTCTTCCCGGGCCAGTACGTCGGCGTCGGCGGCGACGAATGCCCTGCCGTCCAATGGGAGAACAGCCCGCGCGCGCAGGCCCGCATCGCCGAACTCGGCCTCCCGTCGGCTGATGCGATCCGCGGCTGGTACACCGCGCGGCTCGGAGAGTACCTGGCCGCGCGAGGCAGAACACTGCTCGGCTGGGACGAGATCTGCGACAGCGGCATCCAGCCGCCCCCGCGCGACGCCGCCGGCGGCACAGTCATCGGCGCCTGGCGCTCGGTCGAGCACGGTATTGCTGCGGCACGCGCCGGGTATCGCGTGGTCCTGTGTCCCGAAGACCAGGTCTACCTGGACTGGCGCCAGGCCGACGGCCTCGACGAACCGATCCCGGTCGGCAAGGTCACCGACCTCGCCCGCGTCCACGCCTTCGAACCCGTGCCGCGGGACCTGCTCGGCACCCCCGAAGCCGACCTGGTGCTCGGCGCGCAGTGCAACATCTGGACCGAACACCTCGACACGGCGCGCGCCGTCGACTACGCGGCGTTCCCGCGGTTATCCGCTTTCGCCGAGACCGTCTGGGGCGGCGCGGACCGGGACTTCGGGGACTTCCGCGCCCGCCTCGCCGTCCACGAGCAGCGACTCGGCGCGCTCGGGGTCGAATACCGGCGCGACGCGGGACCGCTGCCGTGGCAGAGCCGTCCCGACGCGCCGGGCTGGCCGCGCTGAACGCGCCGACTTATCCGATCGATCCGGAGCCGGAGCCGGAGCCGGGCCGGTGTCGCCGACGACGTCAGCCGACGAGCACGTGGGCTGGCTGGCTGACATCCAGTCCGCCGCCCGAGGGCGTGAGCCGCCCGGTCGCCCGGTCCACCCGGAAACCGGTGATCCCGCCGGAACGCTGGTTCGCGCAGAACAGGGCAGTGCCGTCCGGCGTGAGGGTGATGTGGCGCGGCCACACACCGCCGCAGTCCCACCGCGCGCCGATGCCCAAGTGCGCGCCGTTGTCGGCGAGCGGCCCGGCGACGATCGAGTCGTCGCCGCGGTTTGACCAGTAGCTGAATTTCCCGTCCGGCGAGACGATGATCCCGCCGGGGTAGTTGCGGGTGTAGGTCCCGCGCGGGGCGGCCCGGAAATCGCGCACGTCCTTGAGCATGCCGGTCTTGGGGTTGTACGGACACGCCGACAGCGTGTCGCTCAGTTCGTTGGTGACGTACACGGTCGCGGCGGTCGGATGGAAGGCGAGATGGCGCGGCCCCGAGCCCCAGCCGACCCGGTTCTGCGCCAGCGGCGACAACCGCCCCGACTCCGGGTCGAGCGAGTACGAATACACGCAGTCGGTCCCCAGATCCGCCGCCATGATCAGCTCGCCGGACGGGTCCGGCAGCACCATGTGGGCGTGCGGCCCGTTCTGGCGCAGGTCGTCGGGGCCGTGGCCGGTGTGCTCCACCAGGTCGAGCAGCGCCCCGAGTGCCCCGTCCGGGCCTATCGCGTGCACCGCTATGCTCCCGGAGCCGAAGTTCGCGGTGAGCAGGAACCGGCCGCTGGGGTGCACCACGAGCTGGCAGGGATGCGCGCCGCCGGTCGCGACGTCGCCGATCCGGGTCAGGGTCCTGCCGTCGGCCCCGATGGAGAAGGCGGCGATCCGCCCGTCCGCCTCCTCCTGCACCGCGTACAGGACGTCGCGTTTCGGGCTGAGCGCCAGGTATGACGCTTCGGGCGTCTCGACGCTCGCGACCGGCGTGATGTCGAGCGTCGACCGGTTGAACTCGGCCACGACGATGCCGTGGCCGGGCGGTGCGACGCGCCGCGTGGCCGGCGGCGTGAGGGTGGTCTGGCTTCGGGCATCGGCGTAACCGGAAGCGTCGCCCGCGTCATCGGAGGACGCGAACGCGCCAGACTCCGCGCGCTCATCCTCCGAGCCGACGGGCCCGGACGCGGCGGAGTCGTCACCCTCCGTGTAGCGGCCGATAAAAAGCCGCCGCTTCTCCGTGCCGGTCACTCATCCCTCCATGCAGGTCAGCTGCACCCTACCAGCGCGTACGGGGGCGACGGCGGGCCGTGCGACGCGTGGCCCGCCGTCGCCCGCCCATGCGAGCGTCGCTGGGCCGGTTCTCGTCCCCGTTGCGAGTATCCGAAGCGGCGCAGACCACACCGGCGGACCCGGGTCGACGTCGGGGAGTGGCCGCCCCCGGTCAGCTCATTGCGATTATGGCGTCCGTCCCTGATTTGTGCGGCGAAATCAGCTCAGGGCCTTGTCCTGGATGATCTCCGCGAGCGCGGCGACCGCGTCGGCCCGGCCGGGGGAGTCCAGCGCTTCGCGCAGTTCGGCGAGCCGGTCCACGACGTCGTGCATGTCCGTGTCGGGCGACGCGGCCTCGTCGAGGTCCACGACGAGCACGCCGTCGTCCGCGTAGTGAACGCGGCCCTCGCGCCAGACGACGAGGGTCTTCGTCCCGCCCGCGCTCTTGCCGCGCACCGCTTTGCGCGCACGCTTCGCCTTCCCGCGGTCCGCCTCGGGCTCGGGTTCGCCGCCCGTGTCTGACGTCTGCGACGCGGATGTTCGCGGCTCAGGGCTGTCGGCGCTCCCGGCTGCGGACTCACTCCGGGTCTGCGGGGGGATCACGGCCTCGGGGCCGGGCTCGGGCTCGGCGGTCGGCTCGGGCTCCGACCCCTCCGTCTGCGCGGTTGCGATCTCGGCCTCCTCAGGGGCATTCGCGGTCATGTCCCGATCAACGAGGCGGGGCCGCGGGCGTCACGACGTACGGTGAGTCGAGCAGTGGGGCAGGTGTGTCGGGCGCGGCTCGTGGTGCGGAATCCGGCAGGCTGTCCTTTTGTTTATTGTTCAACTACCGTCGAGGCGGCAGCCACCGCGCCGCCGACCCGTCCTCAGGAGGCTCCGATGCCGGTTTACCCGATCAGCAAGGCGGTACCGTCGCTCGCGCCGGCCGTCGAGCTGCAACGCGCCGAGGACCGGTCCCACACGAAGATCTCCTGGCTCGACTCCAAGCACTCCTTCGCCTTCGGCCGCCACTACGACGCCGGCAACACCCACTTCGGCCTGCTCCTGGTCAACAACGACGACACGGTGCGGCCCGGCGCCGGTTTCGAGACCCATCCGCACGAGGACATGGAGATCGTCACCTGGGTCCTGCGCGGGGCGCTCGTGCACCAGGACTCCGAGGGGCACGCGGGGGTGATCTATCCGGGCCTGGCGCAGCGCATGAGCGCGGGCCGGGGGATCCTGCACTCGGAGAAGAACGACGCGTGGCGGCTGACCGGCGACGCTCCGCACGACGCACCCGTCCACTTCGTCCAGATGTGGGTCGTGCCGGACGAGGCGCGCATCGATCCCGGATACGAGCAACTGGAGATCGGCGACGAGCTGTTGCGCGGCGGCCTGGTCCCGGTCGCCTCGGGCATGGCGCGGCACGACGGCGCCGCCGCGATCAGGATCAAGCAGAAGGACGCCGCGCTGCACGCCGCACGGCTCGAGCCGAACGCGTCGGTGACCCTGCCTGCCGCACCGTTCATCCACCTGTTCGTCGCGCTCGGCGCGGTGGAGCTCGAGGGTGTCGGGCCGCTGGCCGCCGGTGACTCCGCACGACTCACCGCGAGCGATGGCCGCCGGGTCACCGCGAGCGAGCCGGCCGAAATCCTGGTCTGGGAGATGCACGCCCGGCTCGGCTTCGACGCCTAGACTGTCCGCTTCCCATGACGACGCGGTCCACTCCTCCGACGAGGCGGTCCGCTTTCCTGCGACGACGCTGCCTGGCGCTCAGGCGAGAGTGCCCGATTCCGGCTGCTCTGCCGTCGCGCGGTGATCAAATCTCCACGATCACCGTGAACGGCCCGTCGTTGACGAGCGCTACCTTCATCTGCGCGCCGAACGCGCCCGTCGCAACCCGGGCGCCGAGTTCGCGCAGCGCAGCGGCGGTGACCTCGACCAGCGGCTCGGCCACCGGACCCGGCGCGGCGGCGCTCCAACTCGGCCGACGTCCCTTGCGTACGTCCCCGTAGAGGGTGAACTGGGAGACCAGCAACAACGGCGCGTCCAGATCGGCGCAGGACTTCTCGCCGTCCAGGATGCGCAGCGTCCAGAGCTTCTCCGCCATCCGCCGCGCGTGCTGGTCGGTGTCGGCGTGGGTGACGCCGAGCAGGACGCAGAGCCCGGGCTCGCCGATCTGGCCCACTACGGAGCCCGCGACCTGCACGGACGCCTCGGTGACACGTTGCACGACTGCTCGCATGGCCTGATGTTTTCACGCTTTCGCGCCCCTGCGTGAACGCGTGGTCGGGTGCATGATGGGTATAGAACATGTGTGCGATTGCGAGACTCGGCGACGCTGAGGAGGTCCACCGGATGCTTCAGTCCGCACCGAACGACCTGCCAGGCCGCAGGGACGCGCCTGTACGTGTGAGCGGCGCGCATCCTCACACGACGCGAGTCGACGCCGCACACGCACACCGAGGCGGGAGCGGCGGGAACCCCGGGGCGCGACGGCGTGGTGGTGGGGAACCGAGGGCGGGCTCGGCCGTCGCCCGCCCGGACGGTGTCTCGGCGGCGCTCGCCCTCGCCTCGCGCGGGTTCGCAGTGTTCCCGCTGCGGCCGGGCACGAAAGTGCCCGCGGTGCGCCGGGACTGGGAGGGCCAGGCCACCGCCGACGCCGCCCGCCTGCGCCAGATCGTGCGGCCCGGCGCGAACGTCGGGGTGGCGTGCGGCCCGAGTGGGCTGCTGGTGCTCGACCTCGACGTGGCGAAGGAAGCGCCGGGGACCGAGCCGGACCCGGACGAACCGCGCCACGGCGCCGAGGCGTTGCGTGCCTTGGCCGCCGGACGCGAGCTGCCGCCCACCCTCACAGTCGCGACACCGACCGGCGGCCGACACCTCTATTACAGGGCGCCGCGCGGATTGAGGCTTCGCAACACCGCCGGCCGCCTCGGCCCGCTCATCGACACGCGCGCGGAAGGCGGGTACGTCGTCGGGCCGGGATCGATCATCGACGGCCGCTCCTACCGTGTCATCGCGGACATACCGATCGCCTCGCCGCCGCACTGGCTGCTGCGCGAACTCGAGGCGCTCAACGCCCCGCCGGTCGTCCCCGCGCCCGCCGCCGTGCTCGTCGCGCCGACCGGCTTCGTCGGGTCGACGCCCGACGGAGCGAGCGCATACGCCGCGGCAGCTCTGCGCAACGAGGTGGAACGCGTCCGCACAGCCCGCGTGGGCACCCGCAACGACACGCTCAACCGCGCCGCGTTTTCGCTCGGACGGCTCATCGGGGCGGGAATCCTCGACCACGACCTGGCCACCGGTGAGCTCACGGATGCCGCGCGCCGGGCTGGTCTGGCACCGCGCGAGGTGGCATCGACCCTCTCCTCAGGCATCGGCGCGGGGATCGCCCGCCCACGCATGCCGAGCCGGCCTCAGTCACAGGCCCGGCCAGTCCCAGCGCGCGCAGAGCTGGCGCGGCCGACTACACAGAGAGCCGGAGCCGCCGGGCCCGACGCGACGCTGCCACCGCGCGCGGCGGAGTTCCTCGGCGCACTGCGCGCAGTGGACCGCGCATACGACGCAGCCGCGCTGTGCGCCGCCGCCTTGAGCGCGAA
>NZ_DASZGI010000350.1:0-6143 GCF_035938995.1 Actinocrinis sp.
CAAGCAGAACGCGTCGCTCACCCACATCACCACCCTCTACTCCGTCGCCGACGCCGCGACCAAGGCGCTGACGGTGAGCCCGGCGCTGGGCAGCGTGACGAGCCTGCTGAGCCTCGCGCAGGAGATGGGCAAGGTCCCGACCGACCGGATCACGCTGCTGTCCGTGCCGACCGTGAACTACACCGGCCCGGTCGCCGCGTGGAACCAGCAGCTCCAGTTCGACCAGCCGTCCGCGAACAACATGTTCGCCGCGATCAAGGCCGACACCTCGTACACGTCCGGCGGCTCCCCCGCCCCTCCCGCTCCGCCCTCCGGCGGGGCGAAGCAGACCAACGCGCCCGTCACGAACGGTTCGGGCGCTGGCTCCGGCTCGTACCCGGGCAACCCGAGCGCGGTGAACAAGGCGGGAGTGAGCGTGTCCGTGCTCAACGGGACGGGCGTGACGGGGCGCGCCGGCGCGATCAAGACGGCGCTGACCGGCAGCGGCTTCAGCGGCTCGCTGATCTCCGCCAGCTCGACCTCGTCCACCGACGCGACCGCGGTCTACTACCCGGCGAGCCGCGCCGACTCCGCCTCGGCGGTCGCATCAGCGCTCGGCATCCCGGCGTCGGCGATGCACCTGTCCAGCAACTACGGGCAGGTGACGGTCATGATCGGCAAGGACTGGACCAGCGGCACCACATTCGGCACGGCCTCGAGCGGAGGCGCGGGCGGCAGCTCCGGCTCGTCCACCACCACCTCCACCACGGTCGTCGCCTCCTCGCCCCCGGCCACGTCACTGCTGACCAACGGCTCCGACAGCAAGACCTGCATGCCGATCCAGCCCGCCTACCGCTGGTGACCTTCGCCGTTTGAGACGACCGGTCATATTGGGCGGCCGCTCGGGGGACGAGTCCAGCCCGCCTACCATCGGCCCTTGAGACGACCGGTCATATTGGCGCTGTAGATCGCCGCCGGGCGCGGAGCGTGACGCGATGTACGAACGGAGCAGGACGATCCCCGCCACGCGATCTTCCGCCGCCCCACTGGCCACGATTCGCGCACAATGGTTCCGTGCCTGAACACCCTTACGTCGTCCTGAGTTGCGCAGTCTCCCTCGACGGCTACTTGGACGACGCCACGCCCGAGCGGCTGCTGCTCTCGAACGATGCCGACTTCGACCGCGTGGACGCACTGCGGGCCTCCTGCGACGCGATTCTCGTCGGAGCGGGCACGGTCCGGGCTGACAACCCCCGCTTGCTCGTGCGGTCTGCCGACCGCCGCGCCGCACGCGTCGCGCGCGGCGAACCGGCCAGCCCCCTGCGCGTGGTCCTGTCCGCCTCGGGCGACCTGGACCGCAAAGCCGCGGTGTTCACGGCCGCGCCCCCCGACTCCGATCCCCCCGACTCCGATCCCCCCGAGACCGTCGTCTTCTCCGGCAGCCTCTCCGACCTGCTCGACGATCTGGCCAAGCGTGGCGTGCGTCGGCTGATGGTCGAGGGCGGGGCCTCGGTGCTCACCGCGTTCCTGGCCGAGGACCTCGCCGACGAGCTGCAAATCGCCACCGCGCCATTCCTGATCGGCGACCCTGCGGCGCCGCGCGCGTTCGGCCCCGCCCAGTTCGCGCAATCCCCGGGTCGGCGGATGATCCTCGCCGACAGCGCTTCGCTCGGCGACGTCGGCTTCGCCCGCTATCTCGCCGCCCGAGAGCGGTCCACCGACGGCGACTTCCTGCGCCTCACGATCGAACTGTCCCGCTCCAGCCCCCCGTCCCTCAGAGCGTATTCGGTCGGCGCGATCGTCGTGGACGGCGACGGCGAGGTCATCTCCACCGGCTACTCGCGCGAGCTGCTGCGCGGCCTCGGCGACCCCGACAAGAACCACGCTGAAGAGGTCGCCCTCGCCAAGCTCACCCGCGGGGCGGCGCAACCAGACCCTCGCCTCGCCTCCGCCACCATCTACACCTCTCTCGAACCCTGCTCCCCCCGTGCCTCCCGCCCGCTGAGCTGCACCGATCACATCCTGGCCGCCGGAATCCCGCGCGTCGTGCTCGCGCTGCGGGAGCCGGCCCTGCTCGCCGCGTGCGACGGCGCCGACCGGCTGCGCGCCGCCGGGGTGGAGGTCGTGGAGCTGCCGGAACTCGCTTACCTGGTACGCGCCGTCAATGATCACCTCCTGCAGTAGATACTGAGCGCATGGCCTTCGAAGATCTCCGCTCCCTGCTCAAGACGCTCGAGCGCCAGGGCGAGCTGCGCCGGATCACCGCACAGGTTGATCCGTACCTCGAGGTCGGCGAGATCACCGACCGCGTGCAGAAGGCCAAGGGCCCTGCCCTGCTCTTCGAGAACGTCAAGGGCTCGGACCTCCCGCTCGCCATGAACGTCTTTGGCACCGAGCGACGCCTTTGCCTCGCCCTGGGCCTTAAGAGCCTGGACGAGATCGGCGACCGCATCGGCGAACTGCTCAAGCCCGAGCTGCCGCACGGCTTTTCCGGCTTCAAGGACGCGCTCGGCAAGGTGGCACAGCTACGCTCCGTCCCGCCGAAGCACGTCAAGGGTGCCCCCTGCCAAGACATCGTCCTCACCGGCGACGAAGTCGACCTCAACCTCCTCCCTGCTCTGCACACCTGGCCACACGACGGCGGAGCGTTCTTCAACCTCGGCCTGACCCACACCAAGCACCCTGAGACGGGTCAGCGCAACCTTGGCCTCTACCGGCTCCAACGCCACGACGCGCGCACGGTCGCGATGCACTGGCAGATCCACAAGGACAGCACCAACCATTACGCCGTCGCCCAACGCCTTGGCGAGCGCTTGCCCGTGGCCATCGCGTTCGGGTGTCCGCCGGTCGTCACCTACGCCGCGACCGCGCCGCTGCCCGCCGACGTCGACGAATACCTGTTCGCCGGCTTCATCCAGCGCGACCGCGTCGAACTCGTCGACTGCAAAACCGTTCCCCTCCAAGTACCGGCGCACTGTGAGGTCGTCCTCGAAGGCTGGCTCGAACCCGGCGTCACCCGCCCGGAAGGTCCTTTCGGCGATCACACCGGCTTCTACACGCCGGTCGAGCCCTTCCCCGCCCTCACCGTCACTGCGATGACGATGCGCAAGAACGCGATGCTCCAGTCGATCGTCGTCGGCCGCCCGCCGACCGAGGACGGACCGCTCGGCAAGGCCACCGAGCGTTTCTTCCTCCCCCTCCTTAAGATGATCATCCCCGATGTCGTCGACTACGACCTCCCGGAAACCGGCGGCTTCCACAACTGCGCGATCATCTCGATCAACAAGCGGTACCCGAAGCACGCACAGAAGATCATGTACGCCGTCTGGGGCGCGCACCTCATGTCCCTGACGAAGCTGATCGTCGTCGTAGACGCCGACTGCGACGTCCACGACTACGCGGAGGTGTCGTGGCGGGCGTTCGGGAACGTCGACTACGCCCGCGACGTCGTTCATGTGGACGGCCCGGTCGACCACCTCGACCACGCCTCCTACCAACAGTTCTGGGGCGGGAAGATCGGCATCGACGCGACCCGTAAGCTGCCGGAGGAGGGCTACACCCGCAACGGCGGCTGGCCCGAGATGATCACGTCGGACCCGGCCACGGCCGCCCTGGTGGACCGGCGTTGGAAGGAGTACGGGCTGTGAGCGCCGTCACCATGCCCGCCGAGACCGTCGGCGAGAAGTTCAAGGCATTCAAGAGCCTGGTCCTGCTCGAGCACTCGGTCTTCGCGCTGCCGTTCGCCTTCACCGCGGCCCTGACCGCGATGTTCGAAGTCTCCAAGTCCGTCCACTGGCTTCAGCTCGCCCTGATCACCGTGGCCATGGTCGGCGCGCGCACCTTCGCGATGGCGGTCAACCGGATCATCGACCGTGAGTTCGACGCGAGGAACCCGAGAACGGCCAGGCGCGAACTGGTGACCGGGGTTCTCAGCGTGAAGACCGCCTGGTTCGGCGCCGTGCTCGCCCTCGCAGTCTTCCTCGCCGCCGCAGCGAGCCTCAACACGCTCACACTGATCCTGTCCCCGCTCGCCGTAATCCCACTGATCGTCTACCCCTACGCCAAGCGCTTCACGAACGTCCCCCACGCGTTCCTCGCGCTGGCCCAATCGATCGGCCCCATCGGCGCGTGGATCGGCGTCACCGGAAAATGGTCCTGGGACGCGGTCGCCCTCGGCCTGGCGGTCGGGATCTGGATCGGCGGCTTCGACCTGATCTTCGCGTGTCAGGACGTGGAGACGGATAGGCGAGACAACCTGGGCTCCGTCCCGGCCAAGTGGGGCATCGCCACAGCCCTCTACGGCGCCCGCGCCAGCCACGCAGTAACGACGGCCCTCTTCATCACCTTCGGAGCGCTCACCCACGCACAAGCGTTCTGGTGGATCGGAGTAGCGGTCGTCTCAGGGGCCTTCATCTACGAACACTCGCTGCTCAAGCCGAACGATCTCTCCCGCCTCAACCGCGCCTTCTTCACGGTCAACGGCTTCGTCGGCATCGCGCTGTTCTGTTTCGCCCTGCTGGATCTGGTCGTCCGCGGCCTCCGCCCGTAGCCCCGCAACCCGCTCCCGGTTCACGTCCACCACGCCCGGACCGGCTACGCCGCGCGTAGCAACCACGAACCCGCGATTGATCCGTACGTCGGCGTGTCTCTCACCCGGAAGCCGTAACCCTTCGCATATGATCGCACACGTTGAGTCGCGAAACCGGAGTGGTCGACTTGACAGCGATCACGAGGGCATCGCATACTAATTGTCAGTTGCTGCCCACCCTCCTCCGGGAGTGGTGGGCATCTTTATTGCCCGGAGAGCGGCATGAGCAACAGGGTTATGACGTGGGCATCATCGCATCACACGACACTGACTTGATGCCCGCACTGGAGATGGTCCATGATCTCGAACTCGCGCATGTCGAGGTCAGCGGTTGGGCTCGGCGCAATAGGCTCTGGTATCCGGGCACGAAGCTTCCGTGGCATCACAGCCTCGGCGAAGGCGACTACCAGCAGGTCTGCGACGACACGGACTATCTCAAGGATCGATGAGCGCAAATCCGGAATAGCGGATTTGACATGTATCGCAACGTTCTTCATGCTCGAGGCCGTTGATGGTCATCCTCCTCCGGGACTGGTGGCCAGTTTCGCCCGGCGAGCAGTGTCCGAGTGTCGACCTCGGGCGGTGTCTCGCGCAGTACCAACGGGCAAGCGCGCGCTTTCCGGGCTGGTCGCCGCTGCGGCGACCAGCCCGGATTCGTCTTCACGGCGCGGCGCGAGCAAGATGGGGGCATGAGCGCAGCGGGTGAAGGACCGGGGCGCAAGCCGTGGGTCGTCGGGGTCTCCGGAGCTTCCGGGACGCCCTACGCCGCTGCCGTGATTCGGGCTCTGCTCGATGCGGGCGAGGGCGTGGACCTGGTGGTAAGCCGGGCGGCGCGGCTGACTCTTTTGGACGAGACGGGGATCTCCTTCCGGGACGCGCACTGGCTCGCCGATCTGGCCGAGTGGCTGGAGTGGTCCGCTGACGATCTGCGGCTTTCGGGGGTGCGGTACTGGGCTGCCGGGGATCTGGCTGCCGGGCCGTCGTCGGGGAGTTATCCGGTTCGGGGCATGCTCGTGGTGCCCGCCTCGACCGCCTCGGTCGCCGGCATCGCGCTGGGTCTCTCGAAAGACCTGCTCCAGCGCGCCGCGGACGTGAATCTGAAGGAGCGGCGGCCGCTCGTCATGGTGGTCCGGGAGACGCCGCTGACCACGGGGACCTTGCAGCACATGCTGACGTTGAGCCGTGCCGGGGCCGTGGTCCTGCCCGCATCGCCCGGCTTTTACGCCGGCAAGCAGGACGTGCAGCGGCTCGTGGACTTCGTCGCGGGCAAGGCACTTGACGCGGTGGGCGTTCCGCACACCCTGTTCCGCCGCTGGGACGGCGACGTGGGTGCCGCTCGCGCCGCCCGGCTGTGAGGACGTGGGGTTGGAGGCGGGTCGAGGAACGTTGCGGCGTGGTGCCGAGTCTGGGACGGCCAGCATGACAAGCGCGGCGGCGGGGAACGGTAGGGGGAAGGGGACGCACCGCGGCGGATCCAAGGTCCTCGGCTTTCCACGCCTTGAATTCCAAGGATGATTCCTGGAATGCGGCGTACAATAAAGATCGTAATGTAAGCCGAGTAATCTGTGCGACGGCC
>NZ_DASZGI010000351.1:0-2461 GCF_035938995.1 Actinocrinis sp.
GCTCCCCCGTCATTGCTCCACATGGCGTGTGCGCGGCGTCAGAGTTCGGCCGCGCGCCGTACGAGTCCCGTAAGCGCAGGTCGCGGACCGGCGCGAAGCGAGTTCGATGACTCGTCGGAGGAGAACCGGGCGAGATCAGTCCTCCCCGCCCGGTACCCACCCGGGCGAGGAGGAGAGATGTCCCAGGCTTCGGGCTGGATCCAGGCCGCGGCGGTCATCGCGGCGCTGGTCCTGCTGCACATCCCGTTAGGCGACTACATCGCGCGGATGCTCGGGCCGAGTGCGCGCGACGGCGTCCGGCACTGGCGCGTCGAACGCGCCGTCTACCGCCTGAGCGGCGTGAACCCCGAGGTCGAACAGGACTGGCGGCAGTACCTGCGGTCGGTGTTCGCACTGTCGGCCGACGGCATCCTCGTCCTCTACCTTCTGCTGCGGCTACAGGCTCACCTGCCGTACTCGCAAGGACTCGGCGGGCTCTCCCCGGCCCTGGCGTGGGACACCGCGGTCTCGTTCGTGACCAACACCAGCTGGCAGAACTACTCCCCCGAGGCGACCACCGGCTACGTCGCCGTGGCGGCCGGGCTCGGCATCGAGGCGTTCGCCTCCGCGGCGGTCGGGCTGGCGGTCTCCCTCGCGCTGGTGCGCGGGCTGATCCGGCGACAGACCGAGGACCTGGGCAACTTCTGGGTCGACTTCACCCGCTCGATCACCCGGGTGCTGCTGCCGCTGGCCCTGATCAGCGGCATTGTGTTAGCCGGACTCGGAGTGATCCAGAACTGGGACTCGGCGCACACCGCCGCCGCGGTCGCGGGCGGGACGCAGTCGATCCCGGGCGGCCCGGTCGCCTCGTGGGAGTCGGTCAAGTTGATGTCCGGCGACGGCGGCGGGTTCTTCGCGGCCAACTCGGCGCATCCCTTCGAGAACCCCACCGCGTGGACGAACGTCACCGAGATCATCCTGATGCTGATCGTGCCGGTCGCGATGATCCGGGCGTACGGGCGCCTGGTCGGCAGCACCCGACAGGGGTGGGCGCTGCTCGGCGTGGCCGGGGCGCTCTTCGTGCTGCTGGCGGTCGGGACCGGGATCGCGGAGAGCCACGCGAGCGGTACCGCAGCGGCCGCGGCGCACAGCACGATGGAGGGCAAGGAGGTGCGCTACGGCGCCGGCGGCTCCTCGCTGTTCGGGGTCGCGGCCACGGGCAGCGCGGACGGCGCGGCGAACTCCTCGTACGACAGCTTCACCGCGTTCGGCGGCGGGTTCCTGATGGCCGCGATGATGCTCGGCGAGATCGCCCCCGGCGGCGTCGGAAGCGGCTTGTACGGCCTGCTGATGATCGCGCTGATCGCGGTCTTCCTCGGCGGGCTCATGGTCGGGCGCACCCCGGAGTTCGTCCGCAAGCGGATCGGCGGCCGGGAGATGACGCAGGTCGCGCTGTACTACCTGGCCACACCATTCGTGCTGCTGGTGGGCGCGGCGATCGCGATCGCGCTGCCCGGCGAGCGCGCGTCGATGGGCAACAGCGGGTCACATGGCCTATCCGAGGTCTTATACGCCTTCACCTCGTCCGCGAACAGCAACGGATCCTCCTTCGCCGGGTTCAACGGAAACACCACCTGGTACAACGTGGTGCTCGGCCTGGTCATGCTGCTCGGCCGCTATCTGCCGATGGTGTTCGTG
The DNA here is from genome assembly GCF_035938995.1 of Actinocrinis sp. Classification (GTDB taxonomy): domain Bacteria; phylum Actinomycetota; class Actinomycetes; order Streptomycetales; family Catenulisporaceae; genus DASZGI01. The sequence continues at coordinate 1,678 of NZ_DASZGI010000351.1, forward strand.
CTGGCCCTGGCCGGCTCGCTGGCCCGGCAGAAGCCCGGGGCGGTGACGGCGGGAACGCTGCGCACCGACGGCCCGATGTTCGTCACCCTCACCGGCGCCAGCGCGGTGGTCCTGGTCGGCCTGACGTTCCTGCCCGCGCTGGCGCTCGGCCCGCTCGCGGAGGGTTTGCGCCGCTAGAAACGCGCCAGTTCGGCGTATCGGCCGTTGAATCGGTGTTTGAATCCTCGTCACCGAGAGCGGCGAGTGGTGGGATGGACCGCGTGTCGGATGTCGGTGGAGGACATGTCGGGCGCGTAATCGTGGGCGTCCACGGCTCGCCGACGAGTCTCCAGGCACTGCGATTCGCCCTAGGACACGCTCGCGCCTTCGACGCGACGCTGATTCCGGTCATCGCGTGGGAGCCGCCGGGCGGCGACTCCGCGTATCGCCGATTCCCGCCGTTTCTGTCCGACGCCTGGGCACTCGAGGCCGAACAGCGCCTCCTGGCAGCCTTCGACGAAGGACTCGGTGGTCCGCCCACTGACGTCCCCTTGTCGCCGCTCGTCGTGCGCGGACCGGCGGGTCAGGTGCTCGTCGAGGTGGCCGATCGGGAGAACGACCTCCTCGTGGTCGGCAAGAACCAGCGCGGCCTGCTGCACCGGCTCTCCTACCGTTCGACCACCACCCACTGCGTCGCCCACGCCCACTGCGCGGTGATTGTGGTGCAGCCGAGCCGGCTGGCGGTCGAGCTGCGCCACCGGCGGTCGGCCGTTCGGCAGTGGCAGCACAGCCTGCGCTGAGCCTG
>NZ_DASZGI010000352.1:0-53545 GCF_035938995.1 Actinocrinis sp.
CCGCCGAACAGCAGCGCCGCCACCGGGATCAACGCGATCAGGGAGGTGTTCACCGAGCGCACCAGGGTCTGGTTCACGGCCAGGTTCGCGGCCGGACCGTAACCCATCTTGCCGGTGTCGACCAGCAGTTTCTTGTTCTCCTTGACCTTGTCGAACACCACGACCGCGTCGTACATCGCGTAACCGAGGATGGTCAGGAAGCCGACCACGGTCGCCGGGGAGACCTCCAGGCCGGACCAGGCGTACACCCCGACGGTGATCACGATGACGTTGATCAGCGAGGTGAGCGCCGCCACGGCCATCTTCCACTCGAAGAAGATCGCCAGGTAGATCGCGAGCAGGATCAGGAACACCACCAGCGCCTGGAGCGCCTGCACCGAGATGTCGTGGCCCCAGCTGGCGCCCACCTGCTCGACGGTGATCTTCGACTGATCGACCCCGGCCGCCCGCGCCAGGTCCGCGGTCAGCTTCTGCTGGGTCGCGGTGGTGATCGTGGTCGTGGTCACGGTGACCTGCCGACCGCCGCCGACGATCTGCTGCACCTGCACGGTCGGGGCGGGTACCCCGTCGCCACTGGCGATCGAGACGACCTGGTCACTGCTCATGGTCGCGGTCGGCACGGTGATCACCGAACCGCCCTTGAAGTCCACGCTGAAGTGCAGGCCGCGCAACGCCACGCCGAGGATCGAGGCGAGCAGCAGCGCGCCGAAGATCGTCAGCCAGCGCTTGCGGCGCCCGACGATGTCGTAGGAGACCTCGCCGCGGTAGAGGCGGTTGCCGAAGGAACCGAGCCGGGACATCAGGCCTCCACCCGCTTCGTCGCGTCGCTCTTCGCGTCGGTGTCCGAGCCCTCGGCGGCCGCGGCCGCCTGCTCGGCCCGGCGCCGCTCGGCGATGGTCATTCGCTTGGCCGGGACGGCGCCCCAGCTCGTCCGCTTACCGCCGAGCCGTTCCGGATCAAGGCCGGACCACTTGTGGCCGCCCCCGAAGAACTCGGTCTGGGCCAACAGTGAGATCAACGGCTTGGTGAACAGGAAGACCACCACGATGTCGATGATCGTGGTCAGACCGAGGGTGAAGGCGAAACCCTTCACCGAGCCGATCGACATGATGTACAGCACCGCGGCGGCGAGGAAGGACACGAAGTCCGACGCGACGATGGTGCGCCGGGCCCGGGTCCAGCCGTGCTCGACGGCGGTGCGCAAGGTCCGGCCTTCGCGCACCTCGTCGCGTAGTCGTTCGAAGAACACGACGAACGAGTCGGCCGTGATACCGATCGCCACGATCAGACCGGCGACGCCGGCGAGCGAGAGCGTGAAGCCCATCAGCGGGCCGAGCAGCACCGCGGAGCCGTAGGTGACCGTCCCGGCGATCAGCAGGCTGGAGATGGCGACCGCGGCCAGGCCCCGGTAGTAGAAGATGACGTACAGGAACACCAGGCCGAGCCCGATGGCGCCGGCGATCAGGCCACCGGTCAACTCGTTGCCACCGAGCGTCGGGGACACGATCGAGACCTGCGAGACGTTGAACGTCAGCGGCAGCGCGCCGTAGTTCAGCACCGTGGCCAGGGTGTCCGTCTGGCTCTGCGTGAAAGTGCCCGTGATCTGCGCCTGGCCGCCGGTGATGGCACCCTGGTTGACCGCCGGAGCCGACTGGACCACGCCGTCGAGCACGATGGCGAACTGTCCGGAGCCGGTCTGGCTGGTGTACTGCTGGTACAGCGTGCTGGTGGCGTTGGCGAAGTCCTTGGTGCCCTTGGCGTCGAAGCTCAGCAGGACCTGCCAGGCGCCGGTCACGTTGCCGTTGGCGGTAACCGGGACGGACTGCGCGCTCGTGACGTCCTTGCCGTCCACCTGGGAAGGGCCGAGCAGGTACTTGACCTGGTTGGTGGTGTCGCAGGTGGCGATGTAGTCGGTCGGCAGGGCCAGGGCCGCCGCCTTGACCGCGGTCTTGTCGGCGCAGTTGAGGGTGGCGAACTCGTTGGTCGCCGCGGTCTGCGAGGCCGAGGCGGCCGTACTCGCCGACGGGGAGGCGCTGGCCGCGGGGGTCGCGGAGGAGGATGCCTTGGCGGTGCTCGAGGCGGCCGCGGTGGCGCTCGCGCTCGCGGCGTCCTTGAGCTGCGTCATCGACTCGGCCTGACCGGATGCCTTGGCGGTCGCGCTCGCGGAGGGCGAAGCGGGCGCCTTAACGGAGGAGGACGCGGACGGCGACGGCGACGGCGATGGCGTCGTCGAGCCCGATGCCTTCGGCGAGGCGGACGGGGAGGCGGTCGCGGTGGCCTGGGCTTCCTCGAGGACCGGCCGGAAGTACAGGTGCGCGGTCGAGCCGATCTCGTTGACCAGCGTCTGCGAGTTGTGGCCGGGGATCTCCACCTGGATCGTGTTCGAACCCTGCTGTGAGACCTGGGCCTCGGAGACGCCGAACGCGTTCACCCGCTCCTGCATGATCGTCACGGCTTCGCCGACCGAGCCGGCCGGGATCGTGCTGGTGCCGGGCGCGGGGGTGGCGGTATAGATCGCGCTGGTGCCGCCGGCCAGGTCGATGGCGAGCCGGGGGGTCAGGTTCCCGATCCCGAACATCACCGCGTACAGCGTCACGATCAAGCCCGCAAGGATGGTCAGCGGCAGTGCCCGCCGTTGTCCCTCGCCCCCGCGCGCCACCCATCCGCGTGACCCGCGCTTGCTCCGCGGTTTCCTCGCAGCCACGTCGCACTTCTCCTGTGTCTACTGTCTCGGCACGGCCGCCCCCGCCGGCCGTCGGTCACGCACGGGGCGACAGGCGCGCCCCGGCGGGCCGGCGGGCCGCTCGAAGTCAAGTCCGTGAGAGGGACGACCCATGGCCGCCCTATGGTTCCCGACCCGCCGAGTTCAGGCAAAAGTCTGATAATCCACGGGCCTGGGCGGAACTTAACTCTTGACCGGCTGCGCGCTGTGCGGGGCGTCCTCGACGGAGGATTCCTCGTCGGCGGCCGACTCGTCGGTCCCGGCCTCAGCCTCGGACTCGACGCTGTCGCGGGGCTCGGCCTCGGACTCCTCGTCCGCGGCCTCGACCTCGGACTCGAACGGCTCCGCCTCGACGGGCGAGATGACCCCGGCGACGGCCGATTTCACGAACCGGAGCTTGACCCCCGGCGTGGTCTCCACCAGGACGTGCTCGTCGGTCACCTCGACGACCTCGCCGACGAGTCCCCCGATCGTGCGCACTTCCGCGCCGACGATGAGCGCGGACTGCAACTGGGCGGCCTGATTCTGCCGCCGCTTGTTGCCGCGGGTGGTCATGAAGAGGAACACGCCGCCGATGACGACGATGTAGATGAGCAGTAGCTGCATGATTTAGTCGGCTGTCCTATCGGGACCGGCTCGCGCGGTCTGCACGGGTTCGGTCGGGTGCGCGGAGCACACGAGGGCACTCCAGGTCACGCGGAGTCTATGCGCTCGCACCCAGACGAAACAATGACGGGCGGTCGCGGAGCAAAGGCGGACCGCGTCGGAGCGGCGCTGTGTGCCGCTCTAGGGACATTATGACAGGAGTCCGGCGGTTAGGGCGCGTCCCCGAACAGTCCCGGCTGATTCGGGATTCCCCCAGGTTGGATGTGGGCGGGCACCTGCATCCCGAGGTGCGCCCAGGCCGCGGCCGTCGCGATCCGGCCGCGCGGGGTGCGGGCGAGCAGACCTTGGCGGACGAGGAAGGGCTCGGCGACCTCCTCCACCGTGTCCGTCTCCTCACCGATCGCGACCGCGAGCGTGGAGAGGCCGACCGGGCCGCCGTTGAACAGCCGCAGCAATGCGCCGAGGACCGCGCGGTCGAGGCGGTCGAGACCGCGCTCGTCGACCTCGTACACCTCCAGGGCGGCCCGTGCCACGTCGAGGCTGATCCGCCCGTCGCTCCTGACCTCGGCGTAGTCCCTGACCCGGCGCAGAAGGCGGTTCACGATGCGCGGGGTGCCGCGCGAGCGCGAGGCGATCTCGGCCGCGCCCTCGTCCGCGATTCCGACATCGAGCAGCCGGGCGGAACGGCGCACGATCCGCACCAGGTCGTCGGGCTCGTAGAACTCCATGTGGCCGGTGAAGCCGAAGCGGTCGCGCAGCGGGGCCGACAGCAGGCCGGACCGGGTGGTCGCGCCGACGAGGGTGAACGGCGGCAGCTCGAGCGGGATCGCGGTGGCGCCCGGCCCCTTGCCGACGATGACGTCGACCCGGTAGTCCTCCATCGCCATGTAGAGCATTTCCTCGGCGGGCCGGGACATCCGGTGGATCTCGTCGAGGAACAGCACCTCGTTCTCGGTGAGCGAGGACAGGATCGCGGCCAGATCGCCGGCGTGCTGGATCGCGGGACCCGAGGTGATCCGGATCGGGACGCCCATCTCGGCCGCGATGATCATCGACAGCGTGGTCTTGCCGAGGCCGGGCGGCCCGGCCAGCAGGATGTGGTCCGGCGCGCCGCCGCGCTTGCGCGCCGCGTGCAGCACAAGTTCGAGCTGCTCGCACACCTTGTGCTGGCCGACGAAGTCCTGGAGCGACTTAGGGCGCAGCGCCGCCTCAGCTGCGCGCTCCTCGTTGTCAGCCCCGGCGTCCATCAGGCGCGAATCGCTAGACATGCCTGCCCCCGTTGTTCTTTATCGCTTCAGGCTGCGCAGCGCGGCGCGCAGCAGGACGGGGAGTTGCGGGGATTCGCCGCGCGCCTCGGCCTCGGCGGCGACCGGCTCGACGTCTGCAAGCGCGGCCTCTGCGTCACGCGCGGTCCAGCCGAGGCCGGTCAACGCCTCGAGCAGTTGTCCGCGCCACGGGGTCACGCCGGGCGCGGCAGCTGCTCCGCCTGCGGCAGCCTGCGCGTGAACGGTGCCAGTCGGCGCTCCCAAGCGGCCCTTGAGCTCCAATAGCAGCTTCTGCGCACCCTTGGGGCCGATCCCGGGGACGAGGGTGAGGGCGCGGGCGTCCTGGGTGGCGAAGATCGTGCGCAAGGTGTCGGGGCGGTGGGTGGCGAGCATGGCCTGGGCCACTCGTGGCCCGACCCCGCTCGCGGTCTGGAGGAGTTCGAAGACGGTGCGCTCGTCGTCGTCCGCGAAGCCGTAAAGCGTCAGCGAATCCTCACGCACGATCAGACTCGTGGCCAGCCGGGCGCGCTGACCGACCGTCAGGTTAGCGAGGGTCGCGGGCGCGCAGTGCAGCAGCAGTCCGACGCCGCCGACCTTCACCACGGCGCCGTCCGGGGCCAGCGCGTCGACCTCTCCTTCGACGAAGGCGATCACGATCGGCCCGCAATCCGACAGCCGTTCACCTGAAGCCGCCCTTCCGCCGTCCACGTTCCCTGTGCATCGGCACGTTACCGGAGGGCAGCGACACTCCTTGGCGTTGAAGCGCCTCGGCGATCCGGTCGGCCGCTCCCCCGCGCCACACGTGGCAGATCGCCAGGGCCAGCGCGTCGGTTGCGTCGACCGGCTTAGGCGCCGAGCTGAGCTTCAGGATCCGCACGACCATGGCCGCGACCTGTTCCTTCTGCGCGCGCCCGTCCCCCGTGATGGCCGCCTTCACTTCGCTCGGCGTGTGTAGCGCCACAGGAAGCCCGCGCCGCGCGGCTGCGACCATCGCGACCCCGGCCGCCTGAGCGGTGCCCATGATCGTACGAACGCCCTCCTGCGCGAACATCCGCTCCACGGCCACAGCATCCGGGTTGTGCTCATCGAGCCACTGCTCGACCTGCCCCTCGATCACGAGCAGCCGCTCGGCAATCGGCGCGTCGGCCGGGCTGCGCAGCACACCCGCGGCCACCATCCGCATAGGCGCCCCGATGCGCCCTTCCACCACCCCGACGCCCATGCGCGTCAGGCCCGGGTCTACGCCGAGGACTCTCACGGCTCGTCGGTCGCCAGCAGGGAGGCGAAGTGCAAGCAAAAGGTCTTGGACATGACCGGCTCCTCGGTACGGAAGAGAACTCCGCTCCGAGTATGTCCCGAGCTGAGCCGTGCAGACGGTTGGACTTTCGCTCCGCGTCGGATCACTCGTCGAGGGCGGCCATGATCTCGTCGGAGACGTCGAAGTTGGCGTACACGTTCTGCACGTCGTCGCTGTCCTCGAGGGCGTCGATCAGCTTGAAGATCTTGCGCGCGCCTTCCTCGTCCAGCTGGACCTGCATGGTCGGCAGGAAGGGGGCTTCGGCCGAGTCGTAGTCGATCTTGGCGTCCTGGAGCGCGGTGCGCACCGGGACCAGGTCGGCCGGCTCGCTGATCACCTCGAAGGAGTCGCCGAGGTCGTTGACCTCCTCGGCGCCGGCCTCGAGCACCGCTTCGAGGATGACGTCCTCGGTCAGGCCGTCCGACTTGGGCACGATGACCTGGCCCTTGCGCCCGAACAGGTAGGAGACCGAGCCGGGGTCGGCCATCGAGCCGCCGTTGCGCGTCATCGCGACGCGCACTTCGGAGGCGGCCCGGTTGCGGTTGTCGGTCAGGCACTCGATCAGCACCGCCACGCCGTTCGGGCCGTAGCCCTCGTACATGATGGTCTGATATTCGGCGCCGCCGGCCTCCGCGCCCGATCCGCGCTTGATCGCCCGGTCGATGTTGTCGTTCGGGACGGAGCTCTTCTTCGCCTTCTGGATGGCGTCGTAGAGCGTGGGGTTGCCGCCCGGGTCGCCGCCGCCGGTGCGCGCGGCGACCTCGATGTTCTTGATCATCTTCGCGAAGAGCTTGCCGCGCTTGGCGTCGATCACGGCCTTCTTGTGCTTCGTGGTCGCCCACTTGGAGTGGCCGGACATACCCTTCGCTCCCTCTTCCCGAACCCCGCCATCGCGGACTCGTACTCGTACGTTCGTGCGTCAGCGGGCGGCGCGCACCAGATCAGCGAAGAAGCCGTGGACCCGGTTGTCCCCGGTCAGCTCCGGATGGAACGAGGTGGCCATGAGCACGCCCTGCCGGACGGCGACGATCCTACCCGCGCCGGGACCCGCCGTTACGCGCGCCAGTACCTGCACGCCCCCGTCCGCCGGCCCGCCGTCCCCGATCTCCTCGACCCACGGCGCACGAATGAACACCGCGCGCAGCTCGCGGTCGATCCCCTCGAAGGCGATCGGCTCCTCGAAGGAGTCGACCTGGCGGCCGAACGCGTTGCGCCGCACTGTGATGTCCAGGCCGCCGAAGGTCTCCTGGCCGGCCACGGCGTCGAGGACCCGGTCGGCGAGCATGATCATCCCGGCGCACGAGCCGTACGCGGGCATGCCGTCGGCGAGGCGCTTGCGCACCGGTTCGAACATGTCGAAGGCGGTCGCCAGCCTCCACATCGCGGTGGACTCGCCGCCGGGGATCACGAGCGCCTCGACGGCGTCCAGCTCGCTCGCACGGCGGACCGGCACGGCGCGGGCGCCGACGGATTCGAGCGCGGCGATGTGCTCGCGCACGTCTCCCTGCAGCGCGAGCACGCCAATCGTCACCGGGTCGGCCATAAGTCGGTTCCGCCGCTCTACCAACCGCGCCCGGCGTAGCGCTCGGACTCGGGCAGCACGTCGATGTTGATGCCGACCATCGGCTCGCCCAGCCCGCGGGAGACCTTGGCGAGCACGTCGGGGTCGTCGTGGAAGGTGGTCGCCTTGACGATCGCGGCGGCGCGCTTGGCCGGATCGCCGGACTTGAAGATGCCGGAGCCGACGAACACGCCCTCGGCGCCCAGCTGCATCATCATCGCGGCGTCGGCCGGGGTCGCGATGCCGCCGGCGGTGAACAGCACGACCGGCAGCTTGCCGGTGGCCGCGACCTCCTTGACGATCTCGTACGGCGCCTGGAGGTCCTTCGCCGCGAGGAACAGCTCGGACTCGTCGAGGGTGGCCAGCCGGCGGATGTCGGAGCGGATCTGGCGCATGTGGCGGGTGGCCTCGACCACGTTGCCGGTGCCCGCCTCGCCCTTGGACCGGATCATCGCGGCGCCCTCGGCGATCCGGCGCAGCTCCTCGCCCAGGTTGGTGGCGCCGCAGACGAACGGCACGGTGAAGGCCCACTTGTCGATGTGGTGCGCCTCGTCGGCGGGGGTGAGGACCTCGGACTCGTCGACGTAGTCCACGCCGAGCGCCTGGAGGACCTGGGCCTCGACGAAGTGGCCGATCCGCGCCTTGGCCATGACCGGGATGGAGACCGCGTTGATGATCCCGTCGATCATGTCGGGGTCGGACATGCGCGCGACGCCGCCGTCCTTGCGGATGTCGGCCGGGACCCGCTCCAGGGCCATGACGGCGACCGCACCGGCGTCCTCGGCGACCTTGGCCTGCTCGGCGGTGACCACGTCCATGATCACGCCGCCCTTGAGCATCTCGGCCATGCCTCGCTTGACGCGGGCGGTGCCGAGCTGGGGGGTCTGCGCGGCGGCCGACTCGGGGGTGGGTGCGGTGGTCACGGATACCTCGCTCGCGACTTCAGACGTAGGGATTACCGCACCATCTTATGGCCTGGCGATTCCAGCTCCGCCGCGCCGCATGTCGGGCTTAAGCCAGCGGCTTTACGCACTGCCAACCGCGGGTGGTGATCACGCGGTCACCTGGTCACGGTCACCTGATCAGTTCGATCGCGCACGAGACGCCGGGAGGCGACAGGAACTTCGCGTCGCAGGTGACCAGTGAGGCGCCCAACTCTTCCGCCAGCGCGACGTATGCCGCGTCATACGCGGTCATGTTGTCGCGCAAGCGCCAGACCCGCAGATACGCCTCGGACGAAAGCCGCTCCCGCCTGATCGGCAGGTCGTAAAAATCGCGAAGGAGAGCGGGCGCCGCCTCAGCGGGATTGGTCTTGCGTCGAAAGATGCCCCGAATCGCGGCAGCTACCTCCAGATCGAGGTGGGCTGGCGCATAGGCTGCGTCTCCCAAAGAGAGCCGAGCGGTAACGGCCGCACACCGGGACGCGTCATCAGGGGCCATCATCTCGACGATCGCCGAGGCGTCAACCACGATCAGCCCCATTTGGCATCCTCTTCATCGCGTACCGCGCGCACTGCGGCCACAACGTCGTCGCTGGTGACGCCGAACTTCACGCGGGTCGCTTCGAGCCTCGCGATCGCCTCCGCCATCGTCGGCGTCTCGGCGTCAAGCGTGAGCCGCTCCACAATGTAGGAGTTCAGGGACTGGTGGTGGTCCTTGGCCCGTGCGGCGAGAGTCTTGCGTACCTTCGCGGGAATCCCGCGGATGGTGAGATTGCTTGTGATCTCTTCTTCGTCTGCCATGGCGGCATAATAGCACCATTTTAGCGCTAAAACGACGTCACCGCACGAAGGCGGCCGGGGGCTCGTCGTCGAAGTCGAAGGTCGGCTTGTCCGGGGCGCGGCCGGCCAGGCGGAAGGTGCGGACGCGGCGGTGGCCGCGCAGGTGGCGGACCGCGAGGACGGATTCGTTGTGGAAGCGCCGGGCCAGCTGCACGCGGCGGATCGCTGCGCCGAGTTCGCGGACCAGTTCGGCGCCTTCGGGGGTTTGGCTGAGCTGCTCGATTTGCGCGGGGTCGTCGAACGCCGCGCGCAGGTCGCGGGTCAGCGCCGATTCCACGCCCTCGCGCTCGTCTTCCGGCGCGACTTGGCTCTCGCGCGCGGCTGTCGCCAGGATGACCGCCGTCGCCACGTCCACGAGTCCGGACCTGGCCAGCTCGAGGGTCGCCGCCGAGCGCCTTACTAGCTGTGCGTCGAGAGCGACCTTCGCTGCGTCGAGGCGCACGTGGAGCCGGTCGAGGCGGGTGGCGGTCCAGCTGAGGTAGAGGCCGAACAGCAGGATCAGGACCAGGACGAGGACGAGTGTCCCGGTGTACTGGGTGAGGACCAATTTCACCGGTGGCCCCGCCAGATCGCCGCACCAGTTCCGGTACTGGTCCCGGTGCCGGTCCTGTTGTCGGTGCTCACGCGGGCGGTCGACTCGGTGACCATCTCGTAGATCGCCAGGATGTCGGCGGCGACGACGGACCAGTCGTAGCGGCGCACGGCGGTGGAGGCGGCTTCGCGGAGGGCGCTGCGCTGGCCGGGGTCGCCAAGCAGGTCGATCGCGGCCTTGGCGAGGGCGCCCGCGTCGCCGTTGGGGAACAGCCGCCCGGCCGCTCCGCCGTCGAGGACCAGGGAAAACGCGTCCAGGTCGGAGGCGAGGACCGGGGCGCCCGCGCTCATCGCCTCGACCAGGATGATGCCGAAGGACTCACCGCCGGTGTTCGGCGCACAGTAGATGTCGACCGAGCGCAACAGCCGTGCGCGCGCTTCATCGGAGACCATGCCGAGGAACGTGACGTTGTCGCGGACGTGTGCGGGCAGTGCCTTGAGCGCTTCTTCCGCATCGCCGCGCCCGGCGACCAGCAGGCGCGTGTTCGGCCGGGCCTCCATGATCGCGGGGAAGGCCTCGAGCAGCACCGGCAGGCCCTTGCGCGGCTCCTCGAACCGGCCCATGAAGCCGATCGTGCCGCCGGTGTCCCGCTCGGCGTCCGGGGTGGTCCACTCCGGATTCGGCGCCGCGGCGGCGAAGTAGCCGACGTCGACGCCGTTCGGGATCACGACGGCGTCGCCGCCCAGGTGCTCGACCAGGGTGCGCCGGGCGTACTCGCTGACCGCGATGCGCGCGTTGATCTTCTCCATCGCGGCCTGGAGGATCGGGAAGGCGGCGGTCATCGCGCGCGAGCGGGGGTTCGCGGTGTGGAACGTCGCGACCACCGGACCGGCCGCCGCCCAGCAGGCCAGCAGGGACAGCGACGGCGCCGCGGGCTCGTGCAGGTGCAGGACGTCGAACTTGCCCTCGTGCAGCCAGCGGCGCACCCGCGCGGCCGACATGAAGCCGAAGCTGAGCCGGGCCACCGAGCCGTTATACGGCACCGGGACCGCGCGCCCGGCCGAGACAACGTAGGGCGGCAGCGGCGTGTCTTCATCGGAGGGGACCAGGACCGAGACCTCGTGCCCCAGGTTGATCAAGTGCGCGGCCAAGTCGCGGACGTGGAACTGCACGCCGCCAGGCACGTCCCAGGAGTAGGGGCACACGATTCCGATCTTCACCGCGGCCGCCTATTGCCCAGGCCCCGCGGCCGACTGTGCTTCTTCCGCGCGTTCCTTGCGTTCCTCGCGCGTGGCTTCTCCGGCGGCGGGGTCGTGCGCGGGGTCGAGGTCGACGAGCCACAGCCGCTGGAGCATGTGCCAGTCGGCCGGGTGCTCGGCGATCCCCTGCGCGAAGACGTCGGCGAGCCGCTGGCACATGTCGGCGACCTTCTGGTCGCGGGTGCCCTCGGCCGGCGGCTTGATCTCGGGGTGCACGATGGCGCGCTGGTAGTCCTTCTCGTACCAGAGCGTCACCGGGAGCAGCAGCGCGCCGGTCGACAGGGCGAGCGCGGCGGGCCCGGCCGGCAGCTTCGTGGTCTCGCCGAAGAACTGGACCGGGACGCCGCGGTCGGTCAGGTCGCGCTCGGCCACCAGGCAGACCAGGCCGCCCGCCTTGAGCCGCCGCACGAGTCCGAGGAAGGAGCTCTGGCCGCCGGTCAGCGGCAGCACCTCCATGCCGACGGACTCGCGGTATGCGACGAAGCGCTCGTACAGCGGTTCCGGCTTGAGCCGCTCCATCACGGTGGCGAAGCCGTTGAACTGCCCGGCCGCCCAGAAGCCCGCGTGGTCCCAGTTGCCCATGTGCGGCAGCGCGAGGACCACCCCGCGGCCGGACGCCATGCCGTCCTCGAGGTTCTCGCTGGCTACATGGAAGGTGCTGTCTGCCCGTTCCTGCGACCAGGTCTCCAGCCGGAACACGTCGCACCAGTAGCGCAGGTAGTTGCGCATGCCCTGGTGCGAGACCTCGCGCACGCGCTCGGGCGTGGCTTCCGGGCCGAGCACCCGGGCGAGGTTGAGTTCGAGCCGGGTGACGCCCTTGCCCCGCCTGGCCCAGATCCGGTCCGCGATCAGTTCGAACAGCTTGTACGCGGTCCGCTCGGGCATCCGCTTCACCACGCCCCACCCAAAGGCGTAGAGGCGGTAGGTGAGTTGCTGTGACAGTCGGCTCATCCGGCAGTCTCCGGGCGTGGCTGGGTATCGGGTTCTGGCGGTGCGGGCGGGGTGCCCGGCAGCGCCTGCTTGCGCACGTGCATGATGCGCTGGATGACGGTGAGCGTGGAGCCGATCGCGAGTCCCCACAGGGCGATCGCCTGGATGAACGGGACGCCGAGGCCGGCCAGGCCGGTGGCGACCAGCGACCCGACCAGCCGCTCGCCGCGCTCGACGAGCCCGACCGCGCACTCGTAGCCGAGCGACTCGGCCTTCGCCCGCGCGTACGAGGTGACCGCTCCGGAGACCAGGCACACCATCGACAGGATGAACATGACGCGGTCGTGCACCGCGCCGAAGTAATAGGCCAGGCCGCCGAAGATCGCCGCGTCGCCGAACCGGTCGAGGGTGGCGTCGAGGAAGCCGCCCCACTTGGACACCCGCCCGGCCAGCCGCGCCATGGTGCCGTCGAGCAGGTCGGAGAAGATGAACGCGGTCACCGCGACCGTGCCCCAGAAGAAGTGCCCGCGCGGGAAGAACACCAGCGCCGTGACGCAGACGCCGAGCGTGCCGGCGATGGTCACGGCGTCCGGCCCGACCCCGAGGCTCAGCAACCAGCGCGCGGTCGGCGTGAGCACACGGGTGAAGAAGGCCCGCGCGTAGCGGTTCAGCATGTAAGTCCCATTATCCCAGCGTCGTCTGCGGCGCGAAGGCAGCCCGTGCGCGGACCGCGGCGCCCATCGTATTGGTATCGGGGCGCGCGCTCGCCGGGACCCTCGCGGTCAACCGGGGTGCGCGCCCGGCTCGCGGCTGCCCCGGCCGGGTGGAAGGCTGCGTTCGGGGGCTTGTCGGGCGCTTCGATGAGGAGTTGTCTGCAAGCATCGGCAAACAGCGCGTTACCGAGAGAGCACGCCGGAGGGAATCATGGCCGACAAGAGCGGGAGCATGCGCGGCAGGGATGCCAGGGCGCCGGAGGCCGATCGGCCGGACAACGTGCGCAACGTGGTCCTGGTCGGGCACACCGGCGCCGGGAAGACGACCCTGGTGGAGGCGTTGCTCACGGCCACGGGCACCATCGCCCGGCCGGGGCGGGTGGAGGACGGCTCCACGGTCACCGATTCGGACGAGATCGAGCACCGGCTCGGGCGCTCGGTCTCCCTGGGCCTGGCCCCGCTGGAGTTCGGCGGGATCAAGGTGAATCTGCTGGATGCGCCCGGATACGCGGACTTCGTCGGGGACCTGCGGGCCGGCCTGCGCGCCGCCGACGCCGCGCTGTTCGTGGTGTCGGCCGCGGACGGGGTGGACGGAGCGACGCAGCTGCTGTGGGAGGAGTGCGCGGCGGTCGAGATGCCGCGCGCCGTGGTGGTGACGAAGCTGGACAGCCCGCGCGCGGACTTCGACGAGATGGTGGCGATCTGCCAGCGGGTGTTCGGCGACGGGGTGCAGCCGCTGTACCTTCCGCTGCTCGACGACGCCGAGCAGGTCGGAGGGCTGATCGGGCTGCTTTCCCAGCGGATCTACGACTACAGCGAGGGCGGCCGGGCCGAGAACGACGCCGATCCGGAGCACTTGGAGCTGATCGAGGGCCCGCGCAACGCGCTGATCGAGGGGATCATCGCGGAGAGCGAGGACGAGTCGCTGATGGACCGGTACCTCGGCGGCGAGCAGATCGACGTCAAGGTGCTGATCGACGATCTGGAGACCGCGGTGGCGCGCGGCCACTTCTACCCGGTGCTGCCGGTGAGCCCGACCGGCCACGACGCCTCGGCGCAGGCGGACGGGACGGCCCGGGTGGGCACGATCGAGCTGCTGGAGCTGATCACGAAGGGCTTCCCGGCGCCCGGCGAGCACTCGATCCCGGCGGTTACCACGCCGAACGGGGCGCCGAAGGAACCGCTGGCCTGTGACCCGGCCGGGCCGCTGGTGGCCGAGGTGGTCAAGACGACCTCGGACCCGTACGTGGGGCGGATCTCGCTGGTGCGGGTGTTCTCCGGGACGCTGCGCCCCGAGCAGCCGGTGCACGTCTCCGGGCACGGCCGGGCCGAGCGCGGGCACCCGGACCACGACGTGGACGAGAAGGTCGGCGCGCTCTCCTGCCCCCTGGGCAAGACGCAGCGGCCGGTGCAGCAGGCGGTGGCCGGCGACATCGTGGCGGTGGCGAAACTCTCGCACGCGGAAACCGGTGACACGCTGTCCGCGAAGGACGACCCCGCGCTGATGGAGCCTTGGGTGATGCCCGATCCGCTGCTCCCGATCGCGGTGCTGGCGAAGGCGAAGTCGGACGAGGACAAGCTCAGCCAGGCGCTCGGGCGGCTGGTGGCGGAGGATCCGACGCTGCGGCTGGAGATCAACCCGGAGACGCACCAGCTGGTGCTGTGGTGCATGGGCGAGGCACACCGCGACGTGGTGCTCGACCGGCTGTCGACCCGCTACGGCGTGGCGGTGGAAACGGTGCCGCACCGGGTGTCGCTGCGGGAGACCTTCACGGCGCCGGCGGGCGGGCACGGGCGGCACGTCAAGCAATCCGGCGGGCACGGCCAGTACGCGATCTGCGACATCCAGGTGGAGCCGCTGCCGAACGGGTCTGGGTTCGAGTTCGTCGACAAGGTGGTCGGCGGCGCAGTGCCGCGACAGTTCATCCCGTCGGTCGAGAAGGGCGTGCGCACGCAGCTCGAGCGCGGGGTCTTCGCCGGGTACCCCATCGTGGACCTGAGGGTGACGCTGTTCGACGGGAAGGCGCACTCGGTCGACTCGTCGGACATGGCGTTCCAGACGGCGGGCGCGCTGGCGCTCAAGGACGCGGCGGGCAAGGTCCAGGGCGCGCTGCTGGAGCCGGTGGACGCGGTGGAGATCCGGGTCGCGGACGAGTTCCTCGGCGCGGTGATGGGCGACCTGTCCGGGCGGCGCGGCCGGGTGCTGGGCACCGAGCCGGACGCGGCCGGGCGCACGCTGGTGCGGGCCGAGGTGCCCGAGACCGAGCTGGCCCGCTACCCGGTGGAGCTACGGTCGCTCTCGCACGGAACGGGCGTGTTCACGCGGGAGTACCTCCGGCACGAACCCATGCCCGCGCAGCTCGCCGCCAAGATCGTCGCGGAGGCTGCCGAGAGCTGAAGAGGGCTGCGGCGGACCGGCAAAGGGGCCGGTCCGCCGCTTTGGCGTGCCGCCGACCGTGAGGGTGTCCGCGGCCGTGCGGGCGGCCGGTCCGGCCAGCGCGACCAGCGTCGCGCCGATCATCGTCCACAGCTTGATGTTGCCTTGGAACTGCGGCGAAATGCCCAGCGTGGGCAGCGCGAAGACCAGAGCGGTCAGGCTGAGCGTGGTCATCGGCCGCGGGCTCTTGGCACCGAGCAGGTCCCAGCACAGCGCGCCGACGATCAGCCCGGCGAAGTAGTAGGCGTAGTCGTTGGGCTCGAGCGCGATCCGGGCGCACACGCCGATGAGGATCGCGGCGGGCCAGCGGCGCCGCCACACCGCGAGCCCGCCGAACAGGCACCCGAAGGCGATCTGCGCGGGCCGGTCCCAGGCGGGGGTGGTCGGATCGGTCACGCCGAGCGCGCGCAGCGCCGAGTCGGGCACGTTGTGGATGGTGAATCCGGCCGCGTTGAGGCTGTTCGGGTCGGCCATGAGGAACGGCAGCCAGGCGGCGACGATGAGCGCGATGCAGGTGCCGAGCGCGACGCGCCGGGACGGGTCCCGGTGGGCCGAGCCGCCGGCGCGCCGCCACACCGAGCCGGGCATCGCGAAGATCAGCGGGAGGAACGCCGCCGCCCACGGCTTCGAATCCACCGCGAACGCCACGCAGCCGCCGAGCAGCACCGGCCGGCGCACGGCGGCGGCCCAGACCGCGAGCGCGGCGAAGGTCAGCGCGAGGACGTCGTCGAAGTGGGCGTACCAGACGCCGGTCAGCGCCCAGAGCGGGATGAGCACCATGCCGCCGCCGAGGATGGTCCAGCGCACCCGCGAGACCGGGATGTCGCGCCGCAGGGCGAACGCCGCCCGCTCGACGGCGAACAGCACGACCAGGCCGAGGAAGGTCATCACCAGTTCGGCGGCGACCAGGCCGTTGTGCGGGGCGAGCCAGGTGATCGGCTCGGCCACGGTGAAGGTGAGCGGGCCGCTCTGCAGCCGCGGGTAGTTCGCGAACAACTCGAGCCCGCCGGCGGGCTGGTGCTTTGCGGCGCCTTCCCACAACAGCTGCGCACCTAGGGCGGAGAAGTGCCAGGACTGGCCGCCCTTGACCGCCTTGGCGCTGAACCACAGGGCGGTCCAGGCGGTCAGCAGCGGCCAGTGCCACGGATCACTGCGCAGCGGATCGCCGAACTCGCCGTCACGCAGGCGCGCGAGCAGGGCCCGGCGGCGGGACGGCGGCGAAGCCGGGGCCGGAGCCGGAGAAGACGCCGGTGTGACGGTCGGATCGCTGGGGAATTCGACGGACGGGTTCCCTGCGCCGCCCCCGTGCGGCGTCATCCGGTGCGTCCTGGTGCGGTACCGCGGCATCATGCCCGGTACTCCCGGCGGGTCCGCGGTCCCGGACGCCGCATCGTGATCTTGGTCCATGACCCCCATGACTGCGTCTGTTCCCCTCGCTGTGCGTCGTGCCCGGGCGGCGCCGACCCCGGGCGCCGCTTCGTACACCCCAGTTAACGCAGCAGGTGGGGTGGCGGTTGGAAGGGATCATGGTCCGTACCCAATTTGTTATGACACCGGTGCAGAGCCGCGGAATCCGGTAAC
Source organism: Actinocrinis sp. (assembly GCF_035938995.1). Lineage (GTDB taxonomy): Bacteria > Actinomycetota > Actinomycetes > Streptomycetales > Catenulisporaceae > DASZGI01. The sequence goes on from NZ_DASZGI010000352.1 coordinate 16,685, forward strand.
AATCCACTAAATCTATGGTCGTATTTCGGTGGACACCGGAGCCGCGACGGCGTGCACGCCGCAGCGCACGTGGAAGTGCTGGAGGCGTTATTGGGCGGCCGGTGCGGCCTACGACACCGGGCCCGTCCCCCGGTCGTCCGGGCCTTCCGCGTCAGACTCCGGATCGTCGGCCGACTCCGCCTCGACCTTCGCCCAGCTTTCCGCGACCACCTCGCGGGTGTCCGCGAGCAGTTGCGGCAGGACCCTGGTACGCCCGATCACCGCCATGAAGTTCGCGTCGCCGCCCCACCGCGGCACGATGTGCTGGTGCAGGTGCGCCGCGATCCCGGCGCCGGCGACCGCGCCCTGGTTCATGCCGAGGTTGAAGCCGTGCGGGTTGGACGCGGCCCGCAGCGCACGCATCCCGCGCTGGGTGAAGGTCGCGAGTTCGACGGTCTCCCGCGCGTCGAGGTCGGTGTAGTCCGCGACGTGCCGATACGGGCAGATCATCAGGTGGCCGGGGCTGTACGGATACAGGTTGAGCACGGCGTAGACGAGCGTTCCGCGCGCGACGATCAGGCCGTCGGCGTCGTCCAGTTTGGGCACGCGGCAGAACGGGCACTCCCCCACCGCCCCGCTGATCGGCTTGTTCTCGCCCTTGATGTACGCCATCCGGTGCGGCATCCACAGGCGTTCGACGTCGTCCGGCACACCGGGCCCGTCAGAGCCGCCGTGAACACCCTCCGTCTCACCGGTCTCCGTCCGCGCGTCCATGGCCGCCAGCATATGTGCTCATCCGCGTGCCGCGGGAGCGCTCGGATACGCCGCGCTGCCGTCACTCAAGCCGACGCGCGTCAACCACATCTTCCGCGGAAACGCGCGTGCCGTGCTCGCGCCCGGCGAGACGTTCAATCACAGCGGCATTGTCGGACCCGCGATCGTCGTTGTTGACATCACGCAGGCATGCAGAAAGCGATTGGCCGCGCGTCTCGGCCGTCGCTCGCACGCACCTCGACCATTCATCCGTGTGGCAATTCCGGAAGGCGTGCGAACTCGCGAATAGCCGGGCGGCCGCGGCTTTCGCGGCGGCCGCCCGGTGTGGCACTCGTGCAGGTCAGCGGCGCTCGCGGACCGCGGCGACGATCTCGGCGACCGCCTCCGCGATCGGGACGCCGTTCTTCTGCTCGCCGTTGCGGTAGCGGAAGGAGACTGCGCCCTTGGCAGCGTCCTCGTCGCCCACCAAGAGCATGAAGGGGACCTTGTCCTTCTGGGCGTTGCGGATCTTCTTCTGCATTCGGTCGTCGGAGGAGTCCACTTCGACCCGGATGCCTTCTGCTCTCAGCGTGGCGGCCACCTCGTCGAGGTAGGGCACATGCGCGTCGGTGATGGGGATTCCGACCACTTGAACAGGGGCGAGCCACGCCGGGAAAGCGCCCGCATAGTGCTCCAGCAGCACCGCGAAGAACCGCTCGATCGAGCCGAACAGGGCGCGGTGGATCATCACCGGGCGGTGTCGGGCGCCGTCGGCGCCGGTGTATTCGAGCTCGAAGCGCTCGGGCTGGTTGAAGTCGACCTGGATGGTCGACAGCTGCCAGGTGCGGCCGATCGCGTCCTTGGCCTGGACCGAGATCTTCGGGCCGTAGAACGCCGCGCCGCCCGGGTCGTCCACCAGCTCGAGGTTCTGCTTGAGCGCGGCCTGGCGCAGCGCCTCGGTGGCCTCCGCCCAGGTCTCTTCGGTGCCGATCGACTTCTCCGGGTCGCGGGTGGACAGCTCCAGATAGAAGTCGCTCAGGCCGTAGTCGCGCAGAAGGTCGAGCACGAACGTCAGCAGGCTGTCGAGCTCGTCCGGCATCTGCTCGGTGGTGCAGTAGATGTGCGCGTCGTCCTGGGTGAAGCCGCGGGCCCGGGTCAGGCCGTGGACCACGCCCGACTTCTCGTACCGGTAGACGGTGCCGAACTCGAACAGGCGCAGCGGCAGCTCGCGGTAGGAACGGCCCCGGGCGCGGAAGATCAGGTTGTGCATGGGGCAGTTCATGGGCTTCATGTAGTACTTCTGGCCCTCGTCCAGCTCCATGGGCGGGTACATGCCTTCGGCGTACCAGTCCAGGTGGCCGGAGAGCTCGTACAGGGTGCCCTTGGTGGTGTGCGGGGTGTAGACGAACTCGTACCCGGACTCCTCGTGGCGCTTGCGCGAGTAGGCCTCCATCTCGCGCCGGATGATCCCGCCCTTGGGGTGGAAGACCGCCAGGCCGGACCCGATCTCGTCGGGGATGGAGAACAGGTCGAGTTCGGCCCCGAGCTTGCGGTGGTCGCGCTTCTCCGCCTCGGCCAGGAAGTCCAGGTGCGCCTTGAGCGCCTCCCTCGACTCCCAGGCGGTGCCATAGATGCGCTGAAGCTGCGGGTTCTTCTCGCTGCCGCGCCAGTACGCGGCGGCCGAGCGCATCAGCTTGAACGCCGGGATGTTGCGGGTGGTCGGCAGGTGCGGGCCGCGGCACAGGTCCTTCCAGCACAGCTCGCCGCTCTTCGGGTCGAGGTTGTCATAGATGGTCAGCTCGCCCGCGCCGACCTCGGCGGAGGCGCCGTCGGCGGCGGTGGCCGCGGAGCTCTTGAGCCCGATCAGCTCCAGCTTGAACGGCTCGCCGGCCAGTTCCCCGCGTGCGTCGTCGTCGGTGACCGGGCGGCGGGAGAACCGCTGGCCCTGCTTGACGATCGCCTGCATCTTCTGCTCGATCGCCTTCAGGTCCTCGGGGGTGAACGGCCGGGCGACCTGGAAGTCGTAGTAGAAGCCGTCCCGGATCGGCGGCCCGATGCCGAGCTTCGACTCGGGGAAGACCTCCTGGACCGCCTGCGCCATGACGTGCGCGGTGGAGTGGCGCAGGATGGCGCGCCCGTCCTCGGAGTCGATCGCGACCGGCTCGACCAGGTCCCCGTCGCCGAGGACGCGGGCGAGGTCGACCAGCACGCCGCCGACCCGGCCGGCGATGTTCGAGCGGTCGCCCTGGTACAGCTCGGCGAACAGCTCGCCCACGGTCGTGCCCGCGGTGACCGTCCGCTCGGCCCGTTCGCCTCGGCGGTCGATGGTCACCCGGATCTCGGACACCGTGTACTCCCCATTCGTCGGTAGGGTTCATGGCGGCAGGTCCGCCGCTTGCCCACGATGGTACAGAGCCGGGTCGGGGCGGCCTCACCGGATTTCCGCCGGCGCCGTTCGACGCGGCACCATGGCGACATGCGTTGGCCATGTTGCGTTCACCAGATGAGGCTACGTTCCGGATGTGGGGGTCATGACAACGGCAACGATGTCAGGGGCGGTTCCGAGATCCGGGGACGGGGGGGCGCGCAGCACTCCGCTGCGTCTGGGTATATGGACAGCGGCGGTCGGGCTGTGCCTGGCCGCCCTGCTCGGTATATCGGTGGCCTCGCTTACTGTCGCCCGGGATGGAACTTCGGGCGTGGCCGACGCCTCGGCGGTGGCCTCGGACGCCTCCGACCTGTACTTCGCGCTCGCCGATCTCGACGCGGAGGCGGCGCGGCTGGTCCTGCTCGGCAACGGCTCAGCGCTCCCGGGCTCGAAGATCACCGACTACGGCAGCAGCACGCTGGCCGCGCTGAACTCGTACAACTTCGAGACCGCGCAGGTGGACGGCGATCTGCACAAGCTGGCGGTGGGGGTCCAGTCCTCGGACGACGCGGCCGTGTCCCAGTTGACGGCCGGGGTGACGGAGTATCACCAGATCGCGGACGCGGCGATCGCCTTGGACGAGACGGCCAATCAGCAGGCCGCCGCACCGGCGGCGACGCCGACACTCGGCGCGTCGGCGGGCCAGCCGGACTCAGCGGCGATCGGCTACTACGCGCGGGCGACCACGCTGATGCAGGGTCAGCTGCTACCCGCAGCGAAGCAGTTGCGCGACGACAGATCCCGGGCGCTCTCGGACGCGGTCTCCTCAGCTCGCCTGGCCGGGCTCATCGGCGCGTCGGCCACCCTGGTCGCCGGGCTCGTCGCGCTGATCGTGGCGCTGCGGACGCACCGGCGATTGACCCGCTGGTTCCGGCGGTCGGTGACCCCGGGGCTCATGCTGGCGACACTGATCATCCTCGCGCTGACCGTGGCGGGCGGGGCGGCGCTGTTCTCCGCCGCAAGCAACAGCTCGACAGCGGGAAACCGGTTCTCGGACTACCTCGCAGTCGCGCGCGCGCACCGACAGCTACGACGCGGACGGCGCGGCGACCCGGTATCTGCTGATGCCGGACACCGGGACGATCGCGCTGGACAAGGCGATGAACCTGGCGGCGGCGGAGGTCGGGGCGCTCGGCACGGGCGCCGGCGAACAGGCGGCGGTGCAGCGCTGGCACCAGGTGGAGAAGGTGGACCTGGCCGCCGTGGTGTCCGACGTCAACTCCGGGGATACCGCGACCGCGCTGGAGGTCGACACGGGTACGGCGCGCGGCCAGGAGGCGTTCGACTTCTACTATTACGACCTCGAGCTGACCCAGCTCTCGGATCAGCGGCTGACCGCTTTCGAGACCGCCATGTCCGCCGCCCGCGACGACCTTTCCGGGTGGTCTTGGCTGCCGTGGGTACTGATCGGAGTCGCGCTGACCGGGCTGGTCCTGGGCGTGCGTCCGCGCTTCGCCGAGTACCGCTAGCCACGCCGCGCCCGGCCGCGGTCGGCTGAACCTTCTCCGGCCGCCTTTTCGTGTACGTAGGCGGATACGCGGGACTACTATGACGTGGTAGTGGGCCGTTGGATCATCCTCGATTGGGGTGGAGCACGGTGGTTGGCCTGGACATCGGAATCGCGGCGTTCGTTCTGGCGTTGCTGGTCGGACGACCCCGGTTCCGGGTGGTGCGGCAGTTCGAGCGGGGCGTGGTGTTCCGCTGGGGCAGGGTGCTCGGCAAGCCCCGGGAGGCCGGCATCACCGCGCTGGTTCCGTTCTCGGACAAGATGATCCGGGTGAACACGCAGATCGTGACGATGCCGGTGCCCGCGCAGGAGGGCATCACCCGGGACAACGTCACGGTGCGGGTCGACGCGGTGGTCTACTTCCGGGTGATCGACCCGGTCAAGGCGCTGGTCGAGGTGCAGGACTACCAGTTCGCCATAGGGCAGGTGGCGCAGACCTCGCTGCGCTCGATCATCGGCAAGTCCGAGCTGGACGACCTGCTGACCAACCGCGAGCCGCTGAACCAGGGGCTGGCGCTGATGCTGGACTCGCCCGCGATCGGCTGGGGCATCCACATCGACCGGGTGGAGATCAAGGACGTGGCGCTGCCGGAGTCGATGAAGCGGACGATGGCGCGCCAGGCGGAGGCCGACCGGGAGCGCCGCGCGCGCATCATCACCGCGGACGGCGAACTTCAGGCCTCGAAGAAGCTGGCCCAGGCCGCGGACGTGATGTCGGACAGCCCGGCCGCGCTCCAGCTGCGCCTGCTGCAGACGATGGTCGAGGTCGCGTCGGAGAAGTCGTCGACGGTGATCCTGCCGTTCCCGGTCGAGCTGCTGCGCTTCCTGGAGCACTCCTCGATCCCGCACGCGGAGTCGGCGGCCGCGGCTCGGGGGGCGGCGCGGCGCGCCGGGCGGCAGACGCTCGACGACGCGGAGCCGGAGGAACTGCTGGCGGCTCCCGCTCCCGAGATCGCCCCGCCGCCGAAGGTCGAGCCGGTGCCCGAACTCGCGGCGGCGCACGACGGGCAGAACGCGGCGCTCCCCGACCCCATTGACGAGGAGCTCGCGAAGGAAGAGCGCCGCAAGGCCGAGGCCGACACGGACGTGCAGGCCAAGGGCGCTTAGGCCCGGACGCTCACATCGTTCTGGGCGCACGGATTTCCCGGCGCGCTGGCTGGAATCGCCTAGGCTGCGGGCTGCTTCTGGGCGGAGGCGGCTGCCGTGCCCCGGGACGCCGTGGCGCGCAGGTGGTCGAGCACGACCGGGTCGATCTTTCCGGCCACGAGGCGTTCCTCTAGGTTCTCCCGGCCGGCCCACGACTCCAGCGCCGCGTCCGGCGGGCCGACGAACCCGAGCCCCGCCAGCAGATGCCCCACCTCGTCGACGAGCGGCCCGGACAGCTCCAGCAGCGCGTCCGGGTCGGGCTTGCCGAACAGCAGTTCGTGCATGTCGAGCAGCCGGGCGAGCTCACGCACCGGGTCCGGGTGGTCGTCCACGCGCAGGTCCACCAGCACGTCCCCGCCGCCGTATCCGTTGCCCGCCGAGACGACGTACAGAGCGGCACTCTGCCGTCCACGACTGTCCCCGCCCACGGCGTCGCCCGCGGTCAGCGCCGCGAGCAGCCTGCGGGCGAGCGGCCCGGAGGCGTCCGAGGCGAGCCAGGCTTCTTCCATCAGCGCCACGACGCGCGAGCCGACCAGGATGTTGCCCTGGATCGCGTAGCCGTAGCCGGTCGCGCCACCCGCCCAGGGCATGCACTTCGGCCCGGTGTACGTCGCCGCTCGTCCCCCGCCGTCGACTACGCCGACCTGCCGATGCTCCGCCCGCTCGTCCGCCGCCACCAGCGCATCCACCACTTCCCGCGCGCTGCGGCCGTCTGCCAGCATCGCCAGCCCGTCCTGCTTGTAGGCGAGGTTCGCCAAGGCCTGCGTGGCCAGGGCCCCGCCGGGCGCGTCGGGACGGGCGGCGCGCGCTGCCGGGACGAGCGCACCTGCCGCCAGGAACTTGGAAGCGACTGCGACACCGAATTGGGTGCCGTCGACGCTGCGGGCGACTATCGAGTAGGTCATGCGGGTCAGTTTTCCAAGACCGGAAGCAATTCCGGAAGATGCCCGTCGTGGAGTTCGCCCACAGCGACGCGCTCCGCCGACGCTTCGCCGTAGGTAGTGGTGCGCTGACGGGTGGGGCGGCCGGCCGCCGTGGCGATGGCCTTGATGTCGCGGACGGACTTGTAGCTGCCGTAGGACGAGCCCGCCATCCGCGAGATGGTCTCCTCCATGAGCGTGCCGCCGAGGTCGTTCGCCCCGCTGCGCAGCATCTCGGCGGAGCCGTCCGGGCCGAGCTTGACCCAGCTGGTCTGGATGTTCGGGATGACCGGGTGCAGCAGCAGCCTGGCCATCGCGGTCACCGCGCGGTTCTCGCGCATGGTCGGGCCGGGGCGGGCGATCCCGGCCAGGTACACCGGGGCGTTGGTGTGGATGAACGGCAGCGTGACGAACTCGGTGAAGCCCGCGTGTCCGCGCTCGAGGTTGCGCTCCTGCATCCGGGCCAGCAGGCGCAGGTGGCCGAGCCAGTGCCGCGGCTCGTCGACGTGTCCGTACATCATCGTCGAGGAGGAGCGGATGCCGAGGCTGTGCGCGGTCCCGACGACCTCGACCCAGGTGGCGGCGGGCAGCTTGCCCTTCGTCAGCACCCAGCGCACCTCGTCGTCGAGGATCTCGGCCGCGGTGCCGGGGATCGTGTCCAGCCCGGCGTCGCGGGCGGCCTCCAGCCAGTCGCGGATCGACATGCCGGTGCGGGTGGCGCCGTTGGCGACCTCCATCGGGGAGAAGGCGTGCACGTGCATGTCCGGGACGCGTACCTTTACCGCCCGCGCGATGTCGAAGTACGCGGTACCGGGAAGGTCGGGGTGGATGCCGCCCTGCATGCACACTTCGGTGGCACCGACGTCCCAAGCCTGCGCGGCCCGCTCGGCGACCTGGTCGAGCGAAAGAGTGTAGGCGTCGGCGTCGGTGCGCCGCTGGGCGAAGGCGCAGAAGCGGCAGCCGGTGTAGCAGACGTTGGTGAAGTTGATGTTCCGGGTGACCAGGAACGTCACCTCGTCGCCGACGGTCTCGCGGCGCAGGGCGTCGGCGATGCGGCACAGTTCGTCCAGCGCCGGTCCGTCGGCTTCGAATAGCGCCAGGGCTTGGCCGTCGGTCAGCTTCGTCGGGTCCTGCGACGCGGCGGACAGCGCCGCGCGCAACTCGCCGTCGAGCCGCTCGGGGGCCCGATCTCTTGCCGCATCCTGCCGCCCGGCCGCAACGCTCTCCCGCAGCTCGTCCCAGTCCCCGTATACGGCGTCGAAGTCGCCGCGTCGGTCGCCGGTGCGGCCCTCCTCGTCGATCGCGGAGTACAGATCGGTCCGCCCCGACGCGGTGAACGCCGCCTCAGGCTCCTGCCACGGCTGCCCCTCCACCGGCGCGTCCTCGTCCGCGAGCGCGGTCTCCGGCTCTACGAGCGCCCGCACGTGCGGGACGAGCCTCGGGTCCAGCCACGGTTCGCCGCGCCGGATGAACTCCGGGTAGATCGTCAGCCGCTCGCGCAGGGTGTATCCGGACTCCGCGGTGCGCGCGGCGAGTTCCTCGATGTGCGGCCAGGGGCGTTCCGGGTTGACGTGGTCCGGGGTGAGCGGGGAGACGCCGCCCCAGTCGTCGATCCCGGCCGCGATCATCTGGGCGTACTGCTCGCCGACGAGGTTCGGCGGCGCCTGGATCCGCGCGGCCGGGCCGAGGATCAGCCGGGTGACGGCGATGGTCGCGGCCAGCTCGCCGAGGTCGGCGTCCGCGGCGGAGCGCATCGCGGTGTCCGGCTTGGCCCGGAAGTTCTGGATGATCACTTCCTGGATACCGTGGTACTGGCGCATCACGCGGCGGATCGCGAACACCGCGTCGGCGCGCTCGGCGTAGGTCTCGCCGATGCCGATCAGCAGGCCGGTGGTGAACGGCACGTTGGACCGACCCGCGTCCTCCAGCACGCGCAGGCGCACCGCCGGTTCCTTGTCCGGCGAACCGTAGTGCGGGCCGCCGGGTTCCGACCAGAGCCGGGTCGCCGTCGTCTCGAGCATCATGCCCATCGAGGGCGCCACGGGCTTGAGCCGCTGGAAGTCGGTCCAGCTCAGCACGCCGGGATTCAGGTGCGGCAGCAGGCCCGTCTCCTCCAGCACCCGCACGGCCATCGCCCGCACGTAGGCCAGGGTGTCGTCGTAACCGTGGGCGTCGAGCCAGTCGCGCGCCTCCGGCCACCGGTCCTCCGGCTTGTCGCCGAGCGTGAACAGCGCTTCCTTGCAGCCGAGCGCCGCGCCCTTGCGTGCGATGTCGAGCACTTCATCCGGCGACAGGAACATGCCGTGGCCGTCACGGCGCAGCTTGCCGGGGACGGTGACGAAGGTGCAGTAGCCGCAGCGGTCCCGGCACAGGCGGGTGAGCGGAATGAACACCTTCTTGGAGTAGGTGATCACACCCGTCCGCCCGGCCAGTTCGAGTCCGGCGTCGCGCACCTTGCCGGCAGTCGCGCTGAGCGCTGCCAGGTCGGCGCCGCGGGCCTGGAGGAGAATCTCGGCCTCGGCCGCGTCAAGGGCGACTCCGGACGCCGCCCGGTGCAGCGCACGCCGCATCGAGCCGGGGGTCGGAGCCGCCGGGGTCGGTTGCGGCGCGGGTACCGGTACCGCAGGCCCGCGAGCGGACCCCGTCGTTCCCGTGCCCGCCGCGTTCTGGTCCACTCGTGCCTCCGCCTGTCCGTCCATGCCGCGCCCTAGGCACGTCATGACGATGCAACCACCCACCGGGTAACCATCTTCCCGCCAGCCGCCCACTGAAGAACCGCCAGCGGGGAGATCTCGATCACCGTCGGCCCCGATACACTCGCGAGATGGCGCTCAGCGTGTTCGACCTGTTCTCGATCGGCATCGGGCCGTCGAGCTCGCACACGGTGGGGCCGATGCGCGCCGCCCGGATGTTCGCCCGCCGGCTGAAGTCGGAAGGGCTGCTCGCCCAGACCGACTCGGTGCGCGCTGAGCTGTTCGGGTCACTCGGCGCCACTGGTCACGGCCACGGAACGCCTAAGGCGGTGCTGCTCGGCCTGGAGGGCTTTTCGCCGCGCACGGTGGACGTGGAGGCGGCGGAAGCCGATGTGGCGCGGATCCGGCAGGCCGGCCGGCTGCGACTGCTCGGCCGGGATCTGGGCGCCGAGCACGAGATCGATTTCGACGAGCCGAATCAGCTGATCCTGCACCGGCGTCGCGCGCTGCCTTATCACGCCAACGGCATGACGCTGTGCGCCTACGACGCCGCGAACGTGCCGCTTCTGGAGAAGACGTACTACTCGGTCGGCGGCGGTTTCGTCGTGGACGAGGACGCGCTCGGGGCGGACCGGATCATCCCGGACGACACCGTGCTCACGTACCCCTTCCGCACCGGCGCCGAGCTGCTGCGGCTCACCGAGCAGACCGGGCTGTCGATCTCCGGCCTGATGCTGGAGAACGAGAAGGCGTGGCGGACGGAGGAGGAGATCCGGGCCGGGCTACTGGAGATCTGGCGGGTCATGCGGGAGTGCGTGCAGCGGGGCATGACGCGCGAGGGCATCCTGCCGGGTGGCCTGCGGGTGCGGCGCAGAGCGGCGGTCGCCGCGCGGGCGCTGAGGGCGGAGGGGATCGGGCCGGCCAACGCGATGGAGTGGGTCACCCTCTACGCGATGGCGGTCAACGAGGAGAACGCGGCGGGCGGCCGGGTCGTGACCGCGCCGACCAACGGCGCGGCAGGCATCATTCCGGCGGTCCTGCACTACTACCAGAACTTCGTTCCGGGCGCCGACGACGAGGGCGTGGTCCGCTTCCTGCTCGCGGCGGGCGCGATCGGCATGCTCTACAAGGAGAACGCCTCGATCTCCGGCGCCGAGGTCGGCTGCCAGGGCGAGGTCGGTTCGGCCTGCTCGATGGCGGCCGGGGGCCTGGCCGAGGTGCTCGGCGCGAGCCCCGAGCAGGTGGAGAACGCCGCGGAGATCGGTATGGAGCACAACCTCGGCCTGACCTGCGACCCGGTCGGCGGCCTGGTGCAGATCCCGTGCATCGAGCGCAACGGCATGGCGGCGGTCAAGGCGATCACCGCGGCGCGGATGGCCCTGCGCGGCGACGGCCGCCACCACGTCTCCCTCGACAAGGTCATCAAGACCATGAAGGAGACCGGCGCCGACATGAAGGTCAAGTACAAGGAGACGGCGCGCGGCGGCCTCGCCGTCAACGTCATCGAGTGCTAGAAAAGCGGCCCTGAGCTGCTGCTTTCGGTTTTAGTCATATCATGAGCTTTCCGCTTTTGTGTCGGCAGGGCTCCCCGCAATCCGCCCCTGACGAAGCTGAAGCTCCTGTCACGACCAGGGACGTCTACTCGCCGCGGTAGAGCCGATGGATGTCGATCAGCTCGATGTCTGCACGCCGTGTCGCCAACTCAGCGAGTGCGGGGGTGAAACCGCTTCTGGCGAAGAGCAGTAGTTTCGGCGTTCCGTTGATCTTGTTGCTGGGCAGAAGTGCACGTAGGTGCTCAAGCCGTTCGAGGTGGGGGAGATCCGCGGGGCTACTGGTAGCTTTCGCTTCACCGATGGCGGTGACCCGGTCGGCTGTGTAGGAGTTCGACTCGGTGACCACGACGTCGAGTTCGTGGCCTTGTTTGTGGTCTCGACAGGCGATCTCAGTGGGTCGGACGTGTGTTGCGTATCCGCCTAATGTGGCCTCGGAGGCGTGCTCGAAGCACCAGGTACGGGCGAGGTCTTCGAAGTGGGGCCCGAGGATGCGGCTGTCTACGGTGTCGGTGTTCGCAGTCCAAACGCGCTCGGCTCGGCCCGCTACGAGTTCGGGTTCGTGGCGCGCGATGAGCAGCTGGTACAGGCGGATGATGGGTTCGGTGATCTGGAATACGCTGCGCTTTTCACGCAGGGCGTCGTCGACCTGGGCGACAAGTCCGATGTCTTGGAGGCCAGCCAGAAGGTGGCCGAGTGCGCCGCTTTGTCTGCCCAGGGCAGCGGCGATCTCCGAGCGCCTGTGGTGGCCGGCGGCAATGGCGGCGAGAGTGGCGGCGTACGACATCGGATCCACGATCGAGGGCTCTTCGCGCAGCAGCAGGCCGCCCTCACGGAACATCGCCGATGCCGGGTTCAGAAGGCGGCGAGCTACCCAGGGGGCGAGTTCATCGACGCTGGCCGGTCCTGCGCCTCCGCACATCTCCAGATACGCGGGCGTTCCACCGACCAGAGCGTTGACCCGGAACGCCAGGTCTGGGTCGTGCTCGAGTCCCCAGAACCCGGCGGCTTCTCTGAATCCGAAGGGCCGCACCACGAGTTCGAGAGTCGCCCTGCCGCGCAGCGGTGCGCTGCCGCTGAGGAGTTGGGACATGGTAGTCAGGGCGCTTCCGCAGAGGATGAGCCGGGTGCGGGTGTTCTCCTTCGCGAAGCTCAGAGGGCTCAGCGCATGCTGGAGGTAGGAAGGCAGAGCTGGTGTTGCGGCCGAAAGGTACGGGAACTCGTCGATGATCACGGGTACCGGCGCCTCGGTGCCGAAGCGCATTAGCTCGTCCAGCGCCTCGCGCCACGATGCGAATAGGACCGGCTGGCGAAGACCGCGGAAGGCGGCGTATGCGGCACCGAGGTCTGCGAGATTCTGCAGCTCGGTCTGCTGTGTCGCCGCGAACAGGAATCCGCCGGTCTGTCGGGCGAGCAGTTCGAGCAGGAGGGTCTTGCCCTGTCGACGACGCCCGTAGACGAGACCCAGCGTCGCGCCGGGCAGCGGAGACGAGGCGAACTCTGTCAGGTCCCGCCACTCGGTACTGCGGCCGAAGAGGCGCAACGGCTTGTCGGACACAGAGCTCTCCAGAGGTTCGTCAGCAGCGCTTGCTCGGGTAATGATAGCTGCAACTATCATAGTTGGACCAAGCATTAGGCGCAGTCCGCCGCAAGGCGACCTCGCGGTCAACGTCATCGAGTGCTAGCCCAGCACGTCGACCTGCGGCCCCTCTCCTTTCCAATCCTTCAACTGGTTTCCATACTGTCGACAAGAACGCCCTGAACGCGCCCTCCGACAGACCAGAAGCTCCCGGAGAACTCCCCACCGGCCGCTGTGCCAGCCAGCGGTTTGATGCCGCAAGACGACGCTTGCACTCCCCATCGCCCCCTGCGATCCCGAGCAGGGCCGGCTGGCCGACGTGGTGTCAGACACGAGGTCCGACCAGCCGCTTTGATCTTTCGGGCAAGATCGTGTGTCCCAGACCGGAATTACCAAAACTCGTTTGAACACCAGCCTCCTCGGGCGCGTACTCCATCCGAGGAGGGATTAGGTTGAACAGACCAAAGACGCAACACGTGACACTGCTGGCCGGTGCGGCCGTGGCAGTCGTCTTCATCGTGGCCGATTTGAGGGCCACATCGCATCCGGCGGCGACGCTTTCGGGCAACGGGAAGCCTGTCGTCGCAACGAGCAGTGCAAGCGCGCCGACGCCGAGCGCGGCGGGTGGGGGCACGACGATCATCACGCTCTCTGCATCGCCGAGCGCACCTGCGTCCGCGGCCACCGGTGCGACGGCCACAGACGCAGCGGCCGCCCAGGTGTACGACTACTCAGGGCATGTAAAGGGCGGCGGGGCTTCGGTGGCCGTCTCGATCTATGCGGGCAAGGCCATCGCATACGTCTGCGGCGGCAAGTTCGAGGCATGGCTCACCGGGACCGCGTCGAACGGCACTCTTTCGCTGACCGGGAAGTATGGCGCATCGCTGACCGGCACATACATCCAGACTGCGGCGTGGGGCTCGGTGTCTGGTGCCGGGCATCAGTGGACTTTCAACGTCCCGGTCGTCCACTCGCCGTCCGGGCTATACCGCGCGTATGCCAAGAACCACCAGGTGCAGGCCACCTGGATCGTCACGCCGGACGGAAGCCAGATCGGATCCGTCGACAACGGCGGCGACCCGGCGACCGCCAACCCGGTCGGCGCACTCGACCTGAGCACACTGACATCGACGCTGCCGGACGGAACCGCGGTCACCGCGGCGCCGCTGGACGCCTCGACGGGAGAGTGACGGCGATGAACGAGTTCGACCCGCAAGCGGCGACGGACACGGCGACGCACCCACTCCGCGCTCGACGGCCTTCGCCGACGACCACCCTGCTGGTCCCGGCACTCGCCGGGTGCGCGGTTTCGCTGGCTCTCGGAATCTACGGGCACCTCCACAACCCGACCGGTGTCGCGGTCGACATCATCGGATTCTCCGGTCCGCTGTCCGCCAAGACCTGGCTCGCCACATTCGCGACCCTGCTGGCGATTGTCCAGCTCGTCTCGGCGATGGTCATGTACGGCAAGCTGCCCCGGATCGCGGCGCCGCCATGGATCAGCGGCCTGCACCGGTGGTCGGGCCGCATCGCGTTCCTGGCCGTGGTGCCCGTCGCGATGCATTGTCTTTATTCCCTCGGCTATCAGACCTACAGCACCCGAGTGATGATCCACTCGTTCCTCGGCTGCCTGTTCTTCGGCGTTTTCACGGCGAAGATGCTGGTCCTCACGAAGAAGGACGCGCCGGGTTGGGTGCTGCCGGTGCTCGGCGGCGCGCTGTTCACCGTGCTGGTCGGGGTGTGGTTCACCTCGGCGTACTGGTTCTTCACGACTTTCGGAATCAAGAGGTAGGCGATGATGGACGAATCGCGTCGTGCGGTGTTGGCTGCGGCCGCGGGAGTGGGGGCCTTGTGCTGCGCCTGCTCAGTCGCGGGATGCGCCACCTACGGAGCATCACAGGGCACTGCCGCGCCCGCGGGTGCGGCGGGGCAGGGACAGCAGAAGAGCGGTTCGGGCGCGGGCCAGACACTGGCCAAGACGAGTGACATCCCGGTCGGCGGCGGCATCGTCCTCGCGGACCGGCAGATCGTCCTGACCCAGCCGACGGCGGGCGTCGTCAATGCTTTCACCGCCATCTGCACGCACGCGGGCTGCACGGTCTCATCCGTGTCAGGCGGCACGATCAACTGTCCGTGCCACGGCAGCAGGTTCCACATCGCCGACGGCTCGGTGGCCAACGGCCCGGCGCAGCAGCCGCTGGCGGCGATATCGGTCCATGTCGCCGGGGGGAACGTCACGTTGGGGTGACGGCAAGACTTATGGCGCACCGTCAGACATCCAGACATCCAGACATCCAGACATCCAGCGAGGTGAGGCTCGAGCGGAGCACGGGCATTGTGGCGGCGGCGCCGGAAGGGGAACACTTCGAGTGCTGGCTCAGCGTGTCTCGTGCTCCAGGATCTTGCCGAAGGTCCGCGGGAGGTGGCGCTTGATCAGGATCGTCGCCTTGGCTGTGGTGCCTGGGAACACGTAGAGGCCTTTGCGGCCGAGTGAGCGCTCTACCTCATCGACAACGGCACTCACCGGCATGCCTGTGCGGTGCGCGGTCGCGGCCGGATCCTCCGCCGAGATGCGACGGAACTGCGGCGTGTCCACTTGGCTCGGGCACACGCAGCGGATCGTCACGCCGGAACCGCGGCACTCCTGGTCGAGTACGTCCACGAACGCGTTGACCGCCGCCTTGGACGACGCGTAGGCCGAGAGCTTGCGCGCCGGGACCCAGCCGCCGAGCGAGGAGTAGAGCACGACCTCTCCCCGGCCGCGCTCGATCATGCCGGGCACGACGGCACGCACGATCTGCACCGTGCCGAGGAAGTTGATCCGCCAGATCGCGTCGAACTCCTCCCGCGGCTGGCCGAGCGCCGAGCCGAGCCGTGAGACCGCCGCGGCGTGCACGAGGCGGTCTACCGGCCCGACGGCCTTGGCCAGCTGGTCCACCGCTTCCGCGTCCTGGACGTCGCAGTGCTCGATCCCGATCCGCGGCTCGCGCTCGCGCAGGGCCTTCAGAGCCGCGTCGTCGACGTCGGCGGCCACGACGTTCCATCCGTCCGCGGCCAGATGCAGCGCGCTCGCCTCACCGATCCCGCTGCCGGCACCCGTCACCAGTGCGGTCCCGCCTGTCAGCCGGTTGTTTCGTGACATGCGCCGGAGTATAGGGAAGTCGCTCGCCGAGATCACGTTCCCAGCGGTGGTGGCGCCACCTGCCCGCGCCAGCGCAGCACTTCCAGCGCGGCCCCGATGGCCACCACGTCCTGCGCGAGCGGCCGGGGCAGCAGTCGGTCCGCCTGGGCCAGGCGCCGTAGCAGGGTGTTGCGGTGGATGTACAGGCTCTGCGCGGCGCGCGAGACGTTGCACTGCAGGGCGATGTACGTGCGCACCGATTCGGTCAGCTCCGAGTCCGCGCCGGCGAGGTCGCCGAGAACGCGGCGGACGAACTGGTCTGCGTGTTCGAGGTCTGCGGTGAGCAGCGCGACCAGCTCGACCTCGTCGTGCGTGGCCAGCTGCTTCGGCGAGGCCAGGCGGGCGAGCATGCGCTGGACGGTGAGCGCGTCGAGGTGGCCGCGGCGGAATCCGTCGAGCCTTTCGCCGGTGGTGCCCACGGCGATGCGCGCCTGCGGCTCGGCCGCGACGCTCTCACGCAACCGGACGACGTCGGGGCGGCCGTGCACCCAGACCCAGCGGGTGGCCGCGCTGGCCAGCACGATGAGCGGGCGCGAATCCCCGGCGCAGGCGCCGATCAGCTCGGCGGCGCGGTCGAGCGCGGCGAGGTCGGCCCGGGGCTCGTCGCTCCACACGACGGCCGCGGTGTGCCGACCGTCGAGCCGATAGCCGAGGTGCTGTTCGGCACGCGCCCGCGGGATCGGGGCGCCGTCCAGCAGGAGGCTGACGGTCTCGCGGCGCTCGGCATGCGTACCCTGAGTCAGCTCCTCCCGCTCGCGGGCGATCAGCTCGGAGACGGCGGCGATGGTGTCGTCGACGAACTCGGAGATCGAGCGGCACGAGACGTCGATCAGCTCGCGCAGTTCCTCCCGGTCGGTGGTGAGCGTGAAGCAGATCTGGATCCACCGGCGCACCGCCACGCCCTGGCCGGTGCGGTACGCGTCGAGGACGGACTCGTTCAGGCCGCGGCGCACGAAGTCGCGGGCGACGTCCAGCGGGACGTCCCCGACGTTCGCCGGCACGCGCTCGCCCGGCCGGTGCACGTTCGCGGAGGCCCAGAACAGCAGATTGGAGCGGTTGGCGCGGCGGGTGGCCGCGGCGAGCACCGGATCCTCGGCGATCTGGACGCGGTTCGGGCCGGAGAGCGTGGCCTCGTCGAGCTCGGCGAGCAGGGCGGCGGGCGGGTCGAGCACGATCCGCGCGCCCTCGCGCATCAACTCGCGCACCCGCGCGGAAGGCAGTTCCCAGGACATGCCGACCAGCCTACGAGCCGGCTGTGCAATTCGCTGCGCCAAGCCTCGTTTGTGGTGCATATTGCCCTTGGCTGCGGCACTGCGGATTGGGACGATGAAGGGTAGTCCGCAGTTCGCCCCGGGGAGTTGACCGCATGGACCGTTACGACTTCAGCGTGGGAACGGCGATCGTCACCGGAGCGGCCGGCGGCATCGGCGAGCAGCTCGCCTACGCCCTGGCCCGGCGTGGCAGCGCCCTGGCTCTCGTCGACCGGGATGCCGAGCGTCTCGAGCAAGTCGCGAAGCAGGTACGCGAACTCGGCGAACATGCGGTCACCACGTATGTCGTCGATCTCGCCGACGATGAGGCGGCGCACGCGCTGGGCCGGGGGCTCGCCTCCGAGCACCCGGATGCCACGCTGCTGATCAACAATGCGGGCGTGGCGCTCGGCGGCACCTTCGAGCAGGTCAGCGAGGAGGAGTTCGACTGGCTGCTGGCGATCAACCTGCGCGCCGTCATCACGCTGACCCGGGAATTGCTGCCCACGCTGCGCGCCAACCCCGGCTCGCATCTGGTGAACATGTCAAGCCTCTTCGGTCTCATCGCCCCCGCCGGCCAGGTCGCGTACTCGACCAGCAAGTTCGCCGTGCGCGGATTCACCGAGGCGCTGCGGGCCGAGCTGGTCGGCTCGGTCGGGGTCACCTCGGTCCACCCCGGTGGGATCCGCACCGGGATCGCGCTCAACGCGCGGCTGGCCGCGTCGGTTGCCGGCCCAGAGGCGGAAGAGGAACGGGATACCTTCGCCGCGCTGCTCACTTACTCGCCGGAGAAGGCGGCAGCTCAGATCGTCGCGGCGATCGAGCACCGCCGACCGCGGCTGCTGATCGCGCTCAGTGCACGCATACCCGACCTGATCGTCCGCCTCGCCCCGGCCCACTACCCCGCGGTCGTGGCGGCAGTCCAGCGGCTTGTCGGCCGACCCCGGTGACGACGAAAGGGGTCTCCGTGCCCGTCCTCGACTGGCAGCCCGACATCCTCGCCGGCTACCGGCAGCACGTCTTCGAGTTCGGGCGCGACCCGGACGGCGAGGGCGATGCGGCCGCCGTGCTGGTGCGCCGCGAGTCCGCAGCCGACGAGTCCGCTCGGGGT
Organism: Actinocrinis sp.; assembly: GCF_035938995.1. Lineage (GTDB taxonomy): Bacteria > Actinomycetota > Actinomycetes > Streptomycetales > Catenulisporaceae > DASZGI01. The sequence goes on from NZ_DASZGI010000352.1 coordinate 34,782, forward strand.
GCGGTGTTGTACGTGCACGGCTTCGCCGACTACTTCTTCCAGACGGAGCTCGCGGACTTCTTCGCCGAGCGGGGCCTAGCCTTCTACGCCCTCGACCTGCGCAAGTCGGGGCGGGCGCGGCGGCCGGGGCAGACCGCGCACTACGTATCCGATTTCGCCCTCTACGACGAAGAGCTCGAACTCGCGCTCGCCGCCGTCGCCGAGGCGCATCCCGGCGTGCCCGTGGTGGTCGTCGCCCACTCCACCGGCGGCCTGATCGTCCCGCTGTGGCTCGCCCGCCGCCGCGCCGCCCAAGGCGGCCTTGCTCCGGTCTCCGGCCTGGTACTCAACAGCCCTTGGTTCGACCTGCAGGGCTCGCCCCTGCTGCGCGGCCCGGTGACCCAGGCGCTGCGTGTCCTGGCCAAGACGGGCACGCACGTGCGGCTCAAGCTGTCGTCGAGCCCTTACGGCGGAACCCTGCACACCAGCGGCACCGGCGAGTGGGACTTCGATCTCGAACTCAAGCCGCTGGCCGGGTTCCCGGTCACCCTGGGCTGGCTCAACGCGGTGCGCCGCGCCCACGCCGGCCTGCACCAGGGTCTCGAGCTCGGCGTGCCCTCGCTGATCCTGCGCTCGGACCGCACGCACTTCTCGAGCCGTTACTCGGAGATCAGCGAGCGCGCCGACCTGATCCTCGACGTCGCGCAGATCGCGCGGTGGGCGGGCTGCCTCGGCGGCGAGACCACCATCGTGCCGATCGAAGGCGCCCGCCACGACGTCTTCCTCTCCCTGCCCGAGGTGCGCAAGCGCGCGTACGAGGTCCTCGACGACTGGTTCGCCCGGCACCCGGCGGCCACCGGCACGGCGGGGTTGTAGACACCGCGCCCGCACGCGGCGCCACCGTCAAAAACTACCCGCGTCGGATGCGCGCCGGACGCTTGTGTCATTGGATGACAAGTTGCGCGAGGTGTTTTTCGGCGTAAGGTGTTTTTCGGCACTGCGCGCGGGTATCCTGCGGCCGGAGGTTCTTCGAGCATGAGCACCGCAAACGCCGCCAAAGTCGTCGGCGAGCTGCCCGCAGGCCTGCGCGAACGCAAGAAGGTCAAGACCCGCGACGCGCTGAGCCGGGCGGCGCTCGACCTGTTCCGCAGCCGTGGGTACGAGGCGACGACGGTGGACGACATCGCCGCGTCGATCGACGTGTCGAAACGCACCTTCTTCCGGTACTTCGACGGCAAAGAGGACGTGCTGCTGCGCTTCCAGCGCGAGGTGGCGGACCTGCTGCTCGAGGAACTGCGCGGACGGCCGGAGCGGGAGGAGCCGCTGGTCGCGCTGCGGCGGGCCGGAGCGCGCGCGATTGAGCAGGTCGCGGCTCAGCTGCCGCTGTATCGCGGCAAGCCGATGTACCTCGCCGTCATCAGCCTGATCGAGTCCACACCCGCGCTGGTGGCGGCGCATCTGCGGATCATGCTGGACCGCAAGGACGCGATCGCCGGGATCCTGGCCGAGCGGGAAGGCGTGGACCCGGCCCTCGACCCGCGCCCGCGGCTGCTGGTCTCGGTCTACGGTTCGGCGGTCGTGGTCGCCAACCGCGCGTGGCATGAGGCGGGCGCCGCCGGGACGCAGGCCCTGCTCGACTGCCTCGACCGGCACTTGGACGGCCTCGGCTCGGCGATCTCGGGGCGGTGGTCGGCGTGACGCTGTTCCAGGAGCGCGTCGTCGAGCACGGCACGCTGCGCCAGCACGCGGTGATCGTCGCCGTGGACGGGTCGCGCACCTCGATGCGCGCCGCCGACTACGCGCTGGGCCAGGCCCGGCGCACGGGCACCGCGGTGATCGGGGTGTTCGTGCGCCAGGCCGGCACCGTCGCCGTGGGCGCGCCGGCCACGTGGGTCTATGCCGAACACGCCCAGGACGAGGTCGCCGAGGAGATGCGCGACTACATCGCCGAGCGGGCCAAGGTGCTGGGGCTGGAGCACGGATTCGTCGTGCTGAGCGGCAGCCCGGCGCGGCAGATCCGGCAGCTCGCGGATCAATTGCTCGCCTCCGCGGTCGTGGTGGGCGCATCAGAACACTTCACCCACCGCTTCTACGGTTCGCTCGCGGTCCGCCTGGCTCGGGCCGCACACCAACCGGTCATCATCGTCCCCTGACAGAGGCCGCGCGCCAGGACTCCATCGCGGAGCCCCAGCCCGGTCGGCGAAGTCCTTGACCGGTGCTTCCTCAATCGGTGTTTCCTTGATCGCTTGTGTCGCTGCGCCGGGCTTCCGTCGACCCGGAATAGGATTCCATGGAATCTAGTTCTCGGGAATGCGGCTGATCGCAGAGCCGCGAGACGACGAGGGAGGACGGCGGTGGCGGAGCTCAAGCGGTTGTTCAGCGACCTGGTCAGGCTCGAGATCGAGCTCTGGGACGCGGTCGACCGGCGGCTGCGCGACACGCACGGAGTCCCGCTGGGCAGCTTCGAGATCATGCAGATCGTCGCCGCGACGCCGGGATGCCGGGTGTACGACATAGCCCGGCAGCTCTCGATCACCGTCGGCGGCACCAGCAAGGCGGTCGACCGGATCGAGTCCTGCGGCCACGTGGTGCGCAGATCGAACCCGGACGACCGGCGCTCGTCGATCATCGAGCTGACCCCGGCCGGCGAGCAGGTTCTGACCGAGGCGGGCGCCGTGGTCGACGCGGAGCTCGAAGCCCGGCTCGGCGCGGTCCTGCCCGAGCGTTCCCTTGACCAACTCCACGGCCTCATCTCGAAACTTCGCGCCGCGGGGCCCCCGCCCGACGCGGCCTGCCCGACATCAAGGAGTGAGTGAGTCATGCCTAAAGCAGTGCGCTTCAACGAGTACGGCGGGATCGACGTCCTGCACGTGGTGGACGTGCCGCTGCCCGAGGCGGGCGACGGCCAGGTGCTGGTGAAGGTGAAGGCCGCGTCGGTCAACCCGGGCGAGGCGAGGATCCGCGAGGGAGCCATGCACGCCATGTTCCCGGCCACGTTCCCCTCCGGTGAGGGCAGCGACCTGGCCGGCGTGGTGGAGAGGGTCGGACCGGGCGTCACCGACTTCGCGGTCGGCGACGAGGTCGCCGGCTTCACCAACCGGCGCGCCAGCCACGCCGAGTACGTGGTCGCCGAAGCCGCGGATCTGATTCAGAAGCCGGCGAACGTCCCCTGGGAGGTCGCAGGGTCCTTGTTCGTGGCGGGCACGACCGCCTACGCCTCGGTACGCGCGGTCGCGCTGAAGCCGGGCGACACGGTCGTGGTCTCCGGCGCGGCAGGCGGCGTCGGTTCGCTGGTCGTGCAGTTGGCCAAGAACGCCGGAGCAGAGGTCATCGGCATCGCCAGTGCGTCGAACCATGACTGGCTCACCGCTCACGGCGTCAAGCCGATCGCCTACGGCGACGGCCTGGCCGAGCGGCTGCGCGAGGCGGCCGACCGGATCGATGCCTTCATCGACACCTACGGCGGCGGATACGTGAAGCTCGCGATCGAGGAGTTGGGCGTGGATCCGTCCCGCATCAACACGATCGCGGACTTCGCGGCGATCGGAACCTACGGCGTGAAGGGCGAGGGCAGCGGGACGGCGGCCACGGCGGAAGTGGTCGGGGAACTGGCGTCGCTGGTCGCGCGGGGTGAGCTGGAAGTGCCGATCGCGGCGACCTTCCCACTGGACGAGGTTCGCGCGGCATACGAGCAGGTGGAGCGGCGGCACACCCACGGCAAGATCGTGCTCGTGCCCTGAGAGCACAGCAGTAAGGGGGCGAGCCCCGGGAGCCGTCCACTCCCGGGGCCCGCGCTTTTCAGAGGGTCAGGGGTGGCTCACCAGGTCGCCGTTGACCGAGATCACGCAGCCCGCCACGGTCTGCGGACGGCGGGCGCGAACGCCATGACATACCTCTCCTACAGCGTGATGAACAGCAGCATCCTGCGAGCCGGTGGACGACTCGCAGACCTCTCAATCCGCCGTCGGAGAGCGCTCTCCGCCGTGCTGATGTTGCGCCGCCGCCTCCGGGCTGTCAATGGGAAGCCGTTGCGGAACGAGTTACGTGACGAGTTCCGCAACCGGCACGGGAGGAGAAAAGGCACGTGCCCGAACGGCGGGCCTTGGTCTGCGGAACCGCTAAACGGGCGCGGTGGACGGAGGCGTCGCGCGGCGCCGGCGCGGCAGCACCGCATCGACCGTGACCAGCAGGATCCCGGCGCCGTAGACCACGGCGGCGGTGACGGGCGGACGGCCGTCCGGCGCGAATCCGGCGATGGCGAAGCGGGCGAGCGCGAAGCTGGTCAGTCCCGTCGCGACCCAGAGCAACGGCGCCGCGCCGCGGGCTGCCACCTGGTCCGCCACTGCGTGGCCTGTCGCTGCCGCGCCGCGAGTCGCCCGGTCGGCCGCCGCCGCTTCGGGGCTCTTCCCAGTCCGCTGATACGCCGGTCGGCGCAGTCGACGGCTGAGCAGCACGAGCGGTGCGAGCAACACCGCTACACAGCCGATCCACGCCGGCCTGAGCACCCACCACTCGGCCGATCCGACCGTCGGTTGCGGCATGGCGCCGGTCACGTACAGCAACACGCCGCCGAGCACGACGGGCAGCATGTGCCACAGATATACGGTCATCACCTCGGTGTTGCAGACCTCGATGAACCGCCACAGTCGCGGCCTGCGCAGCCATCGGGAGGCTGCCGGTGCGAGCGCGACGAGGATGCCGAGTTGGGCGGCCGCGTACGCGGCGAGCGCGACGGACGGCGGGGCGGTGTTGTTGATGCTCTGGCCTTGCATGCCGATCAGGCTGACCGGGAACAGCCCGGACCACTCCAGCGCGATGAAGACCGCCGCGCCGACGGCCGCGAGCAGGAGGGGGTCGCGGCGCCGGCGGGTGAGCGTGCCGTCCTGCCAGCAGAATCCGAGCTGGTACGCGGCGCCCCAGATCAGCACGTAGTTCGCCCAACCCAGGGCCTTGACGTGCATGGTGATGACCACGACGTCGACTCCGACGCCCAGCAGCGCCATCACGGCCGGAACCGCGAGGCCCGCACGCCGGTGGGCGGCGTACAGCGCGGGGGTGAGCAGCGTGAGGACCAGATAGACCGGCAGGAACCAGAGATGCAGCGCCACGGCCCATCCGGCCAGCGCACGCGTGCCGGATGGAACGCCGGCGGCTGCCGCGGCGGACATGCCTATTAATGCCACGGCGACGTACCAGGTGGTGGGGCCGAGCAGGCGTACAGCCCGACGGCGCAACCACTGCTGCGCGTTTCCGGTCCCCCGTGCCGCGCCCCAGCTGCGTCCCGCCGCGAACCCGCCGACCAGGAAGAAGATCGGCATGACTTGGAATCCCCAGGTCACCCACGGCGCCCACCGCACGTCGTGCAGCACGTCCGCGGCGCCGAACTGCCCGTCGACATAGGTCGGCGACGTTACTAGCCAGTGCCCGAACACGACCGCGCCGATCGCGGCGACCCTGAGGAAGTCGACGTACCTGTCGCGGCCCGGTTCCGCGCCCGAAGCAACCTGCACCGCACCATCATCGCTGATCACACGGGGAATCGGGTCGCCATGCGGGGGTCGGATCTTGCCCGGTGCAGGCGGGTCGTGCTCCACTGCGTCCATGGAGACCACGGATGCGCAGTCGAGGAAGCCTGACGACGTCCACGGCGGGGCGCCGGCCCCGGTCTGGACCCCGTCGCCGACGGACGTGGAGGGCGCGAACGTCGAACGATTCCGCGCCCGGCTGGCCGGGCGCGGAGTGCACGTCGCGGACTACCGGGAGCTGCACGCCTGGTCGGCGCGGGAGCCGGAGGCATTCTGGGGCGAGCTGTGGGACTTCTTCTCGATCGAGGCCGCCACGCCGGGGCGGACTGTGCTGGAGTCGCGGGAGATGCCGGGCGCTTCGTGGTTCCCCGGGGCGACCCTGAACTACGTCTCGCAGGTGTTGAGGCCGGCGCAGCGTTCGGGCGTCGCGATCATCGACGCAGCCGAGCCCGGTGGCGACGACGACAACGCTGCCACTGCCGCTGCCGACCGGACGGTGAGCTGGGCCGAGCTGCGGCGGCAGGTCGGGGCTGTCGCGCACACGCTGCGCGGGCTGGGGGTGGGCCAGGGCGACCGGGTGGTCGGATACCTGCCCAATATCCCGGAGGCGGTCGTCGCGTTCCTCGCGACCGCGAGCCTTGGGGCGATCTGGTCCTCGTGCGGCCAGGACTACTCCGCCGCGGCCGCGGCCGCGCGGCTCGGCCAGCTCGACCCGATGGTCCTGATCGCGGCGGACGGCTACCGGTACGGAGGTAAAGCGCACGACAAGCGGTCCTCGGTCGCCGAGTTGCGCGAGTCGCTCGGCTCGCTGCAGGCAACGATCGTGGTCCCGCGCCTCGGGCTGGACCTCGAGTCGGCCGGGCTCGGCGACGCGATCACGTGGGACGCGGCGGCGCAGGGCGAGGACACGGTCGAGCCGGTCGCGGTGCCGTTCGACCATCCCCTGTGGGTCTTGTTCTCCTCCGGGACCACCGGGAAGCCCAAGGGCATCGTGCACGGGCACGGCGGCGTGCTGCTGGAGCACCTCAAGCAGATCGCGTTTCATCTGAACCTGAAGGAGGACGAGCCCTACTTCTGGTACACCTCGCCGAGCTGGATGATGTGGAATTTCCAGGTAGCCGGACTGTTGGTGGGCGCGACGATCGTCTGTTACGACGGGAGCCCTTCACATCCGGGGCCGGGGACGCTGTGGGAGCTGGCGGCTCGACACCGCGTCGTCGCGCTGGGCACCAGTCCCGCCTATCTACAGGCGACCGAGAAGGCCGGCGTTCGGCCGGCCGCGCAGTACGACCTGTCGCGGCTGCGGGTTCTCGGCGTGACCGGGTCGGTGCTGCCAGCTGCGTCGTACCACTGGGCCGCGCGGGAGGTGGGGCCGCGCGTGCAGGTGGTCTCCACGAGCGGCGGCACGGACGTGGTCAGCGCGTTCATCGGCGGGGCACCCACCGTGCCGGTGTACCCGGGCGAGATCTCCGTCCCCTGTCTCGGCGTCGCGCTCGACGCGTTCGGGCCGGGCGGCGAGAGCGTCCGGGACGAGGTGGGCGAGCTGGTGATCACCGCGCCGCTGCCGTCGATGCCGGTCTTCTTCTGGAACGACCCGGACGGCGCGCGGTACCGGGCCGCCTACTTCGACACGTACCCGGGCGTGTGGCGGCACGGCGACTGGATCACCATTACCGGGCGCGGCACGATCGTGGTCCACGGCCGCTCCGACTCCACCTTGAACCGCAACGGCATCCGGATGGGCAGCGCGGACATCTACCAGGTGGTGGAGCAGTTCCCGGAGGTCCGCGAAGCGCTGGTGATCGGCGCGGAGGAGCCGGGCGGCGGCTACTGGATGCCGCTGTTCGTCGCGCTCGCCGACGGCGCACGGCTGACCGACGAGCTGGCCGACCGCATCCGCGCCGCGATCAGGACCCAGGCCTCGCCGCGACACGTGCCCGACGAGATCATCGCTGTGGCCGGGATCCCGCACACCCGCACGGGAAAGAAGCTCGAGGTGCCGATCAAGCGGCTGCTGCAGGGGGCCGCTCCGGGCGACGTGCTAGACAGCCAGTCAGTGGACGACGCGACGTTGCTGGAGGTCTTCGCGCAGCTGGGGAAGGCGCGAGCAGCACGCGGGCAATAGGCGGTCCTCGGGCGGGGTCAATGCGCTCGATTACCAGTCCCCTCGCGGGGTGCGCGGTCAGGCGATGACCCCGGAGCGGCGGGCGAGCTCGCGCAGCCGGGAGCTCGGCATCGGGGTCGCCTCCGCCAGCAACGCGATCGCGGCGCGGGTGCGCGGCCGCCGGTGCACCTCCTGGCTGGCCAGCTGCTCGGCGGCCAGCAGCGAGCCCAGCGCCTCGTCGTACAGGCCGACGTGGACCTGGGCCGCGGCGAGGTCGGCCAGGTGGTGGGTGCGCCGCTCGCGGGGCAGCGAGGCCAGCGCCGCCGGGTCGATCCGGTGGGCGACCTCGACCGCGCGGGCGTTCCGCCGCAGCCGGATCAGCGCCGAGACCTCGTGGATCAGGGTGTTGGTCGGGCCGAAGCCGGACCACTGGTGGTTGGCGTCCGCGCCGAGCAGGTCCGCATACTCGCGGGCCTGCTCGATCATGCGCATCGTGCGGTCGTGGTCGTCCGCGTCGGCCGCGCAGACCGCCGCGGTGAGGTAAAGCATGCCGAGAACGGAAAGCCCGTCCCCGCCGCCGCACAGCAGGTCCTCTTCGAGGCGCGCGGTCGCGGCGGCGCAGACCTCCAGCGCCGCGCCCGCCCGGCCCAGCGTCGTGAGCGCGTGCGCGACCTGGCGGGCGGCGGAGGCGATCACGACCGGGTCGGCGCTCTGCTCCGCGGCGAGCGCGCCCCGGTCGGCCGCGTGCCAGGCCGTCGCACCGTCGGCGAACTCGACCAGGACCGCCGCGGCCAGCTGATAGGCGCGCGAGGCGGCCGCCCACGCCCCGGCGGACCGGTCGCTCGCGGCGACCCGCTGCGCCTTCACGATAAGGGAGGGCAGCACCCGGCCGATGATCGAATAGTGAGCCGCCTGATATGCGTCCCAGGCGTACGCGGCCTGCCGGGCGATGGTCTCGACCGCCTCGGGGTCGGGCTCGGCGGCGGTGTGGTCGGCGAAGTGCTCACAGATCACGTCGTAGCGCTGGAGCGTGGTGCGGATCGCGGCGGCCTCGGACGCGTGCGCGCCCGCGTCGACCGCCGCCGAACCGGCGTCGTCGCCGTCGGAGAGCAGCTGTTCGAGCGGGACCTCGAGGACCCGGGACACCTGTTCGAGCACGCTGATGCGCGGGTCGGCCTGCCGTCCGCCCAGCTCGAACTGGGCCACCCAGGAGCGGCTGCGGCCGAGCCGGGTGGCGAATTCCTGCTGGTTGAGGCCACGCCGCTTGCGCCAGTGCACGACCCGCCGGGTGATTCCGTCGAGATCCGTCATGCCTCGCCTGCCGTCCGGTTTGTACACGAACTGTGGACAACGATTACCAAGGGTCAGAGTACTGTCACTCTACCGAGTCCCGCGCGGACCTACGCGCACCCGTCGCATTAAAACGGCATTAAGCGCGATACCCAGCGTTGCCGGGCCATCACGCGCCGTGGAAAGGTGACCCGACGTTGACCACGACCACGTCCCTCGGGCGCGATCAGGGCCTTGACCCTGATGCGCGCACCCGGGTCGTGCTCTACCTCGTCGGATCGCCGCTCGACGGCGGGATCGTGCTCGGCGCGCTGCGGGCGCACGCCGACGCCTTGCAGATGCGGGTGATCGAGGTGCACTACGATGCCTCGCGCCGGGTCCCCGCGTGGCAGCGGCCGGGCCTGGCCGCGGCGCTCGGGCGCATCGGGCCGCAGTTCGCCAGCCACCTGGTCATCGACCGCACCGAGTATGGGCGGCTGCCGATCGGCGAGCGGGCGTGGCTGGAGCGGGAGATGCTGACCCGGGCCGGGGTGATCGAGCCCGTCGACGTCGCGGAGTGGAAGATCGACCGCGTCGTCGAGGAGGAGCGGCCCGCCGCCGCGGCGCGCGGCCTGACCGCGGTCAGCATCCAGGGCACGGCGACGGCGGCCAGGCCCAAGCTCGACTGGCATCCAGCCGGAGCGGACGTGCGCCTGGTGGACGCCTGCACCGAGCTGGAGGCGGGGCGCACCGCGTTCCCCGGCGAACTGCTGGAGTTCACCCGCTCGGACTTCGCGCTGCGCGCCCATCGATCCCTGATCCTGGCCTCGTACGCGGTGCGCTCGACGGTCGCGGACCGCTGGGTGCGCGAGTCGCCGGAGAGCCCGGAAGCATGGCTCGTATACGCCAGGGTCGCGGTGCTGCGGGCGTTGCGGGCGGCCCGGCAGGGGCTGCCGGACTCGGCGGTTCTGGCGGAGGGGGCGCACGAGGCCTGCTTCGCCGCGTCGGGCCGGATGAAGACCGATCCCACACCGTTCGTCGCGATGCTGATGCTCGAAGGCCCGCGGCTGACGGGGCGTGTGGCCACCCCGGGGCCGCGCGACCTGGGCGGGCTACCAGGTCCGTGGGACCTGCTGACCGAGGTGCGCGGGCGCGATCCGCACAGCCGGGAGGGCTTCCGGCGGCTGCTCGAGTACTTCACACCGCGGTACGGCGGGTCGGTGTCCGAGATGTGGCACGTGGCACGCTGGGCCGCCGCGATCACGCCCGAGCGCAGCGACCCGCAACTGCTCGAACTGGTGGTGTTCGTGGAGCGCTACCGGGAGCTGTGCGAGCTGGGCCAGCGGCGCGACGGGGCGCTGATGTGGCGCGGCCCGGCCGCCGAGCAGGCCGCCTCCCGAGCCTACGACGGCTGGTTCGCCGCGCTCCCCCGCGGCTCGGCCGTCTACACCGGTGATCTCTCCCTGCTGGCCTTCGCGCTGGCGAAGGCCGAGCGCCTGACCGAGACACGCAGGGTCCTGGCACGCACGCTGCCTTACGTGGCGCGGCAGCCGTGGGCACTGGACGGCGCCCCGGAGGCACAACTCGTCCGGGCGTACCAACGAGCCCGCGCCGCCGGGCCCGCACACGGATCGGGGTCCGCACCAGGCCCCACCTGAGAACCCCCACCTCCCCCACGGGAACGCGAACCCACACCGCCCGCCGACGATGCACTGCTGAATAAGACAGAGCTGAATAAGACAGTTGAAACACAACGGACGTCCCTGCTCTGGAGGGTCGAGCGCATGTCGAGTACCCAAGTCAGGCCCGAGATCCTGCCCGACGAGAAAGAGCTGGCCAGGCTCGGCTACAAGCCGGAGCTGGCCCGCCCGCTGACCTGGTTCGGCAACTTCGCCTTCCCGTTCACCATCATCAATCTGATCGCCGGGGTGTTCACCGGCTTCGGGATCTCGATGGGCGCCGGCGGCCCGCGGGTCCAGGTCTGGGGCTGGATCGCGGTGTCGCTGCTGATCCTCACCGTCGCCGCGGCGATGGGCGAACTGGCCGCGAAGTGGCCGATCAGCGGCGGCCCGTACTTCTGGTCCTACTACCTGGCCCGCAAGCACCAGCGCGCGGCGGCCTGGTTCACCGGCTGGCTCAACTTCGGCGGGCAGGTGGCGGGCACCGCGGCCACCGACTTCGCCGCCGCCGGCTTCATCAATATCCTGCTGAGCCTGCAGTTCGCCGGCTACCACCCGACGCGATACACCACCCTGCTGATCTGCGCGCTCATCCTGGCCGTGCACGCCCTGGTCAACACCCTGTCGGTGCGCGACGTGGGCTGGCTGAACAAGGTGTCGGTCTGGTGGCTGCTGATCGGCACCGTGGTGATCGTGACGGTGCTGGCCGTCGCGCCGTCGCACCACCAGTCGGCGGCGTTCGTGTTCTCCCACTTCGAGAACGACACGGGCTTCTCCTTCGGCCCCTACGCGGTCGGCATCGGCCTGCTGTCGGTGTCCTGGGTGTTCACCGGCATCGACGCCAGCGCGCACATGAGCGAGGAGACGATCAGCGCGTCCCGGTCGGCGCCCAAGGCGATGGTCCGGGCGGTCGGCGTCTCCGCCGCGGTCGGCTTCGTGCTGCTGCTGGCGCTGATCTGGTCCGAGCGCGACTATTCGGGCGAGCTGTCGTCCTCCTTCCCGCCCGCGCAGATCGTCATGGACGCGCTGACCCCGACCGCGGCGAAGCTGCTGCTGTTGATCGTCGTCGGCGCGTTGCTGTTCTGCGGCCTGTCCAACATGACCAGCAACAGCAGGCTGATCTTCGCGCTGAGCCGGGACGACGGCCCGATCCCGGGCACCCGGGTGTGGCGCAGGGTCAACGCGAAGGGCACCCCGGTGCGGGCCGCCTGGCTCGCCGCCGGCCTGTCGTTCCTGCTGGTGCTGCCGTCGCTGGTGAACACCGCGACGTTCAACGCGGTGGTCTCGATCAACGTGATCGGCCTGTTCGGCGCGTACGCCTTCCCGGTGTTCCTGAAGCTGCGCCGCGGCGCGGACTTCGAGCCGGGCCCGTGGCACCTGGGCCGGTGGAGCCGGGCGATCGGGGTGACGGCGGTGGTCTGGGTCCTGCTCAGCAGCCTGCTGTTCCTGGCGCCCGAGACGTATCCGATCACGTGGGGCAACTTCAACTACGCGCCGATCGCGTTCGCGGTGCTGCTCCTGATCGCGGCGGCGTGGTGGACGCTCGGCGCGCGCAAGCGGTTCCAAGGGCCGCCGAAGAGCACTCTGACGGCGGAACAGCGCGCCGAGTTGGACGACGATCTCGGCCTGGTGTGACCGCGGGTCTGATACGTTCCGGTCCGTCCTGAAAGGAGTACTAAGCCATGCCTTCTTCCCCGACCGCGACCGCGACGGCCCGCTTCACCGTGGCCCGCGCCGACGCGCACGACTGGGCGTTCGTGGCACGCTGGTGTGAACGCGAGGGCTGGAATCCCGGGCGCCGCGACGCGCTCGGCTTCCTGCCGCAGGACCCTGACGGCTTCTTCGTCGGGCGGCTGGACGGGGAGATCGCCTCCGCGGTGTCGGTGGTCAACTACGACGACGCGTTCTCCTTCCTCGGGTTCTACCTCGTGCGCGAAGACCTGCGCGGGCGCGGGCTCGGTATGGCCACCTGGCGGCAGGCGGTCAAGCACGCCGGATCTCGCACGATCGGGCTGGACGGCGTGCCGGCGCAGGAGGCGAACTACGAGCGATCCGGCTTCAGCGCCGTCTACCGCACGGTGCGTTACGGCGGTTCCGGCTCCCACTGGGGCTTCGGTTCGCGGCAGACCGCGGCGCCCGGCGTCGTGCCCGCGGACCAGGTCCCGGTGACCGCGGTGGCGGAGTTCGACCGGCAATGTTTTCCCGCCGACCGGTCGAGCTTCGTCGCGCGCTGGCTCTCGCTGCCGGGCCACACCTCGTACGTGCACATGACCGGCGACCGGGTGACCGGTTACGGCGTGATCCGGCCTTCGCTCGAGGGGTATCGGATCGGACCCCTGTTCGCCGCCGATCAGGCCGCCGCGCAGGGGCTGTTCGACACGCTGGCGGCCTACGCTGGCCCCGGTCCGGTGTTCATGGACGTGCCGGAACCGAACGAGGCCGCACACAAGCTGGTCGCGGCGTGTGGCCTGGCGCCTGGCTTCGAGACGGTGCGCATGTACACCGGCCCGACGCGCCCCATCGCCGTCGGATATGTGTACGGAGTCACCACGCTCGAACTGGGTTAACCCCCTTCAGCTATCCCCCTGCAGTCGTTCCCAGCGGCGGGTCGGCAGTGCGTGTGCCGACCGGGACGACTGTGTGCTGGGGGCGCCGCCCGAGGCCCGTCGGGTGGCGCCCCCAGCACCTCTCTAATCCGGAAGTAACAGAAAACCGCAGCTCAAGCCTTGATCGAATACTCACTTTCCGGCCCCAGGAGGGTCGCGAAGCGGCCCAACCTCTTCGCTCTACGGTCAAGCAGCGCTCTCATCCAGCGCTGCGATGCCGCGCTCGACGCGCGCCGTGCCGCCGGCCCTACGCCGGTCGCCCCTCCTGCCCGAGCACCCACACGTCTCCGTCCTCGTCGATCCGCGCGGTCTCGCCGGTCGCGTACAAGCCGGGGAAGCGCGACCAGTATCGAGCGGCGAAGCGCTCGTCGTCGCGCCACAGCGTGCGCGCCATGCTGGGCCAGGGCTCGAGCATCACCAGATGGCCGGGGGTGCCGCGGCGCGCCTCAAATCCGCTGTCGTCGAGTACGTCTGCGACGACGCCGGGTAGCGGGCGCGCGGCGCCGCCGGGTTTGGTGCACGACACCCCCGGCAGAGAGCTGATCATGATCGCGCCGGTTTCCGGCTGCCACCAGGTTCCGACCACGGCCGCCCGGTCGCCACCGACCTCGCGCCGGTACCAGAGCCAGGTGTCCGGATCGACCGGACCGCCGTCGATACCGAGGATGCGCAGCGACGAAAGGTCGTAGCGGGACGCGTCGCCTGCGCCCCGCGCGGCTTGCACTCCCCCGCGCCGCAGAGCCCTGATCACTCCGGGTGCGGCGAACAGGACTGAGACCCCGTACTTCTGCACGATCTGCCAGATCCGGCCCGGCTCGTCCGTTTCCGCCGCTCCCTCGTACATGACCTGCGTCGCGCCGTTGGCCAACGGCCCGTAGACGAGGTAGGAATGCCCGCTGATCGAGGCGATGTCCGCGGTGCACCAGTAGACGTCGAGTCCCGCCTTGTGATCGAAGACTGCGTGATGGCTGAAGGCGACCTGCGTGAGGTAGCCGCCCGCGGCGTGTAGCAGCCCGCGCGGCTCGATCCGGCCCGGCACGCCGCCGCGCCCGGGTGTCTGATAGCTGATGAACAGCGGATGCTCGGCGTAGAGGGTGGGCGCGCGGTGCTCGGGAGGCGCGGTCTCGACCGCGTCGTGCCACCAGATGTCCCGACCGGCCTGCCAATCGAGCCGCTCGCCGGTGCGCCGCACCACAACGACGTGTTCGACCTTTGAATCGGGCGCCAGGTCCAATGCGGCATCCAGCACGGACTTGAACTGCACGGTCTTTAACGACCCTGTGGGGGACAGCGGCGCGCGACCGTCACGGAACCCGCCGTCCGCCGTGACGACGATCTTCGCCCCGGCATCCCGCACGTGCGCGGCGAGACCGGCCACGTCCAGCGCGGACGGCAGCGCCGCGTGCACGGCGCCGATCCGCGCGCACGCGAGCATCGTCACCACCGTCTCCGGGACCATCGGCAGGTGGATCGCGACCCGGTCGCCCCGTACGACGCCGAGCGCGTTCAGCGCATTGGCTGCTTGGCACACCGCCCGGTGCAGGTCCGCGTATGTCAGCATACGGACATCGCCGGGCGCACCCTCCCAGTGCAGCGCCACCCGGTCTCCGGCGCCGGCTTCGACATGCCGGTCGACGCAGTTGTATGCGACGTTCAGCGCGCCGCCGAGAAACCAGCGCGCATACGGCGGGTCCGACCAGTCGAGCGGACGCTGCCACTCCACGAACCAGGACAGCCGCCGTGCCTGCCTCTCCCAGAAGCGGATCCGGTTCGCCCGCGCCTGATCGTAGATGTCGGCCTTCACATTCGCGGCCGCGGCCAACTGGTCCGACGGTGGAACGCCGCCGTGCCCGTGCTCTCCTTCGTGGGTCATGGTCTCCCTGCCACAGCCCGCACGCCGGCGGCGGACCCGTAGCGGGGAGGTTATGCACCGATACGTTGCGCGAACGTTGCACGCGGCGTGACCGGCGGTGTTGCACGCATTTCGGCCGCCACGCGGAAGTGTGCGCGGTCCGGTCCGAGGCCGTAGTCCCGGCGCAACTGCCCGATCCGCATCGCGATCTGCGCCCGGCGCGGCGAATGGTCCGGCAGTGCGGCCGACAGGGTCTCCCATGCCTCAAGGTCGTCGCCGCCCCAGGCAGTCCTGGTCCACTCGTCCAGGAGTGCGGGGTCGCGGCCGGCGAGGACCGCGCCGCGCAGCCGCGACTCGACGAGGTTCCGGATCCGGGCGATGCCGGGCGCGTCCGAGGCAGGCAGCAGCGGGCCGCGATAGTCCTCGGCGGCGTCCCGCACGGCGCCGCGGTCCAGCGCGCCTAAGGTGCAGAGGAAGTCGGCGCAGGGCGGCACCTTGAACCGATAAGGCCGCGAGCCCAGCAGGTCAGAACCGAGCAGATTGCGCAGCCGGGACATCTCCGCACGCAGCGTCACCGGGTTGACCAGCCGCTCGCCGTAAAGCTCGAAGCTCAACTGCTCCCCGCTCAGCCCTTCGGGATGCCCTGCCAGCAGGACGACGATCTCGCTGTGCCGCCGACCGAGCCGCCGCCGCGGCGCGCCCGGGCCCACGGTGAGCAGCGCTTCGTCGCGGCCGAGCGCGCGAATCGACGGCGCCGCACCGCTGTTCGCCGAGTCCGCCGGCCCAGCCGAGGCGGCGCCGAGCAGCCCGGCCAGCTGGACCTCGGCCGCGCGGGCGGCGGCCTGGGCCAGCGCGAGGCTGTGCGGGCTGGCCAAGTGATCGCCGCCGGTGAGGTCCACGACGCCGATCAGCCGCCCCGTGCGCGGGTCGTGCACCGGCGAGGCGGCGCAGGTCCACGGCTGAACCGGGGTGCTGTAGTGCTCGGTGGCGAAGATCTGCACGGCGTGGTCCACGGCCATCGCCGTGCCCATCGCGTTCGTCCCGGCGTGCCCCTCATCCCAGTACGCGCCAGGCACGAGGTTTATCCGCTCGGTCTGCTTGCGCACACCAAGGTGCCCTTCGACCCAGAGCAGCATGCCGCGTTCGTCGCTGACCGCCAGGATGTGCTCGCCGTCGTCGGCGATGGTGCCGAGCAGGTCCCGGAATACCGGCATGGCCAGCGCGAGCAGATGTCCGCGGCGGTATTCCTCCAGGTCACCGTCGGTCAGACCGACCGGGGCGATCCCGTCGACGTCCACGAGCGCGCCGGCCGAGCGCCGCCAGGAATCGGTCACCACCGGCCGCACGGACGCCGGGGTCGGCGCGCCGGCCAGGAAGGCCCGGTGGGCGCGGCGCACCTCGCGCACCCGCAGCGTCGGGTCGGCGCCGACTTCCAGCGCTAGCCAAGGGTTCGCCACCTGTGTACCTGCCCCGAACGAGAGCCGGTCCATCCCACTGTTCACGCCATCGTGGTCCATACGACACCGCCTGCGCAACGCCGTGTACCCGTTGCGTTACCTGGCGCGCACAACCGCCGTCCGAGTGCCTTATCGCCGTTCATCGCGCTTATTGGGCGAAACAAAGAGCCTTCTCATCGTTTGTTCATGAGAGATTGGCAGCATCGTGGCGACGGCGCGAAACGGGCCGTGACCAGCGCAAGGTCGGTTCTGCGAGCCGACCCGCGCACCACAGAGCAGAGCGGGAGTGCGGAGATGTCCACGGTCGAGACGAGCAGCCGGATCCTGGTCGTGGACGACGAGCCCGCGGTGCGCGAGGCGCTGCGCGCCGGGCTGGAGTTCGAGGGTTACGAGGTGGCCCTCGCCGCGGACGGCCTCGGCGCGCTCGAGTCGATCGCGAAGCAGGCCCCCGACGCGATCGTGCTCGACGTGATGATGCCGCGGATGGACGGGCTCACCGTGCTGCGCCGGCTGCGCTCCTTCGACGCGGCGCTGCCCGTGCTCCTGCTGACCGCCCGCGACACCGTGGGCGACCGGGTCACCGGCCTGGACGTGGGCGCGGACGACTACCTCGCAAAGCCCTTCGACCTGGACGAGCTCTACGCGCGGCTGCGGGCATTGCTGCGCAGAGGCGCGCTGCTCACTGAGGCGGCAGCCACGGCGGAGGCGGACTCCGAGGTGCTCCAATACGCGGACCTCACGATGGACGTGCTGACCCGCGAAGTGACCCGGGGCGCGCGGGCGATCGAGCTGACCCGGACCGAGTTCAACCTGCTCGAGATGTTCCTGCGCCACCCGCGCCAGGTGCTCGCCCGCGATCAGCTGCTCAGCAGCATCTGGGGCTTCGACTTCGGCCCGACCTCGAACTCGCTTGATGTCTACGTGATGTACCTGCGCCGCAAGACCGAGTCGGGAGGCGAGCCCCGCCTCCTGCACACGGTGCGCGGCGTCGGGTACGTGTTGCGGGCTGATTCGCCCGGCGGCAGCTCATGAGGCACGCGCGGCCCGTCCCGCCGCGCCCCGCAGGCAGCCCCCTCTCCCCGCGCGGCCTGTTCAAGCGCCTGTCGCTCCAGGGCCGTTTCGCCCTCCTCGCCGCCGTCGCGGTGTCGGTGGCGGTGGTCGGCGCGGCCCTCGCCTCGTACTTCCTGGTGCGCGACCAGCTCTACGGCGAGATCAACAACAACCTGTCGCGAGCGTCTTACATCGGCCAGCACGCGGGTGGCGCCTCGGGCGGCCCCGAGGAACCCGCCGCGAACCTTGGGGGCGGGGGGCCAGGGCCCCCACACAGTGCCGCCAACTTGCTCTCAATGTGCCTCAACGGTCAAACGTTCGGACCCGGCGGCGGCTTCGGCGGGAACATGACCGAGATCATCCGCTCGGACGGCGTCACTTGCGCATCGGGCGGCGGGTCCACAGTCAACACGACGGAGATGAAGCCGACGGCGACGCAGATCGCCGTCGCGTCCGGAACGCAGGTGGGCGGCGTCTTCTACGACGACTACATCAATGGCGAACACGTCCGCGTCTACACCACCTCGCCCGAGTCCGGGTATGCGATCTCCTTCATCCAATCGCTGACCAACGTCGACTCCTCGCTGGGGCACCTGGAGCTCTGGCTCGCCGTTGCCGCGGCCGGCGGGATCGCGTTGGCATCCCTCGCAGGTCTCGTGCTCGCCCGGTCGGCCACCCGCCCGGTGCGCCGGCTCACCGCGGCGGTCGAACACGTCGCGAGAACTGAAGACCTTTCCATCCGCCTGCCGGTGAACGGCAAGGACGAGCTCAACCGGCTCGGGGCGAGCTTCAACAAGATGACCAAGTCGTTGAAGAACTCGCGCGACCGGCAACGTCAACTCATCGCCGACGCAGGCCACGAACTTCGCACTCCGCTCACATCCCTCCGCACCAACGTCGACCTCCTCCTCAAGAGCGAACGCACCGGCCGCGAACTGCCACCCGGTCGCCGCGAGAGCATGCTCGAGAGCGTGGATCAGCAGCTGCACGAGCTGTCCGGCCTGGTCACCGACCTGCTCGAGCTCTCGCGCGGGCAGGAGGGCGGCGCTCGCAAGACGATGCGCGTGGCGTTGCACGAGAGCGTCGGCCGAGCCGTCGAGCGAGCCCGGCTGCGCGGCCCCGGCCTGACCTTCGACGTCGAGATCGAGCCCTGGTACGTCCAGGGCGACCCGACCAGCGTCGACCGAGCTGTCGTCAACCTCCTGGACAACGCGGTGAAGTTCAGCCCGGCCGGAGGCACCGT
>NZ_DASZGI010000353.1:0-2555 GCF_035938995.1 Actinocrinis sp.
TCCACCATCTTGCGGATATCCCGCAGGAACTGGTGCGTTTCCGGGAGGTTCTCGCCCGTGGTGCCTTCCTGGTGGTACAGGTACGGCACCGCGTCCAGCCGGAAGCCGTCCACCCCGAGGTCCAGCCAGAATCTCAGGACGCTCATGATGCGCCGCCGCACCGCGGGATTGTGGTAGTTGAGGTCCGGCTGGTGTGAGAAGAAGCGGTGCAGGTAGTACTGCTTGCGTACCGGGTCGAAGGTCCAGTTCGAGGTCTCGGCGTCCGAGAAGATGACCCGCGCCTTCGGCATGCCCGCGTCGTCGTCGGCCCAGACGTAGAAGTCCCCGTAGGGGCCGTCGGGCTCGCCGCGCGAAGCCTGGAACCACGGGTGCTGGTCGCTGGTGTGGTTCATGACCACGTCGATGATGACTCGGATGCCTCGGGCGTGCGCCTGCTCGACGAAGGCCACGAAGTCGCCCAGGTCGCCGAAGTCCGGGTTGATCTCCTTGTATCCGGACACGTCGTAGCCGCCGTCGCGCAGCGGCGACTTGAAGAACGGCGGCAGCCAGATGCAGTCGATCCCGAGCCATTGCAGGTAGTCCAGCTTGCTCGTCAGGCCCTTGAGATCACCGGTGCCGTCGTTGTTCGAGTCGTAGAACGAGCGGACGAAGGCCTCGTAGAAGACCGCGCGCTTGAACCAGAGCGGGTCACGCTGCGCGGACGGCGTGTCGAGTGCCGAATCGGGAATCGGGGCGTTGGCCGGAGCATCGCCGTGCACCGTGTCCTCGGCGGGCAGTCGCTGTGCGCATATCGGAGCGCCGGACGGAGACGATCCGGCGAATGTTCCACCGTTGTCGGTCAGGTCAAGCATGGCGTTCCTTCTCGTGTTCGCCTGGTGGTCGTCCTGGACGGCCGGGGACCGGTCCGCCGCCGGATCCGGCTCAGCTCGGCACAGCCGCGCCGAGCGCCGCTCCGTCGACGGACCGGTCGCTCTCACTTTGGCCCAGGACCAGCGCGACCGCGCCGAGTGCGCTGGCCTGGGGGCCTAGTTCGCCGACGGTGATGTGCGCGGCGGCGGCAAGCGGCAGTGCCGCCTTGGCCGCCGCGTCGCGCAGTGGGCCCAGGAGCAGCTCGCCGGCTCCGGCCAGCGCTCCGCCCACCACCACCGCCTGCGGGTTCAGGATGTTGCACAGCATGGCGACCGCGCGGCCGGCCGCCGCCCCCGCCTCGCTCAGGGTTCTAATGCAGCCGCGATCGCCCTGCCACGCCATGGTGATCACATCGCGCAGCGTGATGTGGTCGCCGTAGCCGGGTTCGAGTCCGCGCATGATTCTCGGCAGGGCGACGAAGGATTCGAGGCAGCCTCGGTTGCCGCACCGGCACAGGGGTCCGGCCGGGTCCAGGACCAGGTGGCCTATCTCCCCGGCCGAGCCGGTGGCGCCGCGCACCAGCCGGCCGCCGATGATCAACGCGCCGCCGACTCCGGCGTGCAGCTTGAGGTAGACCACGTCGTCGAAGTCACGGCCGACGCCCCAAAGCCGCTCGGCGAGCGCACCGAGCTGCGCATCGTTGTCGACGGTGACCGGCAGGCGCAGGCGCTCGGACAGCGCGGTGGCCACGGACACACCGGCCCAGCGGGGATCGGACCCGGCGGCGGCGTCGGTGTCCCGGTTGTACGGACACGGCACGCTCACGCCCACGCCGAGGATGCGCGTCGGATCGATGCCCGCTTCGGCGATCGCCTCGCGTACGAGGCTCGCCGCGGTGTCGATGCCGCGCTCGGGGTGGTAGTCGGCGGCCAGCGGCTGCGACTTGGCGATGCGCACCTGATGGGTGACGTTGGCGATGATCACATGGACGTGCCGGTGGCCGAAGTCGACACCGATCGCCTCGCCGGTGGCCGGGTTGAGCATCACGGCCGATCCGGGGCGCCCGGCGGCGCCCCCGGCGGGTGGCAGCGCGGTGCCCAGGTCGATCACCAGACCGCCGGCGACGAGCTCGCCGACCAGCCCGGAAACCGTCGAGCGGGACAGCCCGGTGGCGCGCGCGATGTCGGCTCGGCTGAGGGTGCCGCGTTCGCGCAGCAGGCGCACGACCGCCTGCCGGTTGCGCGAGGCGCGGGTCTCGTGGGGAGAAGGGCTCACAGCGCGAGAATCCAACGTTACGCGAAAATAGTCAAGAACCGAACAAATTCTGCCCTTGAGACGGGCTTTAATTCGGTGGAATTTGTTCGTAAATTAAAAAATGGCAACAGACTTGACCCGCGGATTTCGTCGTAGTTACCTTCGGCGAAACGCCACCGCACCGCCACAAGCGCTCGGCGGCTCGGCATTGAGATCTCCCCGCGACCGTGGCGCCCCGGCCGCGACCTTAGGCCGGCTACGCAGCACAGCGCGACACCGTTATCAGCATTCGACAAAGGGGTACCAATGCGCACAGCCACCGGTAGGGCCGCCCGCTCCGTAGCGGCGGTGGCGGCCGCGGGGCTCGTCCTCGCCGCCTGTTCCAGCAACACCTCGAGCGGATCGCCCGGCAACGGGCCGAGTTCCGCGCCCGCCTGGGCGGACCTGAGCGG
>NZ_DASZGI010000354.1:0-24491 GCF_035938995.1 Actinocrinis sp.
CGAATCAGATCCCGTCATCCGGAGATCTCCGTCGCCGACCTGTATCAGCACTCGATGCTCGGCGCCCAGGCGGCCCTGCTGGACCGCGCCGCCACCGCGTCCGCGCCGGAGGGGCCCCGCGTCGTCGAACCCACCCCGCACCGTGCCGGTCTCGTGCAGACCGCCGCCATTGCGCCGCTCTTCACGCTGATCGGGCTGCGCTGGTGTGTCGCGCTCGCCGCCTTCGGCGACATCCTCAGCTGGTTCGGTCCGCACCCGTGGGTGCCGGTCGCCTCTTGGTGGTGGGTGCTGATCGGCTGGCTGCTCCTGGTCAGTCCCGCTGGACGCCTGGCCATCGCCGCGGGAGGAGCACGGGCACTGCTGCGCGGCATCGCCCCCGGCACGTACCCGCGCGGCGGAACGGTACATCTCAAGCTCTGGACCGCAGAACGCCTCGCCGAATCCAGCGGCGCGACCAGGCTGTCGGGGATCTGGCTGACCTGGTACGCCCGGGCGCTGGGAGTCCAGATCGGCCGGGACGTCGACCTGCATTCGCTGCCGCCGGTCACCGGGATGCTCAAGCTCGGCCGCGGGTGCGCGATCGGCACCGAGGTGGACCTGACCGGACACTGGCTCGACGGCGACCAGCTGCGTCTCGGCGCGATCCGGATCGGCGCCGGAGCGGTCGTCGGCAACCGCAGCGTCCTGATGCCCGGCGCCCGGGTCGGCAAGCGCGCTGAAATAGCGCCCGGCTCCGTGGTGTCCGACGCCGCGACGTCCGGAGCGGTGCCGACCGGCCAGCGCTGGGCCGGAGTACCCGCGCAGAAGACCGGGCGGGCGACGCGCTACCCGGGCGAGCGTCCCGCGCACAAGCCGCAATGGGCGCTCGCATACACGGCCACGGCGTTCGTGCTGAGCCTGCTGCCGCTTCTAGCCGCGCTCCCCGGTGTCCTGTTGATCGGTGTCGCGGTGCGCGGTGCGCGGACGCTGCCGGCCGCGCTCGGTTCGGCGCTCGCGATCTCGCCGGCCGCCGCCCTCATGGGTCTGCTGACCTATGCTCTGCTGGTCCTCGTCGGCGTACGGGCGCTGAGCCTCGGGTTGCGGACCGGACGGCATCCGCTCTACGGCCGGATCGCCTGGCAGGCCTGGACCACCGAGCGCCTGATGGACGGCGCGCGCACCGTGCTCTTCCCGCTGTACGCCAGTGCCCTGACACCGGTGTGGCTGCGAGCGCTCGGCATGAGGGTCGGGCGCGGCGTCGAGGCGTCCACCGTGCTCGCGCTGCCGAGCATGACCACCGTGGGTGACGGTGCGTTCCTCGCCGATGACACCATGGTCGCCTCCTATGAGCTCGGCGGCGGCTGGCTGCGCATCGACGAGGCCCGCATCGGCGCGCGCGCGTTCCTGGGCAACTCGGGGATGACCGCCGCCGGGCGCAAGGTGCCGCGCGACGGGCTGATCGGTGTGCTTTCCACCACGCCGAAGAAGGCCAAGGCGGGTGACTCCTACCTCGGCATGCCGCCGATGAAGCTGCCCCGCGCCGTGGAAGCGGGCGACGTGAGCCGTACCTTCGATCCGCCGCGCCGGTTGCGGATCGCGCGGGCTGCGGTGGAGATCTGCCGGGTCGTGCCGGTGCTGGGTTCTGCCGCCCTCGCGGTTCTCGTGCTGGCCGTCTTCGCCGCCGCGGCGCAGGCGTGGGGCTGGTGGGCGGCGGGACTGCTCGGCGCCCTCGCGCTGCCCGTGGGCGCAGCGGTGGCGTGCGCGATCGCCGTCGCCGCCAAATGGCTGCTCGTCGGCCGGTTCCGGACCGGAGAGCACGCGCTGTGGAGCGCCTTCATCTGGCGCAACGAGCTGGCGGACACCTTTGTCGAGACGCTCGCAGTGCCCTGGCAGGCCGGACTCGTCGCGGGCTCCCCGTTGATGAACGTGTGGCTGCGCGGCCTCGGCGCGCGCATCGGACGCGGCGCGTGGTGCGAGAGCCACTGGCTGCCGGAGGCCGACCTGGTGAGCCTCGGCGACGGGGCGAGCGTCAACCGCGGGTGCGTGGTCCAAACGCACCTGTTCCACGACCGGATCATGCGGTTGGACGAGGTCCGGCTTGAGGCCGGCGCCACCCTCGGCCCGCACGGCATCGCGTTGCCCGGCGCCACCCTCGGCGCGGGCGTCACGGTCGGTCCCGCGTCGCTGGTGATGCGGGGCGAGTCGGTTCCGGCGAACACCCGGTGGCTGGGCAATCCCCTCGAGGCCTGGCCGGGGACCGACTGATCCGCATGCCGGCGAACCAGACCCCGGCCGATCGGGACGGCCTCGGGCCGCGGGCCGCCGCGGACCTCCACGCACCCGACCCGTATTTCCCCGACCACGGCGATCCGCGTTACCGGGTGCTGAGCTACGAGCTCGACCTCGGCTACCGGCCCGTCGGCAATCGGCTGACCGCGACCGCCCGCCTGATCGCGGTCGCCACCGACGCGGACCGGCCGCTGCGCGAATTCGCCCTCGATTTCGCGGCGTTCCGGATCGAGCGGGTCTCTGTGGACGGCGCACCCGCCAAGTACACGCATCGCGCGGGCAAGCTGCGGGTGCGCCCCGCCGTGCCGCCGCTGCCCGGATTCCGCTTCACCGTGGTCGTCCGCTACACCGGCGCGCCCCGGCCGGTCGCCAGCGAGTGGGGCGCGCTGGGTTGGGAGGAGCTGACCGACGGAGCGCTGGTGGCCTCCCAGCCGATCGGCGCGCCGTCCTGGTACCCGTGCAACGACCGTCCCGCGGACAAGGCTTCATACCGCGTCGCCGTGACGGTGCCGTCGGTCTACACGGTGGTCGCCAACGGCGCTCTCGTCACCTACGACGTCGGAGCGGGCACGACGAGGTGGGTGTACGAGCAGCCTGCGCCAACCGCCAGCTACCTGGTCACCGTGCAGATCGGCCGCTACACCCGGACTCAGATCGGCGACGTCCCGGTGCCGCAGACCGTCGCGTTCCCGGCCCGGCTGCGCGCGCGGGTCGCGCACGACTTCGCGCGCCAGCCGCGGATGATGGAGCTGTTCGAGGAGCTGTTCGGCCCCTACCCCTTCGCCGAGTACCGGGTCGTCGTGGTCGATGAAGAACTCGACGTCCCGGTCGAGGCCCAGGGGTTGTCGACCTTCGGCACCAATCACGTGGACGGCAGGCGCGGCAGCGAGCGGCTGATCGCGCACGAACTGGCGCACCAGTGGTTCGGCAACAGCCTGACCGTGGCCGACTGGCGGCACATCTGGCTCAACGAGGGCTTCGCTAAATACGCCGAGTGGCTGTGGGCCGAACGCTGCGGCGACGGCGTCAAGACCGCCGCGGACCTGGCGGCCGAATCCCACGCGTATCTCCGTACTCTGCCGCAGACGCTGCGGCTGGCGGATCCGGGCATGCGCGAGATGTTCGACGACCGGCTGTACCGGCGCGGCGGCTTGGTCCTCCACGCGCTGCGGTGCGCGCTCGGCGACGGGCCGTTCTTCACGATGCTCAAGGACTGGGCCGCCGAGCACCGCCACGGCGTCGTCACCACGCACCAGTTCGTCGAGCACGCCAACCGCTACGGCGTCGACCGGCTCGGCAACCTGTTCACGACGTGGCTCGACGAGACAGCGCTCCCACCGCTGCCGAACGGGTAATCAACGCTCAGCCCATCTTCGAGTACTACTTCGGAGACCGCTGGGCGTCGATTCGGTGAACATCGTTTCCTCTTACGTTCCATGAGCATTCAACCGGCTCAGGTGCGTACGTCATGCGGCGTGCCTAGGTTCCTTAAAGTCGGCTGAGAGAGGGACTCATGGAGACAACCGCCGCAGTGCGGGGGCGCGGGATCACCAAGTGTTTCGGCGATGTCATCGCGCTCGATCACGTCGACCTGAACGTGGCGCAGGGGCAGATCCACGGGTTGGTAGGTCCGAACGGCGCCGGGAAGACGACGCTGCTCGGCCTGATGCTGGGACTGGCCGTCGCCGACGAGGGCCGCCTCGAGATCCTCGGCACGCCGGTCGGGCGGGCGCTGGCGGCGCCCGACGGCGTCGCGGGTTTCGTGGACGGACCCGGCCTCTATCCCTCGCTGACCGCCCGGCAGAACCTGGCCGCGCTCGCCGCGCTGCGGGCCCGCGACGCGCACAGGGCAGGGATCGATGACGTGCTCGACGAGGTGGGGCTCATCGACGTCGCCGACGACAAGGTCCGCGGCTTCTCCCTCGGCATGCGCCAGCGGCTCGGCCTCGCCGCGGCCCTGCTCACCAAGCCGCGCCTGCTGGTGCTCGACGAGCCGGCCAACGGCCTCGACCCGGCCGGCAAGAAGCATGTGCACGGCGTCCTCAACCGGCTGGCCGCCGACGGTGCCACGGTCGTGCTCTCCAGCCACCGGATGGACGACCTCGAAGCGCTGTGCTCGGAGGTGACCATCCTCGCGGCCGGACGCGTGGTCTTCTCCGGCCCGGTGAACAAGCTGACCGCCGAGAACCGCGAACTCGATTACCGGCTGCGCACCTCGGATCTGCTGGCCGCCCGCGCGCAGGCCCTCGAAACGCCCGGGGTGCGTGTCGTCGAGGACTCCCTCGCCGTGGCCCGCAACGACACCGAGGTGCTCGTCGTGCGCGCGCTGGTGCCCGCGATGGACGAACTGGTGGCGCGGCTCGTGCGCGCGGGCATCGCAGTGCGCGAACTCGCTCCGGTAGTCTCGCCGCTCGAGGCCGCGTTCCTCGTCCTCACCGAGCACGAATCCACAGCGCAGGAAGAGGCCGGCCGATGACCGCGACCCTTGTCGAGGCGCCCGTCGCGCCGACTCAGTCCACGGCCGGCCGCCCGGTTCCGGTGTCCCGCGTCTACCGCTTCGAGCTGGTCAAGCTGTTCGCTCAATGGCGCGTACGGCTGCTGATAATCGCCTGCTGGCTCGGCCCCGGGGTGCTGGTCTTCGGGATCCAGCAGCAGGCCACGCTGCCCTCCGACACGCTCTTCGGCCGCTGGATGCACACCACCGGCTGGGCCGGAGCGCTGGTGACGCTCGGCTTCGCCGGCACCTGGGCGCTTCCGCTGCTGACCTCGCTGGTCGCGGGCGACGTGTTCGCCGCCGAGGACCGCCTCGGCACGTGGCGGCACCTGCTGGTGGCGGTCCGCTCGGCCCGGCGGATCTTCGCGGCTAAGGCGCTGGCGAGCGTCACCGTCGTGGTGCTGCTCGTGGCGGGGCTGGTCGCCTCGGCCGTGGTCGGCGGACTCCTCGCGGTCGGCAACAAACCCCTGATCGGCCTGGACGACCACATCCTGTCCCCCGGTGACGCCGCAGGGAAGGTTTTTCTCGCCTGGGCCTGCGTGCTCGCCCCGACGCTCGCCCTGGTCGCCCTCGGGCTGCTCGGGTCCGTCGCGCTGGGCCGCTCGCCGATGGGCCTGCTGCTGCCGGTGATCGTCGCTCTCGGGATGCAGCTGGCCCAGATTCTGCCGCTGCCCGTGGCCGTGCGCTTCGCGCTGCCGGGCTGGGCGTTCATCGCGTGGAACGGCCTGTTCACCGATCCGCAACAACTCGCCCCGCTGCTGATCAGCATCGCGGTCAGCCTGGCCTGGGCGATCCTCGCGACCGCGCTCGCCTACCTGCTCTTCCTGCGGCGCGACTTCACCAACCTCACCAACGACGGCGCCGGCCGCCGGGCCGTGGCCGTCGGTGTCCTGCCGATGGCCGCGCTGCTCGCCGCGACGATCGGCATCATCGCCGCCTCGACCGGGGCCGCAGGCTCCGGAATCGACCAGGACAAGGTGCAGCAGTCGCTCGCCACGGCGTTCGCGCACCTGTACCGGCTGCAAGAGGACCAGTTGCACCGTCCCCCGGTCACCGAGGCGCAGCTCCAGACCACAGCGGCATGCATCAAGGGCGACGGCCTCGTCGCGAACGAAGGTCCCGGCAACGACTGGCGCTGCACAGTCACCTGGCACATCCCCGGCGTCACGATCACCGGACAGGCGATCTACCAGCTCGACGTGAACGCGAACGGGCGGTACATCGCCGACGGCGACGGACCCAAGGAAGTGAACGGCTACTTCGTGGTTCAGACCCCGCAGGGGGACGAACCGAACCCGCTGTGGCAGTTCGACGGCAACGTCGACCTGCTCCCTTCTCACTAAAGGAATGACTCGATGCAGGTAACCCGCCGCAGACGGCCCGCCAGGAAAGACCTCGGTCCTTCCGGCGGCCACGGTGGCCGGCGACGCCTCACCAAGGTGGGCGTCGCCTCAGTCGTGCTCGTATTCACGGGCACCACCTTCGGCTCCGCGTCGACGACGCAGTTCGGCACGCAGCAGGTCGCCCAGATCACGGACAAGGGCCAGGTCCTGCCGAGCGACCAGTACATCAACCCGATCGGCTCCACCCTGGTGCTCAACCAGGGCAAGCTCATGGCCTCGACGGTCAGCGCGGACGGCACCCACCTGGTCGCGACAGTCGCCGACGGCCCGGTCGCGATGGTCGTGGTCGACCTGAAGAGCTGGCAGGTCGTGCAGACCATCGGCCACTCCACGGTGGCGAACCTGCAGATGAGCGGCAACGACGTCGGCCAGGCGGCCCCGACCTACTCCCCCGACGGCAAGTCGCTGTGGGTGGGCCGGACCAACGGTTACACCAAGTTCGCCGTGAACCCCGACGGCACGCTGGCCAACCCGGTCGACGTGGCGATCCCGGCCGAAGGCGCCGAGCACGCGCTGTCGGGCCGCCCGGTCTTCTCGGCCGACGGCTCCACCGTGTACGCCGCCGTCAACGGCCAGAACCGCGTGGTGGCCATCAACGCGGCGACCGGCGCGATATCGCAGAGCTGGAACACCGGCAACGCCCCGCGTGACATGGTCCTGGTCGGCGAGAAGCTCTACGTCGGCAACGAGGGCGGCCGCACCGCCGTCGCCGGCGACTCGACGCTGAACTCGTACGGCACCCAGGTGCCTGCCAGCGCGGCCACCGGCGCTACCACCACCGGCACCGTCAGCGTCATCGACACGACGAACCCTGCGGCGGACGTCGACAGCATCAACGTCGGCCTGCACCCCTCCGCCCTCTACGCCGCGGGCAAGACGGTGTTCGTGGCCAACACGAACAGCGACACCGTCTCGATCATCGACACGACCAAGAACGAGGTCGTCCAGACGATCACGACGCAGCCGTGGCCGGAGGCCTCGATCGGCTACGAGCCGGACGCGATCACCCTGACCGGCGACGGCCACCTGCTGGTGACCCTCGGCCGGGCCAACGCGGTGGCCGTGTACCACTACACCTCGGCGACGGACGCGGTCAGCTACGTCGGCCTGCTGCCGACGGACTACTTCCCGGCCGAGATCACCAGCTCCGGCAACCAGGTGCTGGTCGCGAACACCCGCGGCATCGACGCCCTGCGCCAGCCCCCGCCCTACCCGGTCGGGCACAACACCCACGACACCACCTCCAGTCTGCAGAAGTTCACGCTGCCGAGCGACCACGACATCCGCAGCTACACGGACAAGGTCTTCCAGTACAACGGCTGGACGAAGGACTCCGTCAAGTACGCCGCGGCCAGCAGCGACAAGAAGCCGGTGCCGATTCCGGAGCGGATCGGCGACCCGTCGACGATCAAGCACGTCTTCCTGATCGTCAAGGAGAACCGGACCTACGACCAGGTCTTCGGCGACGACCCGCGCGGCAACGGCGACCCGGCGCTGACCCAGTTCGGCGAGGCCGTCACGCCGAACCAGCACGCCATGGAGCAGCAGTTCGGGCTCTACGACAACTTCTACGACGTCGGCACGAACTCCGCCGAGGGTCACAACTGGCTGATGCAGGCCGACGACCCGGAGTACACCGAGTCCTCGGCCGGCGAGTACCTGCGCAGCTATGACACCGAGGACGACGCCCTCGGCCACCAGGCCTCCGGCTTCATCTGGACCGGCGCCGAGGCGGCCGGCAAGACGGTGCAGGACTTCGGCGAGTTCCAGTCGTACGACGCCCCGCCGGCCGGCGCGACGTGGCAGAACCTGTACTGCGACGCCAAGAACATGGCCGCGACCGGGGACCCGAGCGCCTACACGATCCAGGGCGGCTCGCCGATCCCGTCGCTGAACAGCGTGTCGCTGCCCGGATACCCGAGGTTCGACCTCAACATCCCGGACATCTACCGGACGCAGATCTGGCAGCAGGACTTCGAGAAGAACGGTCCGGCCAATCTGAACATGTTCTGGCTGTCCAGCGACCACACCGGCGGTCCGCCCAGCCCGGCCGCCGAGGTCGCCGACAACGACCTCGCGGTCGGCCAGATCGTGGACACCATCTCGCACAGCCAGTACTGGAAGGACTCGGCGATCTTCATCGTCGAGGACGACTCCCAGGCCGGCCTCGACCACGTCGACGGGCACCGCGCCCCGGTCCAGGTCATCAGCCCGTACGCCCAGCACGGGACCGTCGACAACCACTACTACTCGCAGATCACGATGGTCCGCACCATCGAGCAGATCCTCGGGATCCACCCGATGAACCAGCTCGACGCGGCGGCCTCGCCGATGGCGACGGCGTTCACGAACACGCCCGACTACGCCCCGTTCAACGCGGTGCCGAACCAGACCTCGCTGACCGGCGGCCTGTCGCAGCAGCCGCCCTGCGGCCCGGACGTCCCCAGCGGCCAGACCGCCGCGAAGGTGGCGGCTCCCACCGCGGTCCCCGCGGCCGAGCAGCAGGTGGCGGCCCAGTGGAAGACCTGGCTGGCCCAGCAGCACACGATGGGTCCGAGCGCCGTGCCGGACTACGCCAACCCCGAGCAGATGAACCGCCTGACGTGGTACGAGACGTACAACTGGATGAAGCCCTACCCGGGTGACAGCAAGATCTACGCTCCCGACCAGGTGCCGGGCGCCTTCATCCCGTCCTCGGACACTGACAACTGACACCGCTTCAAACTGACACCGCCTCAACCGGTCAGAGCGAGTGACCATCCGGCTCTGATCACAGAGTGACCGAAACGCCCGGCTGGATTTTCCAGCCGGGCGTTTCGCACGAGCGGCTCGGGAGTGTCAGCCCACGGTCGCGACGGCCACCGGGACGGGTTCGGGGGCGGGCGCGCGCCGGTCGATCCACGAAAGCACCGGCGCGGTCATCAGGGTCGTGATGATGGCGACCAGGACCAGCGCGGTGAACAGCGCTCCGTTGACGATGCCGGCGGCCAGGCCCACGTTCAAGGCGATCAGCTGCATGAGGCCGCGGGCGTTCATCAGGGTGCCGAGACGCACGGCGGTCTCCTGCGGCTCGCCGCTCAGGCGTGCGGCGATGTAGCAGCAGCCGAACTTGCCCACCACCGCGGCGGCGATCGCCGCCAGCGAGAACACGAGGAGCGCGGGGTCGCTGAGCAGGCTGAAGCGGGTGTTCAGTCCGGAGTAGGTGAAGAACATCGGCAGGAAGATGATGCGCGTGTTGACGCTCATCGTGGTGACCGTGCGTTCGGCGGCCGGACCGGCCGGCATCACCATACCGACGCAGAAGGCCCCGAACACCGCGTAGAGCCCGATCTCGTCGGTGAACCAGGCCGCCGCGAACAGTACGACGGCGACGATGAGCAGCCGCGACTCCTCCGTGAGCGAGGGACGGCTCATGGTCGCGGCCAGCACTCGCCGTACCGCGAACCACACGATCAGCCCGAACAGCACGGCGCCGCCGACCGCGACGAGGATCGGCTTGGCGTGTCCGGAGGCGGCGCTGAGCACCCCGGCGAGCAGGCACCAGGCGACCACGTCGTCGAGCGCGCCGCTGGCCAGCGCCAGCGAGCCGTACCGGGTGCCGGACAGGCCGCGTTCGGTGATGATCCGGGCGAGCATCGGGAACGCGGTGATCGCGAGCGCGACGCCGACGAACGCCGCGGTCACGCCGAGGGAGACCCCGGACACGAAGATGTGCACGCGGCCCTTCGCGGCGTAGGCCAGGCCGACGCCGAGGACGAGCGGACCGGCGATCCCCGCGGCCGACACGGGCGCCGCGATGCGCGCGACGCCCCGGGGCAGATGGGCCTTGAACTCGTGTCCGGCCTGGAACATGAAGGCGACCAGGCCGATCTGTCCCGCGACGTAGAGCACCGGCTTGAGCGCTGGGGGGAACAGTTCGGCCTCCAGCCGCGGGCTGACGATGCCGAGCAGCGACGGGCCGAGCAGGACGCCGGCGATCATCTCGCCGACCACGGGCGGCTGGCCGACCCGGCTCACCGCCCACGACACCAGGCGGCAGAACAGCAGGATCGCGGCGACCGCGACGAAGAAACGCGGGGCGAGGGCGACTGCGGTCACTGAACGGTCTCCTCAGCTGCGAAGTAGTTCTGACAAAGCCGTTGGCGGCGGGCGTCCCAGACCATGTACGTGCCGAGGACGAGTTGCACGATGCTGCGCCAGACGTCCTCCCACCGATCGCGCACACGCAGCGCGATCAAGTGCAGGGCGAGGCGGCGACTCGAGCCGGGCGCGAAGGCAGCGGCCCGAAGATCTGCCGCTTGTGAATCAGGTGTCTGTGTATAGGTGGTCTGCGAAGCTTCGGCGCCGACCTGTTGCGCGCCCGGGAGCGCGGTGAGCAGGCACGGCCCGCGGTTCGGCAGCGAGCGGGTGTGGCCGGCCGAGGTGGTCAGCGCGAAGCGCCGCACCGCCTCCGTGGCGACCACGCGCATGGTCAGCGGTGCGATGCCGCGGGCGGGGCACGGCCGGTTCGCGCTCACCCCGAACGGGATGTGCCGGATCTGTCCGGCGTCGTCGCGCAGCCACCGCCCGGGATCGAAGTCGGCGGCGTCCGGCGAGCCGGAGTGCTGGAAGGCGGGATAGTTGAACAGCAGGACCGAGCCGCCGGGGATCACGGCCGAGCCGACGGCGATGTCGCTCGAGGTGATCCGGTGCGCGACGCCGAACAGCGGATACACCCGCAGCGTCTCGTCGATGACCCGGTCGAGGTAGTCGGTGTCGTGCGGCGCCTCGCGCAGCCGGGTCTGCACGTCCGGACGCGCCGCGAGCACCATCAGCAGATGCGCCATCGCCTCGGACATCTGCACGACGGCGGTGTTGAAGTACGTGCCCTGAAGGTAATACGCCTGCTCTTGCGCGCTGAACAGGTCCGGCAGGCCTTTCGGTACCGTGCCCGCGTGGATGCGGTCCAGCAGGTAGCGGGTGAGCCGATCTCGACGCGCCATGTGCCGCAGCCGCGTGCATTTCAGCGCGCTGACGACGTCGTCGGCGTTGGCGGCGATCATCCCGCGCACCTCGGGCGGGCAGGGCTCGCCGAATACGAGCTCGTAGTAGACCGCCGCCCAGATCGGCATCATCAGGTCGCGCAGCCGGACGGCGCGGGTCCGGCCGCGGCGACGGACCCGCGCACCGCCGGACGGCGCCACGCGGTCCAGAACGTCACCGGCGCAGCGGGCGACCAGCGCCTCCCACTCGTCCTTGCGCAGCCGGGTGAGCATCCGCCGCGTCGCCCGAGCCGCCTCGTCGTAGCGCGGGCCGGGTTCGAGATGTTCCTGGTGCACCTCGGGTCCGGGCGCGAGCCAGTACCAGAACAGATCCGACAGCGCGGCTCCCCGGCTGCGTCCGTTCGCCGCCGGGTCCGCGTAGAGCAGCTTGAACTCTTCAGGCCCGTAGCGGCCGCCGGGCACCTGGATGCCTTCGTCACCGTTGACGAGTGCGAATATCCGCACCCTCAACTTGACCACCACGCCGGGCAGCCACCGCGGCATGCTCATGATCACCAGCACCGCGGCTACGCACGCGACCGCCGCCCACCATGCCGCGCCGGTCATGTTCCGGCCCGGCCCGGCGCGAAGCGCTGCGCCACGGCGGAGCCCGACCACACCAGGTCCGGCGTCAGGTCCGCCGGCGTTCCCGCGCCGCAAAGGGCGAGTGCGTGGTCGAATTCGTCGCGCAGGATCTCCAGCACGCGGGTCACGCCCTGCTCGCCGTGCGCGGCCAGGCCCCAGAAGATCGGGCGCCCGACGCCCACCGCGGCCGCGCCGAGGGCGAGCGCCTTGACCACGTCGGTGCCCCGGCGCACTCCCCCGTCCAGCACGAGGGGCACCGCGCCGCCGACCGCGTCGGCCATCTCCGGCAGCAGGTCGATCGTCGCGGGAGCGGTGTCGAGCTGCCGGCCGCCGTGGTTGGACAGCATCAGGCCGTCCACGCCGTGGTCGAGCGCGATGTGCGCGTCCTCGGGATGCAGGACTCCCTTGAGCAGGATCGGCAGCTGCGTGTGGGCGCGCAGCCAGTCGACGTGCTCCCAAGACAGCGCCGGTGACATGGCGATCTGCCGGACGCTGCCGGGTTCGTCGCCGCGCAGGTTGCGCAGATTCTCGCAGTACATGCCCGCCGGGAGGTCGGTGAAGCCGTTGCGCTTGTTGCGCTCGTGCACACCGAGCACCGGCGAGTCCACCGTCACCACGAGCGCGCGGCAACCCGCGGTCGCGGCGCGCCGGATGAGCGCCGCGGTGTCCTCGAGGTCCGGTTGGATGTAGAGCTGGAACCACAGCGCCGGATCGCGTCCGGGCACGGCGTCGCGCGCCGCCGCGGCGATGTCGCGCACGTCGGTGGTGCTCGCCATGCTCACGATCATCACCGTGTCGGCGCGGGCCGCGGCGCGGGCGGTGGCCAGTTCCCCGGCGGGGTGGGCGAGCCGGTGGAACGCGGTCGGCGAGATCAGGATCGGCATCGAGGCGTGCTGCCCGAACAGGGTCACGTCGGCCTCGCGCTTCTCCCGGCCGCGCAGCACGCGTGGCAGGAGGCTGATGCGCTGGAAGGCTGCCTCGTTCGCCCGCACGGTGACCTCGTCGCGCGCTCCGCCGGCCACGTAGTCGTAGTAGACCGGGTCGAGTCGGGCGCGCGCCTCCGCCTCGAAGTCGCGCAGGGTGAGCAGCGCCTCGGGCCCGGTGGGCGACTGCCCCGGCCGGACCGCGTCCGGGCCGCTCATCACACCACGGCGCCGGACACGATGTCCGACGCCGCGTAACCCGAGTCGGTCAGGACCTTTTCGAAGAAGGCGATCAGCGGATCACGGTGTGCTTCAGGCTTGTTCCACTCGTTCTCCAGGTTCTCCGCGACGTGGTGCTGAGCCACCGGCTCGCCGTCGCGGTAGAGCCGGACGACAGGGTGCAGATACGCCGCGTCGTATGCCTCGGCAGGCTTGTCCTGGCCGGATCGCCGCACGGTGACGTCGAAGGGATCGACCTTGTCGTGGTCCGGTCCGTACTCGAGCGTCACGGCGACGAGGTCGGCGCCGCCCGCCAGCCCGCCTTCGCGCGCGTACGCGACCGGCACCTCCTCGACGTACCTCCAGGTGCCGTCGCCGGCCCAGGTCAGCACGTCCGCCATCACCGCGAACTGCTGCCACAGCGCCGAGCTGCGGTTCACCCGGTCGAGTACGGCCGCGGTCAGTTCCGCCGCACTGCCGGATATCTCCCGGTACGGCCAGGGCTCGGCGTGGTAGCGCTGCTCGAGGATGCGGTGCAAGGCGCGCACGGTGTAGCGGAAGCCGTGGATGAAGCCCGTGGTGGCCTTCTTGAAGTCGCGCTGCTGCATCAGGGTGCCGGCGAAGTAGAGCCCCGGCACGTTCGCCGACTCGTGCGCCGACGTCTGCTCCGGGAACCGGTCGTTGATCGCCAGGCGGGGCCGCGCGCCCTCGGCGAAGACCGAGGCGTCGAAACGGAACCCGGTGCAGCACAGGATCCGGTCGTAACGCAGCTCCTTGACGACCTCGTCGGCCCGGACGAAGGAGAACCGGACCCGGTAGCCGCCGCCTTCGGCCGCGGCGACCGGGTCGATGCTCAGCACATTGCCGTCGAGCACGGCGTTCTGCGACTTGAGCTGGTAGGTGTCGAGGAAGTTGTTGTTCACCGCCCGCAGATGGCCGACGTAGTGGCTCTGCCAGGCCAGGCGGAGCGAGTGCGGCCCGGCCACGTGGATCACGGCCGCCGTCTCGATGAGGTTGTCGGCCGTCTCCAGCGCGGAGTTCCCCTTGCCGAGGATCAGGACACGTTGATCCGTGTAGTCGGACGGGTCCGTCGGCATCGTCGCGTACTGTTCGGCATGCTCGATCCCCGGAATCGCGGGCACGTAGGGCTTCGACACCCCTGTCGCCATCACCAGCCGCCGAGCGCGGAAGACCTCGCCGGTCGCGTCGGTCGCGACGAAGCCGGCGCCGTCCCGGTCGACGAGCGCGATCCGCGTGTCATACCGGATGTTCAGGTCGAGGGCCCGGGCGAAGTCGGCCAGGTACCGCGTCATGTCGTCCGCGGCCGGGAAGTAGCGCGGCGTGTAGCGGGTGAACAGCAGCTCCGGGTCCGGGGAGAGCAGCGAGTTCCAGTCCATGCGGAGGTTCAGCTCGGCGTCGTCGGTCCCGGTGTGTGGCTTGTTGATCGAGATCAGCGTGCGGTGGCGGGGAAATACGCTGAAGAAGGCGCCAGGCGCGGCGCCCGCTTCGAGAACGAGGTAGTCGCGCGACCGCGCGGCGAGCAGGTGGGCGAGTTGGAGCCCGGCCGGCCCGGCTCCGACGATGAGGTACTCATGCACGTGATCCGTCACTCTGGCCTCCGTGCGAGTCGTGTTCCGCTGTAAGAACTCTTGGACTCAAGGGTACCCGGGACCCAGAATGTCCTACGACTCTCAATAGTGGCTTGAAGCAACGTTCATCATCACGGCTCACATGCCGTGGCCAGCACAGTTGAGAGCCTTGACATGTGAACCTATTGTCACTCGAAGAGGCGGTATGCCGGCGATCCTGTCACACCATTGCCACATCAGACCACGAAGATTTGCGGATATCCAGGCCTTGCTTCCCTGTGGCGCATGCGCGAGGTGGGCCGCCTGGGCCAGGTCGAGATCCGTCGTCTCGCGCGCCATGAACTGCGACACGATCGCCGCGAGCGCGAGCACGCCGGTCCCGATGAACAGCACGGAACCCTCTTGACCGCCCCGGCACGGCCGGGTAGGAGTGAACCGTGCGCCGACAACGTTGTCAGCACGCGGTGTCAGCAACCTCGGGATGTCAACAACCTCGGGGTGTCAACGGCCTCGGGCCACAGGAGGCGAGAACCATGACGCGACGGCACGGGATCGACCGGCGCAAGTTCCTCGGCAGCGCCGCGGGGGCCGCCGTCGTCACCGCCGCCGTTCCCGGCAGCGCGAGCGCGAGCACCACGACGAGCGCGAGCACCGCTGCGCCACTGCCGTCCCACCACCGCGACCGGCGCGTACGCCTCGGCCTGAACTACACGCCCAGCCGCAGCTGGTGGTATTCGTGGTCGGACTGGGACACCTCCTCGATCGACGCCGACCTCGCCGACATCGAGGCGCTGGGCATGGACCACATCCGCATCATGGG
This sequence comes from Actinocrinis sp., assembly GCF_035938995.1. GTDB lineage: Bacteria > Actinomycetota > Actinomycetes > Streptomycetales > Catenulisporaceae > DASZGI01. Next base: position 15,323 of record NZ_DASZGI010000354.1, read on the forward strand.
GCTCTGGCCGGAGTTGCAGCCGAACGCGACCCACGTCAACGGCGAGATGGTCGACCGGATCCGGCACATGCTCGACCTCGCCGGCGCGCACCGGCTTCAGGTCGAGGTGACCGTGCTCGACGGCGCCGTCAGCGGGTTCCTCTTCGTCCCGCCGTGGCTGATCAACAACGGCACCGGCCAGGTGACGAACTTCTTCACCGACGCCGCCGCGATCGCCACCCAGCAGCGGCTGTTCGACGCGCTCGGCGCCGGGCTGAGCGACCACCCGGACCTGCTCGGCTTCGACCTGTCGAACGAGATCTACTGGTTCGCCCAGCCGTTCGGCATCGACGTCGCCCCGGCGGTCGGCGACGGATGGCTGAGCACGATGTTCGACGCGGCCGACAAGGCGGCGCCCGGACGGCTCAACGTCGCAGGGATCGACCATTACCCCTGGCTCAACGACGACTACTTCAGCCGGGACGGGCTCGGCACCACCGGAACGCTCAGCGCCAACCACACCTGGGCCGGCTGGGCCGACGTGTTCAGCACGTACGGCCCGATGTCCACGCCGTCGCTGCACTACTCGGAATACTTCATCGAGCTGATCAAGGCCTTCCACACCGACCTGAACCGCCAGGTGTGGATCGAGGAGACCGGCGTCTCCAAGGTGTGGATGGACCCGTCGCTCATCCCCTCGTGGACCGAGCAGTCGATCAGGAACATGGCCAGCTGCGAGAACTTCTGGGGCGTGACCTGGTGGTGCTCACACGAGGTGAACCAGGCGTTCAGCGGATTCAACCCGCTCGAGTACGACCTGGGCGTCTACACCAACGACCGCCAGCTCAAGCCGATCGGAGCCACGATCGCGCGGCTCGCCCGCGAGTACGATCAACACCCGCCGGAGCCGCTGCACCGGGACACCGCGCTCGTGCTGCCCGACGACCTAGTGCCGTGGACGCCGTTCTTCGAGCCCTATATGAAGCTGATCGACAAGGGCGTGCGGCCCGCCGTCGTGAAGGCCAGCCGCAGCAGCGACCAGGCCTACCTCGACGCCCGCGGCATCGACACGCTCATCCAGCTCGACCAGGTGTGACCGCCGCGGCGGCCGGGTCCGGCTCGCCGCCTTCGCGCACGGCAGCCGTCGCGGGCCTCGCAACGTCCTGACGCGCGTGCTGCTGTTACTCCGCGATGCCGCGCGTGAGGATCACCACCGTGATGAACATACGGTACAGACGGATCGGGTCGTCGTCGGTGATGTGCACGATCGTCGGCTCGCGCTCGTCCGGGACCACGCCGCCGACCCATGTCGCCATCTCGGCCAGGTCCGGATTGCGCATCCGCACCGACAGCGTCGCCGGGAGTGTGATCTGCGGCGGGGCGGTCTTGGCGAGCTCCTCGACCGCCATGCGCGCCTCGGCCCGGATCAGCGCCCTGGCCTGCTCGGGATGCAGGCTGTCCGCGGCGAAGCGGTTCACCGACCGCTTGACCACCGCGGTGCGCACCCCGGGACAGAGCGGTTCGAGCTCCGCGGCGGTGGTCGCGTCGCCGGTCACCAGCAGCACCGGGACGCCGTAGCCGAGCGCCACCAGGGCGTTGATTCCGGACTCCCCGACCGGCGTGCCGTTGAGCCGGACGTCGCTGATCGCCAGCGGGTTGTACGTGTGCGAGAGCACGGCCGCTTGCGCGCCCATCGAACCGTGGTAGGACACGAAGAAGACCCCGTCGAAGGTCTCGTCAAGGCCCTGCATCATGTACATCGGCTTGCGTCGGCCGGACAGATATCTCGCCTGTCCGGCCAGGGCATCCGGCCGCAGATTCGCCATCCGGCCGTGCGAGTCGTTGACCAGGAACGCCGTCGCCCCCGCGGCCTGCGCGCCCTCGATCGCCGCGTTCACCTCGGCCTGCAGCAGGCCGCGGTAGTACTCGTAGTCGGGGTTGCCCGGCCGACACTGGTCCCACTCGACCACCCCGGCCGTGCCCTCCATGTCGGAGGAGATGAAGATCTTCATACCGATACGGTACTGAGGTCCGGTTGCCGACCTAGCGAGGCAACCTTCCAACAGGCACCCGCATTCGCATCCGCACTCCCGTGTGCGCGCTCGGCGTGCGCCAGTGCGCGCGACGAGAGTCAGGGCTGCGCGGATTGCCGACCCCTCTCAGTCCTCTTATCGTCCGGGCTATCGGCGGGCCGGACGTTTCGGTTCGCGAAGAATTGGGGGGAGTGAATCCGATGGCGTATGCCCGCGGCCCGGAGTCCAAGGACGCGACGAGCCTCACCACGACGATGAACGCGGCGGTCAGCGTCCCGCCGTGGGCGACCGATCCCGAGCGGCAATACGCCGAGGACGAGGACAACTGCATCTACCGGCTGCCGATCACCTTCACCGTGGTGAACGCCGACCGTGTCCCCGTGTGGAGCCTGGTGCCTTACGCCTTCCTCATGGAAGCCGGCGACGCGCCGCCCGAGGTCAACCCGAGCTTGTGGCGCAACGCCAAGCTCAACATGAACGCCGGCCTGTACAGGGTCGTCGAGAACGCCGTGTACCAGGTACGCGGCATGGACCTGTCCAACATCACCTTCCTGGAGCCCGCGGACCCGAAGGGCTCGATCGTCATCGTCGATCCGCTGGTCAGCGAGGAGTGCGCGGCCGCAGCCCTGAAGTTGTACTACAGCTATCGCCCGTACCGCCCGATCGGCGCGGTGATCTACACGCACTGTCATGTCGACCACTACGGCGGCGTCGGGGGCGTGATCAGCCAGCAGGACGTCGACTCGAAGAAGGTGCAGGTGATCGCCCCGGCCGGTTTCATGGACCACGCGGTGAGCGAGAACGTCTACGCCGGCGTGGCCATGGCGCGGCGCGCGACCTTCATGTACGGGGTCGAAATCCTGCGCGGCCCGAAGGGGCAGGTGGACGCCGGGCTCGGCAAGGCCACCTCCTGGGGCACCACCGGGATCATCAAGCCGACCTTCGAGATCTCCGCGAGCACGCCGCCCGGCCAGCCGGTGACGATCTGCGGGATCGAGTTCGAGTTCCAGCTGACTCCGAACACCGAGGCGCCCGCGGAGATGAACTTCTATCTCACGCAGAGCCGCGCGTTGTGCATCGCCGAGAACGCTACCCCTACGCTGCACAACATCTACAGCCTGCGCGGCGCCCAGGTCCGCGACGCCAAGGCGTGGTCGGAATATCTCCACGACGCGGTCACCGGCTTCGGCCCGCGCACCGACCACCTTTTCGCCAGCCACTTCTGGCCGCGCTGGAACACCTCCTCGCAGCCGACCGCGATCACCGACTTCCTGACCAGCCAGGCCGACCTCTACCGCTTCCTGCACGACCAGGCCATGCGCGACGCGAACGAGGGCAGGACGATGCTCGAGGTCGCACAGGACCTGGACGACCAGGTCCCGGTCAGCCTGTCGTCGCAATGGTTCAACCACGGCTACTACGGCACCGCCAACCACAACCTCAAAGCCGTCTACCAGCGCTACCTCGGCTGGTATGACGGCAACGCGGCCAACCTGCACGCGCTGCCTCCCGAGGAGGCCGGACGCCGCTATGTCGAAGCGCTCGGCGGCCCGGAGGCAACCTTCCAAATGGCCGTGAACCTGTACAACGACCCGAACGTCACCGTGGACGACTATCGCTGGTGCGCGCAGTTGCTCAGCCACATCGTCTTCGGATACCCGGACCGGCCTGCGGAGGCCGGCCGGCACCAGCTGGCGGACGTGCTCGAACAGCTCGGCTACCAGGCCGAGAGCGCGCCGTGGCGCAACTTCTACCTGTCCGCCGCGGCCGAGCTGCGCGAGCCGAGGCCGCCGCTGCGACAGGCCGGCGTGATCACCCTGGACATGATGAACGCCATGACGGTCCGGCAGGTCTTCGACTACCTCGCCCTGCGGGCCGGGCTCGCCCGTCCCCAACACCCGGTCGACGCGCCGACCATCGGCCTGACCGTGCTGAACCCGGACGGCACCGACCTGGAAACCACGGTCCGCTACCGCAACAGCGTCCTGGTCTACGAGGAGGCGGCGCCGCCGGGGGGAACCGCCGACGCCACCTACCTGATCACTCGGGCCGGACTCAGCAGCCTGGCCCTCGGCACGAGTCCGGCCGACCTCCCCGCCGGCGCCCTGAAGGTCATGACCGGCTCGATGCTCCCGATCAACGCGATCTACGACTCCCTGGTCGACTTCGACATCAACTTCCCGCTTACCAGGCCGTAACCGGCACGGATATCCCCGCTCCGGGTTCGAGCAACACCGTCTCGTCGAGAGTCGCAGGGCGTTCAAAGCGGCCGGCCGGGAGACTCCGGCCGACCGCTCGAGCCTTGCGTCGCGTTGCCGCGGCTAGCTCACTGCGCGGTGATCGGTCCGGTGGCCTCGGGGATCGTCGGGCCTGGCGGGTTCACAACGCCGAGCGAGCCAGCCTCGTCCGGACCGGGTTGCGCCCGGTCCGAACGAGTCGTGTTCACGGCCGCTCGGTCTTGAGGTGCTCGATGATCATCGGCGTCACGCGGTCGGGCACCTCCTCGGGAATCCAGTGGCTTACGCCTTCGAGGAGCTCGAAGCGGTAGTCGGCGGTGACGAAGTCGCCGGTGGCCAGCGCCGCCTCGCGTCCGAGCGCGCCGTCCTGGTCGCCCCAGACGTAGAGCGTGGGCACGGTGATGGTGCCGGCCGGGAAGTCGAACTGGTCGTCGGTCGCTCCCCGGTACCAGTTCAGGGTGCCCGTCAGCGCGCCCGGCTCGGACAGGCGGGCGATGTTGCGCTCCACGAGCTCGTCGGGAATGCGCCCGGCGTAGGCCGCACGCAGCCGCGCGGCGCCGTCTGCCAGCAGGGCTGCTTCAGCCTGGTGCCCGTCCTGCCGGAAAAGGCGCACATAGTCCAGTCGGTGGTACTGGTTCTCGTCCGCGGCCGCCGCCTGCTTCAGCGCAGCCGGATGCGGAGTGGCTAGGACCGATAAGGTGCGCAGCCGGTCGGGGTGGGCGCTGGCCAGGACCCATGCCACCATGCCGCCCCAGTCGTGGGCCACGAGGTGGAACCGGCCGCCGCCCTGGGAATCGGCGAAGGCCAGCGCGTCGTCGACCAGATGGTTGATCGCGTAGTCCGCCACCTTCGCCGGTCGTGCACCCGGGGCGTAGCCGCGCTGGTCGGCGGCGACCGCACGGTATCCGGCCGCACCTAGGCCCACGAGCACGTGCGTCCAGCTGTCGGCGAACTCCGGCCAGCCGTGCAGCAGGAGAACCAGCGGGCCGTCGACCGGCCCGGCCGCGATGGCGCCGTGCCGGTGCCCGGCGACGTCGATAAACAGATTCTCCACGTTCTCCATGACGAAGATGACTCCCTTGGCGCCCGTTCGTGTCGGTCGCTCCGCGCCGGGCGCGACCGCACCATTCGATCACCCGGAGCGGCGAACCGCTAGGCGGAAAAGGTCACTGGGCGACGCCGCGCTGCGGCAGCCACGGCACCGCGATGCGGTGCGTCTCCTCGAGCACCTCTTGCAGCTCGACGACGTTACCGTCGGGGTCGCGGCCGTACGTGGTGCGCACGTTCGGAGCGACGGTCTGCGGTGGGCAGTGGAAGGTCATCCCCGCCGCGACGAGGCGCTCGTACTCGGCGTCGAGGTCGGTCACGTCGAAGCACAGGTGCGTCAGGCCCGGATCGCAGACCCGGCGCGCGGGATCGCCTGGACCGGGCGGGGGGCTGGCATATTCGAACAGCTCGATGTACGCGTTGCCCTTGCGCAGCATAATGCTGCGGGCGGACGAGTCGTGCAGCGCGGTGATCTGGTCGGCGACGTCGGTGCCGACCTGCCATCCCCAGTCGGTGACGACCTCGCAGCCGAACAGGTCGACGTAGAACGCCGCCGTGCGGTCGATGTCGAGGGTTGCGATCGCGAGGTGGTGGATGCCGCGTATCACTGGGCCGCTCCCCCTTCGACGAGGGTGCGGACGCTGGCGAGCCAACCCTCGTGGTCGGTCGCGCGCAAGACCATGCGGTCGGCGACGTCCTTGTGCGGAAGGATCAGCAGGCGTTCGGCTCGCATGCCCACCACCACTGCCTCAGCCACGTCGGCGGGCTGCAGTACCCCGGCTGCGGCGACTACTTCGGACGCACCCGCCGTCTGGCCCATGGCCTCGTCGAGCAGCCGCGTCTGCACCGCCTGCGGGCACACGCACGACACGCGGATCCCGTACTGGTGGTACGCCATGGACAGCCACTCGGCGACCGCCACCGCAGCGTGCTTCGTGACGGTGTACGCCATCGCGGACGGCTGGATCAGCAGCCCTGCTGCCGACGAGGTATTCAGCAGATATCCGCCGCCCGCCTCGGTCATGCGCGGCACCAGCACACGCGCCGCCCAGATGTGCGACATCACATGAATGCGCCACAGCCGGTCCCATTCGGAGTCCGGCGTCTCGGGTCCGGCCGCCGGGCCGCCCACGCCGGCATTGGAGAAGTAGACGTCGATGGGGCCGTGCGTCTCGGTCGCGAAGTCGATCAGCCCCGTGACGTCCTGTTCGGACCCTGCGTCGAGTCTCCGCGCCGTGGCGCCGAACTCCTGCGCGACCGCTCGGGCCCCGTCGAGGTCCGCGTCCGCGACGACGATCGCGCGCGCTCCCTCCGCGGTGAACCGTTCAACCAGGGCACGGCCGATACCGCCGGCCCCGCCGGTGATCACGATGTGCTTGTCTGTTAGCTCCACAGGCCTCACGGTAGGCAAAGGCACTCGCGAATCGGCTGAGCACACAGACGGTCTGCCCGAATGAGCACTCGAACATGCACTGCTGAGATCGCCTCGCCGCGGAGAATTCGTTTTCGATATCGCCGGTTGGCGGTTTGGGCTAGCTTGGGAGCACGGTGCGTGTGGTAGCGGCGGCGAGGGTGGGACGGTGACGTTGTCGCGACAGGGGTCTGGGACGGCGCCGGAGTTGGTGGGCCGGGCGGCGGAGCTCGGCACGGTGCGCGACTTGGCCGAGGGTGTGATGCGCGGGCGTGGCGGGGTGCTGTGGATCGAGGGCGAGCCCGGGATCGGTAAGACAGCCCTGGTGGACGCGTTGCTGGCGCGGGTGGGCGAACTGGGCGGGAGCGGGTTGCGGGCCACCGGGGATGAGTTGATGGAGGCGTTCCCGCTGCGGTTGATGGCGGCGTGTCTGGGCGTGTCGGGGCACGCGGCTGACGAGGCGCGCCGGGAGATCGCGGGGCTGTTGGGCGGGCAGACCGGCGGGGTGCAGGCGGCTGATCCGCTGTTGGCGGCGGCGGAGCGGATGTTGGAGTTGGTGGACCGGTTGTGCGGGCATGGTCCGCTGGTGTTGGCGGTGGAGGATGTGCAGTGGGCGGATGAGCCGAGCCTGCGGGTGTGGGGTCGGCTGGCGCGCACGGTGGGCCAGATTCCGCTGCTGCTGGTCGGGGTGAGCAGGCCGGCGGCGCAGCGTCAGGCGGTGGCGCGGTTGCGCGAGTCGGTGCGCGACGCGGGCGGCACGATCCTGGAGCCGGGGGCGTTGGACGCGGCGCAGGCTGCCGTGTTGGCCGGGCAGATCGCGGGGGCGCCGCCGGGGCCGCTGCTGCGCGCCGAGTTGGAACGGGCGGGCGGCAATCCGTTGTATGTGCACGCCTTGGTGGAGGCGCTGCTTAGTCAGGGGCTGGTGACGGTGCGCCCGCCGGAGGGGGCGGGGTCCGCGGTGGCGGAGTTCAGCGGCGCGCCCGGGGTGGTGCCGGACTCGCTGGCGCAGGCGGTGGGCCGCCGGCTGGGCTTCCTGTCGCAGGAAGCCGTCAAGACGCTGCGGCTGGCCGCGCTGCTGGGTCTGCGGTTCGATCCGGGGCAGTTGGCGACGGTGGCCGGGATCTCCCCGCTGAAGGTGGCCGATGTGGTGGCCGAGGCGGTGGCCGCGGGGGTGGTCGACGACGGGGAGCCGCTGTCGTTTCGGCACGAGGTGGTGCGCCAGGTTCTGGTGCGGCAGACCCCGGCGGGGCTGCACCGCGCGCTGCACGGCCACATTGCGCGCAGCCTGGCCGAGAGCGGGGCGGGCTCGGATCTGGTGGCCCGGCAGCTGCTGGCGATGCCCGGCGAGCTGGACCCGTGGGCGTTGGATTGGCTGATGCGGGTGCCGGCCGCCTCGCTGTACGGGGCGCCGAGTGTGGCGGAGCAGCTGCTGGCCCGGGCCCTGCCGGTCGCGGCGCAGCACGAGGACCCGCGCTGGGAGCAGCTGGCGGCGGCCAGGATGCAGGCGCTGTTCCTGCTGGGCCGGGACGAGCAGGTGATGCAGGCGGCGCAGGAGGTGGCCCGGCGCACGCGGGACATTGAGCTCGGGGCGCGGGCGGCGTTCTTCGCGGTGCGCTCGGCCGGGCGGCTGGGCCGGGCGCAGCAGGGCTTGGACATCGCGGAGCAGGCCCTGGCCGACGAAGGGCTGCCGCTGTCCTGGCGTTCGCGGCTGCTGTCCGTGGGCGCGTTGATGCTGGCCGTCTCGGGCCGCCGCGCGCAGGAGGCCGTGCGGGTCCGCGAAGCGCTGGACGCCGCGCAGCGCTCCGGCGACCCGTTCTCGATCGCCTACGCGCATCACGCGGCCTCGATCGCCACCCAGTTCGAGGAGTCACTCGAGCACCTGCGGCAGGGCATGGCCGTGCTCGGCGAGGACCCGGAGTCCACCGATCTGCGCATGCTGATGACGTACAACCAGCTGATCTGGCACTTCCAGCAGGGGCACGTGCAGCAGTACGAGCAACTACTCGAGCCGGCGCTCGTGCTGGCCGAGCGGGTGGGCACCGTGCGCACCAGCGCCATCCTCGGCGCGGCGGCCACCATCGCCTACCACCGCGGCGGCTGGGACGAAGCGCTCGTGTACCTGGAGAGCATCGACCCGGAGTATCTGCTGACATCCAACGAGGTGCACCTGCACGCCCTGGCCGCGCTGATCGAGCTGCACCGCGGGGACCGCGCCGCGGCCGGGCGGCACATGGCCGCGGTCGACCAGCTGGTGCCCCGGGACCAGGACCCGCAGAACCTGACCAGGCGGGTGGTCTACGTCTTCGAGGCGCGCGCGCTGGCCGCCGAGGCCGACGGTGACGCCGCCCGCGCGCTGGAGCTGCTGGCCAGCTGGCTGGGCATGCCGCCCGGGCTGCGCCGGGACGAGCGCAACGAGGAGACGCCGTACCTGGTGCGCATGGCCCTGGCCGCCGGGGACCGGG
>NZ_DASZGI010000355.1:0-3555 GCF_035938995.1 Actinocrinis sp.
ACGGGCTCGCCCGCACCATAGTGCGTCGACGTCGACCGCGATCGACCCAGCCAGCATCGACCCGACCAGCCCCGGCCACAAGCGCGACCACACGCGAACTCTCGATCACCACGACGCGGCAACGCCCGCCCAACAGCTAACTTATCCAGTTAGGAAACGTGACTAACTAGGAACTAGCCGGAGTGTAGGGCGGCCCACGGAGGCGGTCAAGGTGTTCTGTGACCTGGCAATCACGGTCCGTAGACCGGGTGGATCACGCCTTCGGTCCTGCTGGACGGCCCTCGCGCTCGCGGTTCTGTGCGGCGCCGCTGCCTGTACTAACGGCGGCAGCGATGGCTCCAACGCGGCGAGCACGGCGGACTGGCGGGGCCATCTCGTCGCCGCGACCGACGCGCCGAGTGCCCAGGACTCCCCCGCCGCGCCCGCCGACACGGCCGTGTTGACTCAACGGGGTGACAATAGCCGCGTCGGCTGGAACGGCAACGAGACCACGCTGAACGACAGCAATGTCAGCTCCGGCGACTTCGGCCGGCGCATCGCCTATCCCGTGGACGGGAAGATTTACGCGCAGCCGCTCTTCGTGCCCGGGCTGCACGTGGCCGGTGGCGTACACAACACGGTCATCGTCGCGACCGAGAACGACAGCCTCTACGCGTTCGACGCCGATGCGGCCACCGCGTCGGCCGCCGGCCCGGGTCCGGACGCCGCGGCCGCCCCGGCTCCGCTGTGGCATACGTCCTTCCTGGTCAACGGCGCCACCGCAGTGCCCTCGGCAGGCCTGAAGTGCACCTCGATCACTCCCACCTTCGGCATCGTCGGGACCCCCGTGATCGATCCGGCCACTGACACGCTCTACGCGGTGGTCGCGCTGAAGATCGGCTCGACGCTCGCCGACTACATCCACGCCGTCGACATCCGCACGGGGCGGGACACGATGCGGCCGGTGCTGATCTCGGCGTCGGTGCCGGGCACCGGGTCGGGGTCGAGCGGCGGCGTGCTGACGTTCTCAGCACACGATGAGCAGCAGCATGCGGGACTGTTGCTCGACAACGGCGTGGTCTACGTCGCGTTCGCGTCCTACTGCGACCACGACCCGAACCACGGCTGGATTCTCGGCTACCAGGCGAGCGACCTGCGCCGCACGACCGTGTACAACTCGACCCCGAACAGCTTCGACGGCGGCATCTGGCAGTCGGCCACCGCGCTCGCCGCGGACGCGCAGGGGGACATCTACTTCATCACCGGAAACGGCGGCTTCGACCTGAACACCGGCGGCAAGGACGCCTCTGACGCCGTCCTGCGCATGCGGCCGGAAAACGGCACGCTGAGCGTGATCGACTACTTCTCGCCGTTCTACCAGAGCTGCCTCAACAACCACGACCAGGACTACGGCTCGGGCGCGCCGCTTCTGCTGCCGAACGAGATCATCGCGATCGGCAAGGAGGGCGCCATCGACGTCCTCGACCGCACCCACCTCGGCGGCTACCGCACGATCCCGAATCCGTGCAAGAACATGAACGACACGTCGATCGACGACGTGGTCCAGGAGACCCCGCCGCAGACGGTGGTCGGCGGGGTCTGGAGCGCCGAGACGGCCTGGACCAGTTCGCAGGCGGAGTACGTATACACGGCGGGCGAGTCCGACCATCTGTCCGCGTGGCGGCTGGCGAACGGGAAGCTGGCGATCGCCCCAGCGTCCCAGGCTCCTGAGACGCTGGTCTACCCCGGCGGCATCCCGGTCGGCTCCAGTAACGGAGCCGCCCCGGCCAGCGGCATCGTCTGGATCCTGGATCAGGAGAACGGACCCGCGTTGCGCGCTTACGCGGCGGACGACCTGACAAAGGAGCTGTACAGCACAACCCAGGACCCGTCCCGGGACGCGGTGCCGACGTACGACAACTTCGTCCTGCCGACGGTCGCCGACGGCCGCGTCTTCCTCGGCACCGGCGGCGAGCTCATCGTCTACGGCCTGTTGAAGTAGTCGGACACCTACGCGTTCTTGCTGAACATCATCTCGGCGTTGCGCAGCGACTGATCGATGTGCCGAAGCCGCGCGGAAGCATCACGCGCTCATAAGCGGCGACCCCGACCCCGCCTGAATCGACATATACGAATCATGTGCAAGGTGCGATCACGAGGTGGCGGTGTCAACCCTGACGATCTGCGGCGGGCAAGATCACCTGTCTTACGCGAGAATAGGCCGTTTCTTAGGGCACGAAGTCGGCCCTCGTCGTGCGCAGCGTGGGTGGCTGTGCCTGCGTGTTGAGACGCCACGCTCGCGGTGTTGTCCCGTTGCCGCGTCGGAACACCCTGGCGAAGTATCCGGGGTCGGGTAGTCCGACGCGGCGAGCGATCTCGTTGACCGGCAGGTCGGTTTCGGTCAGCAGCCGCCGGGCCTGCGCCATGCGCCGTTCGGTGATCCAGTCGCCGAGGGTGCCCCCGGTCCGGCGTCGCACCAGAGTCGTCAGGTGGCCGGGGGTCATTCCGACGCTCTTGGCGACCTCTCGGGGAGATAAGGGTTCGGCGAAGCGCTTTTCGATCGTGTCGAATACTTCTGCCAACAGCGTCTCGTTGCTGCGTCTCAGGTCGCCGACCACGTCCGTGGCCAGGCGCGCGACGTCGACGAGCAGGACGGTCAGATAGGCGAGAACGGCCTGCCGATATCCCTCGTCGCGGTCTGAGAGTTCTGTCTCGATCGCGGCGATCGTCGCAGACCAAATAGGCCGCCGCGCGGGCGGTACGTGGAGGCGCAGCAATCCGCCCGGGACCGCGTGCAGGAACGGAAGCAGCAAGGGATGGGCGCGCCAGGACGACCACGGTGCCTGGATGTCGCCGCCCAGAGCGGTGGGATCGAAGAACAGTCCACGCCCGGAGGCGATGGTGGTCACGATGCCCGGATTGATGACTTCGTCGGCGGCCACCACGTAGGCATCGCCGTCTTGAATCGACTCGGACGAGTCGCCGGCGACCGGCTGTCGGGCGCGCTCGACGTAGAGCAGCACCGGGAATTCGTGAATGTGCCGCCGCCCGTGGCCGGGCTGGTGGCCGTCGTCAAACCGCAGCACCGAGACCGGCGGCACCTGCGGGGCGGTCTGATAGCGGTATACCGGCACGCCATCGCGGTATCGCACCGCCCTCACCATCGTGGTCACGCCACCAAAGATAGTCCTATTTCTGCCGACGATCGACCGATCACCGCGCTAGATCAGGTATCACCATGGATTGCATGACCAAGCATCGTCCCATCTCAGCCACGGCAACAGCTGCCGAGGACCCCCACGACTACCTGCCGGCTGCCGGGCGCGACGCCCTGTTGCCGTTCTACGATCTGTTCACCGCGGCGCTCGGTGTGGCAAAGGTCCATCGCAGGCTGATCGACCAAGCTCAGCTCGCCGACGGACAGCACGTGCTCGAGATCGGCTGCGGCACCGGAAATCTGTCCGTGCGCGCCAAGCGGACCCGTCCCGGAATTCAGCTGATCGGCTCCGATCCGGATCCGCGCGCGCTCGCCCTCGCCCGGCGCAAAGCCCGCAACCTCAAGGGCATCAGTTTCGA
>NZ_DASZGI010000356.1:0-3580 GCF_035938995.1 Actinocrinis sp.
CGAGACATGCGGATCGCAAACGTCGCCGGACGTGCCGTTATGGCGCACGGCAAGGAGCCCATCGACGTCTTCGAGGCGAGCGGCGGCCGGTTCGGCCCCAGCCCATCGGCGGTCTTCGACCGGTGGGCGGAGTTCCGGGCCTGGGCAGACGTCGAGTACGGACCGGTTCCGGTCGTGCGCGACCCGGCTTGGCTCGCCGACGAGCACATCGGCGCGCCGAGCCCGCATCCGCGGCAGGTGTTCGCCATCGGGCTGAACTACGCTGAGCACGCGCGGGAATCGGGCTACGACCTCCCGACAACTCCGGTGGTGTTCACCAAGTTCCCGTCGTGCATCGTAGGACCACAGCACGAGCTTTCCCTGCCGCACGGCAACGTCGACTGGGAGGTCGAACTGGTCGCCGTGATCGGCGCGCACGCCTACCGGATCGACGAGGACCAGGCCCGGGCGGTGGTCGCCGGTCTCACCGTCGGGCAGGACCTGTCCGAGCGCATCATGCAGCGCTCCGGCCCGGCGCCCCAGTTCGGCCTGGCCAAGTCTTTCCCCGGCTTCGGACCCACCGGCCCGGTCCTTGTCACCCCCGACGAGTTCCCTGACCCCGACGACCTCGAAATCGGCTGCCGGCTGGGCGACGAGACCCTGCAGCTGGACCGGACCTCGGGGATGGTGTTCGGCGTTCCGGCCCTGGTTGGATGGCTCTCCCACATCACCCCTCTGTTCCCCGGCGACCTCGTCTTCACCGGCACGCCGTCCGGTATCGGGATGAGCAGGACACCGCCCCGTTTCCTCAAGCCCGGCGACGAGCTCGTCAGCCACGTCGAGGGCATCGGCCAAATCAGGCAGCAGGTCGTCGGCTCCTACGCCGTCCCCGCGCCGCCCCGTCAGACCGCAGCCGCCCTCGCCGCAGAAGGATGACGATGACCGCGGGGCGGAGGTGCCGGCCCGAAACCGCGGTTACCGGCCACAGCAGAAACGAGGAGCGGGCGCGACGCGCAGGCCGCGGCCACCGTAGCGGTACCGCTCTTCTCTAGCCTCGAGGAGTAGGCGCATGACGACAAGCTCGGATAACCGCGCCCCGGCGCCCGTCACCAAGCCCGGGTTCTACGAGATCCGCACCCCCGATCCGGAACGGCTCGTGCATTACTACCAGGACGCGCTTGGCCTCGTGGTCACCGAGCGGTCCGGAACCACGACGTACCTCACCACCGGTATCGACCATCACTGCGTGATCGTCCAGCCGGGCGAGCGTGACGGCCGCGCCGCGGTCGGCTTCGAGGTGGCCGGATCGCTCACCGATGTCCAGCGCGACCTCAAGAAGCTGGGCCTCGACGCCGAGCTGCGCTCCGACCCTCAGCCCGAGATCCGCGCCGCCCTTACGCTCCCGGAACCGGAAACGGCGACGCCGATCTACCTCTACCAGGGCCAGGAGGCCAGCGGGGTGCCGACCGCGTTCGGCATCAGGCCGACCAAGCTCGGCCATATCGCGTCGTACGTGGAAGACCTCGAGGGTGCGCAGAGCTTCTACACCGATGTGCTCGGCTTCCGGTGGTCCGACACCATCGGAGACTTCTTCACGTTCCTGCGCTGTAACGCCGATCATCACGCCATCAACCTGATGCGCAGCGTCAAGAAGCACGGGCTGTTCCACGTCGCCTTCGAGATGCGCGACATCGTGCACCTGAAAGATGCGCTCGACCACCTGGCCAGCCGGAACATCCGGCTGCAGTGGGGACCAGGCCGTCACGGCGTCGGCCACAACATCTTCACCTACCACCACGACCCCGACGGCAACCTGGTGGAGCTCTTCACCGAGATCGACATCATCCACGACGAGGCGACCGGCCAGTTCCAGCCCCGGCCGTGGCACGAGCACTGGCCGCAGGTGCCTCAGGTCTGGGGCGTCGGACTCGAGGCCGTCAACAAATGGGGCCCGATCGATCCGGAGATGATGGCGCACTGATGCGCGCGGTGGTCATGCGGGCGTTCGGAGATCCCGGCGTGCTGGAGATCGAGGAAGTGCCCGACCCCTCCCCGCAGGCGGGGGAGGCACTGGTCCGCGTCGCGGCGGTGGAGGTTTCGCGCACCCGCGATGTCGCCGCCCGCTCCGGCCGGCATCCCTTCTCGCGGCAGATTACGTTGCCGCATGTGCTGGGGGGCGACTTCGCCGGCGTCGTGGAGGCCGTCGGCGACGGCGTTGACCCCGCACTGGTGGGCCAGCGGGTCGCCGCGATGAACTCGCACACCTGCGGCGAGTGCGTCGCCTGCCGGTCGGGCCGGGAGTACGAATGCAGCCAGCTGGAGATGGTGGGCATTCACCGCTGGGGTTCCTACGCCGAGCTCACCCGGGTGCCCGTCGGCAGCCTGCACGTCCTGCCCGACGGGATCGAGATGTCCGAGGCGGCGGCGCTGGCCGCGACCGGCCCTATCGCCCTGACTCAGCTGCGGGTGGCGGCGGTGACCGCCGGCAGCGAGGTGCTCATCACCGGCGTGACGGGCGCCCTCGCCACGGTCCTTGCGGTCCTCGCGTCCAGGCTCGGCGCCCGCGTCACCGGGCTCACCCGCCGGGTCGCGGCGGTCGCGCCCGGCCTCGGCATCACCGTGCTCGATTCTGGGCGCGAGGACCTCACCCAGGCCATCTGGGAGGCAGCGGGGGGAGACGGGCCAGACTCGGTGATCGACAATGTTGCGGCGCCTGACGTGTTCGACCGCTACTTCCCGGCCCTGATGAACGGCGCGCGCATCGTGATCTCCGGTGCGATCGGGACGCCCGACCTGCCCACACTCCGGGTCCCGGCGGCGCCGCTGTATATCCGCAGCATCTCCCTGCTCGGCGTGCGCACCGCGACCGCGCGCACCACGCTGGATTTCTGGAATCTCGTGCGCGACGGGTTCCGGCTGCCGCCCGGCCTGGTGCACGAGGAGGCGCTGGAGGCCGCGGCCGCGGTGCACGACGCGGTGATCAAGGGGACCGCGGTGGGCCACACCGTGCTCCGGGTCAGCGACAGCGTGGCCTGAATGTCCGCGGACGGCCGGGCCGAGAAGAGCCCTCAGCAGGGAATCCAGTCGATCGAGGTCGGCGCGCAGGTGCTGCGTGCGCTTGAGGCCGGCGCCCGGCGTAACGCGCCGGCTCCTACCCGACTACAAAGGTGGTGACAATGACGACCGGACTGCTCCTTGTGCAATACACAGCCGATGGCACGGTCAGGGCGGGGGTGCAGCACGACGGTGTGGTCCGCGCGCTGCCCGGGAACTGGCCGGACACCGTGCTCGCGATCCTTGACGCGTGGCCCGAATGGAACGGACAACTTCGGGCTCTCGATCCACACGCACTCCCGATCGTTCCGGATGCCCGGCTTGTCGCTCCCGTCACCTTCCCGCGGAAGGTTCTGTGCGCCGGCGCGAACTACTACTCCCACGCCGAGGAGATGAAGACGGCGCGCCCCGATCCCCGCGCCGCGCCGTTCTTCTTCATGAAACCCCCGACGACCACCATCGGTGGCCCGGTCACGTCGGTGCCATTGCCCCGCGGCGAGGCCCCGGATTATGACTGGGAGGGCGAGCTGGCCATCGTGATCGGCCG
>NZ_DASZGI010000357.1:0-3264 GCF_035938995.1 Actinocrinis sp.
CGTCAGTAGCGCGGCAGTGTCGGGTCCACGTGGTCGATCCAGGCCATCAGGCCACCGTTGACATTCCACGCGTTCTCGAACCCGGCGGCGCGAAGCTTCGCCACCGCTTGGGCGCCGCGGAACCCGGCGCGGCAGTGGGTGATCACGTGGCCCGACGGGTCGAGCTCCCCGAGCCGGTCGTCGAGCTGGCCGAGTGGGATGAGCGTCCCGCCGATGTTCACCGTCGCGTATTCGGATTCCTCGCGGACGTCGAGCAGTGTGAGGTCGGCGCCGGACTCGCGCAGCCGCTGTAGGTCCCGCACGGTGATGTCCCACGGGCTCTGCATGGGCGCCTGTGAGCCGCCCAGCTTGGCCAGCACACCGTCGGCGGACACCGCCCGCACCGTGATCTGCGGTGCCTGCCGGGGGTCGGCGGCGGCGACGGGATCGACTGCGGCGTCGGGGCCGAACAACGTCTCGACCGCCGGTGCGATTTCGGCCAGCAAGGCGGACTGTATCTGCGCGTGCGTCCCCAGCTTGCGGTCGGCCACCGACACGCGCATCCGCGTCGGGTCGAACCGGCACGGCAGCGCGCCGTCGGCGTCGATCGCGTCGATCGTGCCGAGCGCCATCCGTACGGCGTCCCTGAACTGGGTGGTGGCATCGTCGCCGCGCCGCTTGATCGTCACGGTGAACGCATGCGGGCTGATCCCGTAGTCGACGTCCTGGCCGACCAGCATCACGCCCGGTCCGTTCGGGACGTGCCGATAGTCGGCGACGTCGAGGAGGCGGCCCTCAACCAGACTGCGCTGGATGAACCGGTGGAACACCCCCAGCGCCGGCTCCAGATCGGCAGCCGGGCTGGCTGTCACGGCCAAGGTCAGTCGCTGCGGCTTCATTTGCTGCCCGCCGTGACCTTGATCGCCGTCTTCTCCGCTTCCAGTTTGGCCTCGCAGGCGTGCGCCGCCTCGATGAACAACTGCGCCTCCTCGACGCGCTGACCGGCCGTCGTGGGATTCCCGGAAGGCGTCGGGTCGGCGTGCCGGTCGAGGAGGAACTGGCCGAATTTGCCGCCGGCGAAGCGGTCGAAGAACTTCTCGGTGTCGAAGAAGCGGCTCTTCCACTCCTTGACGATCTCCTCCGGGTCATGCGTCACGTCGATGAACTCGGTGCGCACCAAGGCGCGGGCGGCCGCGAGCATCGCCTGGTAGGCATGCTCTTCGGCTTGATCCGCGTCGCCCTGCTCTTCGAGCGCCAGCTGGGCGTCGAACACCTCGGATTCGGCCTTCACCACCTCGATGCCGAACAACGAGACGACCTCGCCGGCGCACTCGCCGACGCCGTGGTCGGCCATCGCGAACAGCCGGGCATCGGCGAAGTCGATGTAGAAGTCCGCGGCGTCGGCATAGGACGGCAGTTCCATGAACGGTTGCACGATGCCCTTCAGCCCACGCTTGCCCATCCGCTGCGACCAGTCCTGGAACGACTCGCCGTCCTCGCGACCGGCGAGGTAGGCGTCGGTCAGCGCGTCGACCACCTTCGGTGCGTTCTTCGAGGGCACCGCACCGACGGCCATGCCGTACTTCGCGGCATTCCCGGTGCGCTGGCCGCCGAGGATCACCTGGAAGTGCGGCATCTGGCGCCCGTCCATGCCGCGCGAGTTCCCGTAGAAGCCGATGTCGGCCAGGTGGTGCTGTGCGCAGCTGTTAAAGCAGCCGGAGATCTTGATCGACATCTCGTTGACCGCCGCGTCCTGTTGCGCGGCGCGCGGCGCCAACTGCTCGCGCAGCACGCCGGCCAGGCCACGGCTCGACGCGATGCCCAGCTTGCACGTATCGGTGCCGGGACAGGCCGTGACGTCGGCGATCGTGCCCGCGCCGGCCGACGCGAGCCCGAGCGCGCCGAGCGCCTCATAGACCGCGGGCAAGTCGGCGTCCGCGATGAAGCGCAGCACGATGTTCTGTTCGACGGTGGTGCGCATCCGATCGCCGGAGTACGTGCGCGCGATGTCGGCCAGGCCGCGCGCATGTTCGCTGGTGAGGTCACCGATCGGCAGGTGAACGGTCACCACCCGGTAGCCGCGCTGCCGCTGGGTGCGCACGTTCGTCAGGTTCCACCGCTCGAAGCCGTCCAGGCGTGGCGCGCCGTTCATCTCGGCGGGCTCGCGAACCGGTTCTCCGGCGGTTACCGGCAAGTTCTCGACGAACCCGTGGTGGCGCGGGTCGTACGGGATAGTCTGCTGCTCTTCGGCGACGAGCCGCCGGAACTCCTCGATGCCCAGCTTGTTGACGAGGAACTTCATGCGGGCCCGGTTGCGGTTCTTCTTCTCGCCGAGGCGCGCGAAGACCCGGGCGATCGCCTGGGTCTGGACCAGGAAGTCCTCGACCGGCGTGAACTCGCTGAGCACCTCGGCCTGCCGCGGCACGGTGCCCAGCCCACCGCCCACCACGACCTTGAAGCCACGGCGGCCGTCCTGGACGCGCGCGACGTAACCGGCGTCGTGCATCTGCACCAGCCCGCATGCTTCATGTTCACAACCAGAGAACGCGGGTTTGAACTTGCGCCCGAAGTCCTGTACGTCCGGGTGGCCGAGCAGGAACTCCATCAATGCGCGCGCGTACGGCGCGACGTCGAACGCCTCGGTGTGGCACACCCCGGCCAGCGGGCACGCGGTGACGTTGCGGACCGAGTTGCCGCACGCCTCGCGGGTGGTGACCCCGACCGCGGCAAGCCGACGCATCAGGTCCGGGGTGTCCTCGATGTGAACGAAATGAAGCTGAACGTCCTGCCGGGTGGTGACGTGCAGGATCGAGTCCGAGTATTCCTCGGCGCAGTCGGCGATGACCTCGAGCTGTTCCGGCGTCAACCCGCCGAACGGCAACTTGATGCGCTGCATGCCCGGCGCGTCCCACTGGGTGTCCGGGCCCTTGGTGGGCTTGTCGGCGAAGTCCAGCTCGCGCGTGGCGTAGCCGTCGAAGCGCTGCCCGTTGTCGTAGCGCTGCCCGTACACGCCGCGGCGCAGGCGCGTCTCGGCGAACACCTTCTCATCCAGCCTGCCCTGCAGGCGCAGCTCGATCTGCGCCTCGAAGTCGGCGATCTCCTCGGCCCACTCCGGGCGCATCCGCCCGTCGAGCAGGCTGCTCCAGCTACTCATGATCCGAACTCTCGGCTGGCGTGCACATGCACGGGTCTCCTCAAGTGGCTAATGGCGACGTCGTCGGATGAAAGAGGGGTGTGCTCGCAAGCGAGCGGTCAGACGACTGCCGGACAGGCCGCGGAGACGAT
>NZ_DASZGI010000358.1:0-4725 GCF_035938995.1 Actinocrinis sp.
TTGCGCGCGAACGATCCAGCCGACCCGGTCGCACGCACGGTGGCTCGCGGGCTGGCCGCGGGGGCGAGCGTCGCGGAGACCGCGCGGATCGTGGGGCTGAGCGACCGTCAGCTCTATCGGCGCAGCCTGACCGCGTACGGATACGGACCGAAGACGCTCGCCCGCATCCTTCGCTTCAACCGGGCGCTGGACCTGGCCCGCGCCGGGATGCCGTTCGCCGAGGTCGCGATCACCGCGGGGTACAGCGACCAAGCGCATCTCTCCCGGGAGGTCAGGGACTTCGCAGGCCTCTCGCTCGGCGATCTGCTCGCTCCCCCGCCCGCGCCAGGCAGCCCTCAGCCGCCGGACGCCGGGGCGTAGAGCGCCACGTCGTTGCCGTCCGGGTCGTGCAGCACGGCGTAGCGCTGGCCCCAGAACGCGTCCCAGGGCGGCAGGTGGCCGTCGTATCCGGCATTCACCATGTCGGCGTACGCGGCGTCCACCGCGGCGGGCGAGTCGTAGTGGAAAGCCAGGTTCATGCGGGCTCCGCCGCTGGGGGCGGTCCAGTGCGGGTCGAAGGAGCGGATGGTGTCCACGGTGTCCCAGGCCAGCCGCAGGCCGCCGGGCAGCACCACATCGACGTGCGGTTCCGCGTCCGCGCCGGCCGGGATCTCCACGCCGAGGCGCCGATAGAACGCCAGCGCCTTGCCCATGTCCGCGACGACGAGGCCGATCACATCCAGTTGGGGTTTGGGAGTCATGCCGCCGACCTTACGCACCCGGCGCGCGCGGCGTCTTGAAGGAATCGGACGCGCCGTTGGTGCGCCCCGGCGTACCGTCCGGCGCGGAATTCACCCGGGCGGACGCGCCCACCAGCCCGGCGGCTGGGGAAAGTGCGTCAGCAGTGGTCCACTGGAAAGGTGAGTGACTCCCCGCATCCGAACGTCGTCCTGCGCGGCGGCCCGCAGCCCGTCGGCCCGAGGCAGATCCACATCAGCGAGCCCGCCGAATCCGTGCGATGGCGCGCCGCCGACGGCTCTGGCGCCCACCTTTGGACACGCACCGGCGAGCATGAGGAGCAAAACGGCGTGATGTTGCGCGTCTACGTCTACGCGGGGCTCGCACCGGCCGAACATTGACCGGCCCACCGCGCGAGGGTCGCGCACCGACGCGCGACCCCACCCTTGCCGTGCCCGTTGTCCCCGGGCACGGCTCCGCCTCGCTCAGCGCGGTTCCGCCAACTCGAACACGCCGTAGGAGAACGGCTCGACGTCGATTGCGTGGGTACCGATAGCCACCCCGCCGTGGCCGGCCAAAAGCCGCGCCTCGGCCAGCCCGGCCACATCGAGCGACGCCGCCTTCGCGCGCGGGTTCACCACGACCAGGTGCGTGCCGCCGCGCACATACGCGAACGGGTATCCGTCGCTGAGCACTTCGACCGTGCCGCCGGTGCCGAGCGCCGGGATCTGACGCCGCAGCGCGATGAGCCGCCGGACCTGGTTCAGCAGCGAGTCCTCGTCGTTCTCCTGCTCGGCGACCGACGGGCGGTCCGGGTCCTGGTCGATCGGCAGGTAGAACTGGTCCGCCGGGGCGGTGGAGAATCCCGCGCCCGGCGTGTCGTCCCACTGCATCGGGGTGCGCGAGCCCTGGCGCGCCTGCGTGCCGAGCTGCGAGCCCTCCTTGTCCGGCAGGCCGGGGACGTACCGCATGCCGATCTCGTCGCCGTAGTAGATCACCGGCAGCGAGGGCCAGGTCAGCTGGAACGCGAAGGCCGGGGCGACCATGTCGCGGGTGCGGGTGCCGCAGGTCAGCCGGGAGAAGTCGTGGTTGGCGGTCGGCAGCGCGACGAATCCGGCCTTGCCGATGGCCTCGTCCGCCTCGGCCCAGGCGGCGAGGAAGTCGCGCATCGAGCCGCCGCCCTCGGGGGCGAAGTAGCACGACCCGACCTCGACCCAGTCCGACGAATGGCTGCCCTGGCCGTTGTCCCACAGCGAGCGCAGCGCCCGGCCGGCGAAGTGCAGGAAGAAGTCCGAGTGGATCCCGGCGACGACGGACTGCTTCGGGTCGCCCCACTCGGACAGCAGCACCCGGTCGGGGTACTCGCGGTCGATCCACTCGCGCATCTCCCGCCACAGCTCGGCGGTGGCGGAGCGGTCCGGATCGCCCTTGACCAGGGAGTACGCCATGTCCACCCGGAAGCCCGCGATGCCCAGGTCGAACCAGTGGGCCATGATCTCGCGCAGCGCGGCGCGGTTGGCCCTGGGGCCCGGGGCGTCGACCGGCTCGCGCCACGGCTCGGCCGGGTCCATCTGGGCGTAGCCGAAGTTGAGCGCCGGCTGGATCGCGTAGAAGTTCGGCAGGTAGTAGCCGGGGCGCCGGCCGGGCGAGGCGACCCACTTGTCGCCGGGCGGCTGCTCGGAGTCGCTCCAGATGTAGCGGTCGTCGCCGGGGTCGTCGGCGGAGGCGAGGAACCAGGGGTGCAGGTGCGAGGTGTGGCCCGGGACCAGGTCGAGCATGACCCGGATGCCGTGCGAGCGGGCCCGCACGATCAGGGCGGCGAGGTCGGTGTTGGTGCCGTACCGCGGCGCGATCGTGAAGTAGTCCTCGATGTCGTATCCGGCGTCCTTGAACTCGGACACGAAGCACGGATTGATCCAGATGGTGTCGACCCCGAGGCGGACCAGGTAGTCGAGGCGTGCGGCGATGCCCCGCAGGTCGCCGATCCCGTCTCCGTTGGAGTCTGCGTAGCTTTGCGGGTAGATCTGGTAGATCACCGCGTCGCCCAGCCATTCCGGGGGAGTGCTCGCCTCGGTCACAGGTCCTGCCTTTCGCCGCTGGCGGGAAGAATGCGCGGGCCGCCTAGGGTGACCGGCGCCCGTTGCCGGTCTCCATGGCGGCGCTCCTTACACAGAGTACTCGCCGACCCCCGCCGCGCCGTGGAAGGGGGCTCGGGTCGCGTGCGCACGGGAACAATCGCGCCTGGTCCGCGGGTTGCCTCTGGCGTGGAGGAGTCTGTGGTACCGCAAACGGGGCAAAACAGCACGCCGAGTCTGTCCGATCAGGTAAGAGGCATCGCACGGGGTCGTGCCGAGGTCCCGCTGTCGGTGCTGGATCTGGCGCCGGTCGGCGAGGGTCAGACCCCGGGCGAGGCGCTGGCCGCGACGACGGAGCTGGCCAGGCGGGTCGAGGAGTGGGGCTACCACCGGTTGTGGGTCGCCGAGCACCACGGCATGCCCGGCGTCGCCAGTTCCTCTCCGCCGGTGCTGCTCGCGCATCTGGCCGCGGCGACCTCCACGATCCGCCTCGGCTCCGGCGGCGTGATGCTGCCAAACCACGCGCCGCTGATCGTCGCCGAGCAGTTCGGCACCCTCCACGCGCTGCACCCGGGGCGGATCGACCTCGGACTGGGCCGCGCGCCGGGCACCGATCCGGCGACGGCGAGCGCGCTGGGCCGGCCGGCGGGGTCGGCGGAGGAGTTCCCGCAGCACGTCGCGGATCTGGCGCGGTTCCTGGACGACGCGTTCCCGCCCGGCCACCGCTACGCGGGCCTGCGCGCGGTGCCGGGCCGTTCGGGTGCGCCGCAGGAAGGGCGCCCGCCGATCTGGCTGCTGGGTTCGTCGGGGTTCAGCGCCCAGTTGGCCGGGCTCATGGGCTTGCCGTTCGCGTTCGCGCATCACTTCGCCGGCGGCGGCACGCTCGAGGCGCTCGAGCTGTATCGAGAGGCGTTCCGGCCTTCGGAGACGCTGGACAAGCCGTACGCCATGGTGAGCGTCGCGGCGATCGCGGCCGACTCGGCGCAGCGGGCGCGGTGGCTGGCCGGTCCGGCGGCGCTGTCGATGATGCGGTTGCGCCGGGGCCAGCCCGGCCGGATTCCGACGCCCGAGCAGGCGGCGCAGTATCCGTACACGCCGGCGGAGCAGGACTTCATCGACCGCTGGCTCGGCAATTTCGTGCTCGGCGACGGCGAGGAGGTGCGCCGCGGCTTGGCCGCGCTGCGCGATCGCACCGATGCCGATGAGCTGATGATCACAGCGCTGATACACGGCCCGGAGGACCGCCGCCGGTCGTATGAGCTGATCGCGCAGGCGCACGGGATGGCCGGTCTGAGAAGCAACACTCCATAAAGCCGTTCGGGGCCGGTACCGTGTCGGCCATGCTGATGCTGGTCGCGCCGGGCCCGGCACTACGCGCGCCGATCTGCGCGGCGGCGCTGCTGGGCGCCCTGGCCGCGTGTTCGACGGGCACGCCCTCGCACAACGTCGCCGCGACACGTTCGAGCGCGGCCTCGCCCTCGGCACCGAAGACCTACTCGCCGCTGGACGGCCCAACCGAGGCGGCGAGCGCTCTGCCGAAGACCTGCTCCGCGATCCTGACCGAGTCGAACCTCCAGACGGCCTTCGGCTCCCCGCAGAGTGGCGACAACACCTACGGCAGCTACGCCCCGCTGCCGAACATCGGCCGCACCGGGCGGGTCACCTGCGGCTTCGGCATCGGGATCGACGAGATGGGCAACGCGACAGATCCCGCGGTGACCGTGTCGGTGATCACGTACACAAACGCGCAGGAAGCGCTCACCCGGCTCAACGCGACGATCGGCACCAGCGTCGGGCGCGGGTCGACCTCGCAGCCGGCGTCCGTGGGCGGACACCCGGCGACGATTCTCGTCGAGCCCGCGGCCCCGGGCTCGGCGCCGTCCTCTTCGTCCGCGTCGCCACCGGCACCGGCAGGCCCCGCCTCCCCAAGCGC
>NZ_DASZGI010000359.1:0-25650 GCF_035938995.1 Actinocrinis sp.
GACGGCTCCGAGCACGGCCACGGCGCGGCGCCGAACGGTGCGAATCAGTGAATCCTTGGTCAGTCTCATCCGGTGAGTCCCTCGCTTCATGGCATGGCGCGGTGTAGAGCCCTGATGGAGGTGCACGACCACAGAGACGCCGGAGGACTTCGCCGCATGCGGGTGGGATTTCTCGGCAGGCAGCGCGGCGCCGGACCCATCGAACGCGTGGAGCGTCGCGGGGGCTGTGATCCGCGTACTCGATGCCTCGCCGATGCATCGCATACTCTGGTGAGAGTGGTCTAGTCCAATTGAGATGTCAAGGCCGCGCGACCGGCCAGATCGAGCGGGCGATCGCCGACAGGACGCGTTTCCTCGCCGCGTCGGACGCCGATTCTGATCACTGACGTCCGCACCGACCACGCAGCTGCTCAGCACACACGAGCGACCTTGCGCCACACAGCAACGGCATCAAGGCTGCGGCGGACAGTACGCGGACCCAGAGGGGATCGTTTGCGCGAGGCGCTGCGCCTGGCGTTCGATGAGGCGTGACCCGAGCTCGCGGGCCAAGGCGAGCATCTCGTTCAGGCGCAGCCGTGCGTCGTCGGGTTCGCCCAGCCGCGCATGGCTGTCTACGAGGTCGCGCAGGATCTGGGCACGATGCCGCGGCGCGCCGACATGCTCGGTGAGTAGGAGTGCCGAGGCGTGGTGCTCGTGGGCTTCCTGCGCCGAGCCGAGCCGGGCGTGCACGGTCGCGAGCGTGCTGAGCGCGTTCGCCTCCATGCGCACGTCCCGGGTGCCGCGGGCGACCTGGAGGGCATGGTTGGCCAAGGTCAGCGCACGATGACAGTCGCCGTGGTCGCGGTGCGCCTCGGCCAGCTGCCGCATGGTGTCCGCCTCGTTGCGCCGGTCGTCGACCTCGCGGTGCAGACGCAGCGCCTCGGTGAGCAGTTCGAGGGCTTCGGACCGGCTTTGTTCGCGCACGCACTCATGGGGTATGCCGAGCGGGGGAGTATCGGGGAGGTCGGTTTCGGTGTCGCCGCCGCGCGGTCGGTGATATTCGTACTCGTCCTCGCGCGCCCGTTCCAGTTTCGCGACGCCGAGGTTCGCGAGGGTGACCGCCTCCCCGGCCTGCCGTCCGCTCTTGCGGTTCAGCGTGAGTGCCTCGGTCAGATAGCCGATGGTCTCGTCGATGCGGGCGGCGATCCACGACGAGCCGGCGAGGTTGTTGACCGCGACGGCCTGGCACTCGGTCCACCCGGCCCGTTCCGCCAGTTCAGCCGCGCGGGTGTAGTGCCGGGCCGCCTGCCACACGTCGGTTTCGGGGCCGAGTTCCTCGACCATGCCGAGGTGCAGCTCGGCGGCGGCCTCGGCGGTCAGGTCGCCCTCGGCCAGCGCGGCGCGGTGCGCGACCTGCGCGACGACGCGCCAGTCCGCCGTGCGGCGTCGCAGGACGAAGTAGCCGTTGAACCGGTTCGCGAGGCGCCACGCGTCGCGGTGGCGGCCGCGGTTGGCGAGCCACGCAATCAGTGCGCCGAGGTTGGCGCGCTCGGCGTCGAGCCAGCCGAGCGCGCTCTCGCCGCTGTCGAAGACCGGTGAGGCGTCCTGCCGCTCCGCCCCGGGTGGGGTCTCGGCCTCGGGCAGATGGAGCAGGTGAGGGTACAGGTCTTCGGCCGCCGCCGAGACCGCCGCGTAGTAGTGGGCTGTCAAGCGCCCGGTCGCCTCGGCGCGACCCGCTTCGTCCTCCTCGGCGTCGGCGAGTTCGGCCGCCAGCAGGCGCAGCAGGTCGTGCATCGAGTAGCGGCCGGGGAGGTGTTCGTCGAGCAGGTGATGCTCCGCGAGCCGGTTCAGCAGCCGCTCGGCATGGGCGGTGGGCACGTCGGCGAGCGCGGCGGCGGCCGGCGCGGCCAGATCCGGCCCCGGCACGAGGCCGAGGAGGCGGAACAGGCGCCGCTCCGCCGCGGGCAGCGCGTCGCAGGACATGGCGAAGACTGTCCGGACCGCCGTCGCGGGGTCGCCGTCGACGGCGAGACCGGCGAGCCGATCCCCGCTGGCCAGCCGGGCCGCGTGCGCGGCGATACGGTGCCGGGGCCGACCCGCGAGGTTGGCGGCGGCGATGCGCAGCGCCAGCGGCAGCCAGGCGCACAGGCGCGCCAGGTCGGCCGCGGCGGCGGACTCGGCGGCGACACGGTCCGCACCGAGCATCTCGCCGAGCAGGGCGTTCGCTTCGGCCGAGGAGAGGACGCCGAGCGCGATCAGGCTCGCCCCGTCGCGCGCGATCAGCCCGGTCATCCGCTCGCGGCTGGTGACCACGGTCATCGAGGCGGGTTCGGCGGGCAGCAGCGGGCGGACCTGTCCGGCATCGGCGGCGTTGTCCAACAGCACGAGCACGCGCTTGCCGGAGAGCCGGCTGCGGAAGAGGGCGGCGGCCCGCGCCTCGTCGTCAGGGATCTGCGCCGCCGGGACGCCGAGGGCGAGCAGGAACCCTGACAGTGCCTCAAGCGGCCGCAGCGGCTCCCCTGCCCCGTATCCGCGTAGGTTGACATAGAGCTGCCCGTCGGGATAACGGCTGCGGGTGCGATGTGCCCAGTGCACCGCCAGCGCGGTCTTGCCGACTCCGCCCATGCCGGCGATGACGGCGACGCGGGTATGTGCCAGCTCGTCGAGCGCGTGCAGATACGTCTCACGGCCGGTGAAGCCGACCACGTCCGTGGGCAATTGGGACGGTGTCGGAGGCGCAGAGTGTTCGGGTTCTGACTGCGCCGACGTTGGTGCAGGCGTGGCAGCGCGTGCCTCGGCGTTTCGCGCGGCCGGCATCTGACCCCGCAGGACACGCAGCTGCGCGGCCCGCAGCTCGGCGCCCGGCGAGACGCCCAGCTGCGTATCAAGCCGCTTCGTCACGTCGCGGAACAGCCGGAGCGCCGCGGCCTGCTCCCCGCCGCCGGCCAGCGCGAGCATCAGCCGTGCCGCGATCCCCTCGTGCAGCGGCTCCTCGGCGTGCACGGTGCGCAGCGCGCCGATGATGTCGTCGTACTGCGCGATGCTCAGCGCGGCGTCGGCCCACTGCGCCACCGCCGTCACGCGCCGCTGTGTCGCCGCGATCGCGGCCGGGTGGGAGCGCAGCCGCGGTTCGGCGCCGACCAGGATCGGACCGCGCGAGCGGGACCAGGCGTCCCGGTGCAGCCGGACGGCGGCGGGCGCCGCCCCGCTCGACCACGCCGCCGCGGCCTCGCGCACCAGGGCGGTGAACTCGGACAGGTCGCACTGCCCCGGTGCCAGGTCGAGCCGATACCCGCCGGGCACGCGGCGAAGCACGCGCGCAGGCGCACTCGCCGGGCAATCCGGTTCGAGCAGCCGCCGCAGACGGCCGATGTAGGTGTGCACGAGTTGCGAGCACGAGCGCGGCGGATCGTCCGGCCACAGCAGATCGACGATCTCCTCCACGCTCACGGTCTGTCCGGGCTGTACGGCGAGCAGTCCGAGCAGGCTGTGCTGCATGGTCGACGTCACCTCGACCGAGATGGCGCCATGGTGCACGGCCAGCGGACCGAGTACGTCGACGCGCACACGCGCGGGCACGAGCGTGAGCGCGATGTCGGGTCCTTCCGAAACGTCTTCGCCGCCGAACTGTTCGGCCGTCCGGTCCAGCAGCACGCTGAGCTCGTCGACCGGCAGGTCCAGTGCGCCGGCGAGTCGGCGCAGCGACGTGGCGCGCGGACGACCGGTCCCACCGGCCTCGAGGTACCGCAGCGTGCGAACACTGATCCCCGCCCGGACGGCCAGGTCGCGCTGGTTCAGCCCGGCGCCGATGCGCAAGCGGCGCAGCACAGCACCCTGAGTGTCTTGCATCTCAAGATCCCCCGGATCACGTCCACGGCGCCCGCGGTCGCACGGGCGCCACCCCTGACCCGCCTTCCCAGGAAGGCCCCGGCCGCCTGACACGATTGTGGCGGCGAAGACGTCCCATTGCACGCGTTTGTTCGAAACTCCGCCTGAAGAGGCCGGTGGCAACACCGGGTCCGCCGTAGTTGCCGCTTCTTGCCTCCCCGCGGTCTGACCTGCCTGTTCGCGGTGTAGCGGTGATACAGATCATTGAACCGCCCCGAACCTACCGTCGAACCGATGCGAAAGACCGGCGACCTGCCGGATCCGCCTCACCATCCGTATGTTCGACCTCGGAGAGGGAACCCGTGAAGAACCGCGCCGCCCGCCGCATCACAGCGGCCATACTCGCCACCGTCGCCGCCGCCGCGACCGTGGCCACCACCGCCGGCACCGCCAGCGCGATCGCCACCACCGACGTGCTCAACGTCTCCTACGGCACCACGCCGTACTGGATCGCCGCGTCCAACTCCGTGATGCCGGTGTCCGTCGCCGACGCCTCATACGACGCGGGCCACCGGGTCATCCAGTGGTACAACACCGGCGGTGACGAGCAGAAGTGGTACTTCGACGGCGTCACCGACGAGAACACCGGCCAGTACCTCGGCTTCCTGCTGCGCAACAAGCGCAGCGGGATGTGCCTGGACACCGACGGCGTCCCGGGCGACGAGCTCTTCCAGGAGCCCTGCTCGCCCTACGCGTACGGCCAGATCTTCAACAACACCCCGAACTACGACGTGTTCGGCATCATCATCTCGTGGAGCTACTCCAACTACGACACCGGCCTGGAACTCGACGTGGCCGGGGTCAGCGTCAGCGCCGGGGCCAACATCGACCTCTGGTACCCCAACAACCAGATCAACCAGAACTTCTACCTCACCCAGACGTCCTGACCGATCTACCGCGCTGACAGAACCGCCCCGCCGAGACCGAACCCTCGGCGGGGTGGTTCCGTTCGGAGACTCGGCCGACCGAGATCGCGGTGCACGTGGAGATCCCGGTGGCCGAGGCGCACCAACTGGAGACTCAGACCGACGTCATCCGCCGGTCGCTGGCGAACCTGGCACAGTTGGCCGCAGAGACCTGACAGCGACCCGGAGGGCCGACCAGCCCAGGCTCATGCGCCACCCACCCGAGTTATAAGGCGTGCCAGGTGATTTGGCCACCGAGTACCTCGACCTCCGCGGCGACGGAATCAGCGTTCTGCCACACGTGGTAGCGCCCGGCGGACAGGTCCGGATAGACGGCGTGGTAGCAGGGGTGGGGATCGACGAGTCGTTCGCGCACCATGGAGTGGGTGCGCGCGCCGCCGTCCGCGGGGCTGATCTCGATCTCGGCGCCCAGGCGGTCGGGGCCGGCCTCGATGATCAGAGCCCCGACGTCCCCGCCGAGACGCAGGACGACACTTCCGGCCGAGGACGGCCCGTACGCGTGCTGGTGCATCAAAGATCTCCGATCCCTCGCACGATCGCGGGGGCGCACCCCTCCGGCGCTCCCGCGATCGCGCTCTTGTGTGTTGCGGCGGGCTACGGGGTGTCGTATCCGCTGTAGGGCACGCCGAGATACGGGAACGAACTCAGGAAGCCCGAGGGGACGTCGGCGGCGGTCAGGCCGTCGGTGACCACGCCGACGGCCGCGTCCGGGGTGAAGGTCTTGTCCACCAGGGCGAACGTGGCGCCGGCGATCGCACGCAACTCGACGGTGACGACATCGTCCGCGACCCGGCGCCCGTTCGGGAATCCGGCCAGGTCGCCGCCCAGCAGGCCGAGGGGGTTCGGAGCGGCGGCCGGGGGGACGGCGGTGTTCAGTCGCAGCAGGTCGGCTTGGATGGAGCCGGTGTTGTTCTGGAAGCCGGGGATGATTCCGGAGGGGATCCCGGTGAGCAGAACCGCGAGCAGGTCGGCGCGCGCGGTCCCCGCCTTGTTGAGGGCGTCGAGGTTCGGGAACACGCCGGGGTAGAGCCCCGGCAGGAGCGCGGCGAGCTCCGGGTGCGCGACGCGCCCGGCGAAGAGCTTGTCGTCGGACGGCGGCAGCGCGTTCCACCGGTCCTTGTCCGCCATCGGCACCAGGACCTCGTTGAACAGCGGATTCCCGAGCCTGGAGACCTGGACGAACGGCCCCATGTCGACGGTCTCGCCGGGGTCCCTTTCGCGCACGGCGACCTTCCTGCGGCTCGCGGTGGTCCACACGCCGATCACCGCGCGCGGGTCGTCGACCGAGCCGCCGTGCCAGCCGTCGCGGGTCAGCTCGCTGATCGGGACCTGGAGGGCGATGGTGTGCACGTTCACCTGCGCGGTGGCGTTGACTCCCGGCCCCTTGGCGACGCCGGGCAGCCCGAAGGTGGCGTGCAGGTTGGCGAAGGGCCGCAGGTCGGCGAGGTCGAAGACGGCCCCGAGGTCGACGTAGAAACCCTCGGCGCGCTGCCCGGCGAACACCCGCCGCCCGTTGCCGAGGTCGTGGACGGCGGCGGAGGCGAGTGCGGGGTAGTCGGGCGTGGACAGCGGCCCGATGTTGCACGGCGGGCAGGCCAGGGAATCGCCGAGTTCCGTGTCGCGTCCCCGCGCGTCCACCCGCGTGACGGTGTAGGTCTGGCGCCGGTTCCAGTTCGCGCTGTCGAGGGACTCGATCGGCCCGGTGTTGTACAGGAACGTGTTCGGGTTCGCGATCGTGGAGGTGAAGCGGAACTGGTACGTGACGTCGGGCTGGGCGTCGCCGTCGTTGTCGATGTGGATCTCGTAGAGCACGTCGTCGCCGA
The DNA here is from genome assembly GCF_035938995.1 of Actinocrinis sp. Taxonomy (GTDB): domain Bacteria; phylum Actinomycetota; class Actinomycetes; order Streptomycetales; family Catenulisporaceae; genus DASZGI01. Next base: position 6,617 of record NZ_DASZGI010000359.1, read on the forward strand.
ACTCGTAGAAGTTCGGGCCGCCCGCCGGGCCCTGCAGCGGCAGGTAGTTCGCGATCACGGTGACCGTGTCGGGCCGGTTCGGGCTGACGAACGCGTAGACGTCGGTGCTGTCGGCCACCGGGTCCTTGGAGATCTCGGGGGCTTCGCGGTGAGAGGACATCGTGCCTAACCTCGCAGGGGTCGTATATGGAGTGCGGGAGCGGGCGCTGACGCGGCGCGGTGGCGGGACCCAGTCACTTGGCGGCGGCGACCAGGCGGGCGACCAGGTCGCTGTCGTGCACGGCGAAGTGCTGCGTGCCGACGAAAACGTCCAGGTCCCCGCTGTCGGCGTCACGCACGTAAACCGCCCAGTCCTGCTTCGGCAGGGTGTCGGCGCGCTGGGACGTCGCGGCGGCCGCGTCATGCGCCGCCGGAGCCGTCCCGTGGCCGGTCGCGGCGGGAATGCGCGCCACGGCGACCGCACCCGCCCCGACCGCGGCGGCTCCGGCCGCTGCTTTCACCAGTCCGCGGCGCGAGACGCTGCGCGCCTCGGAGGTGTCGTTGTCCATCGCTGCTTGCTCCTTATGCGGATGCGTACATGCGTGATCGAACTCCCGGCTGAGCCCACGTGCCACTGATTCGCAGGGTTCGCGCACGGTGCCGCGGCGCTCCCGGCCCACGACAGTTATTCGGAGCCCGGGGCCGCGCGGATTGGTGTCTCGCCCAATTCGTCGAACTGCCTTGCGGCTAGATCAGGCGGACGCAATGCAGTCGGTGGAAGTGCGCAGATCAGCCCGGGATCGCCAGCATCAGAACAGGAGTCGTGGTGGGCTGCGCCGAGCCACGCGCCGGCTCCACGGTGAGCGCTACGGTCCGCGCGTCGCCGAGTCCCGGTGCGAAGATCGGCGACGAGCCGCCCGCGCCGGGCGGCACAAGCCCGCCCGACCGGGTCCCCTCGGGGCCTATGATCCAGACCTGATAAACCTTGCCCGCGGGCGGCGCGGCCAGCCCGCTTAGGATGATCGCCGCCTCGTCGCGGTCCCGGGACGCCACCACCGTCGCGAGGCCGCCGGTGTCCACGCGCCCGACGCTGCTGCGCACATCCGGCTGCGACAGCAGGGAGGCCAGCGACGAGGCCTGAGCGCTGATGGTGTTAATCCTGCCCTGCTGCCCCGAGTCCACCACGGAGAGAACCGCCACCACCCCCGCGAGTACCGCCGCTGCCGCCCAGCCCGCCCATGCGGCGCGGGCCAGCGGCCGCCGGCCGCGGGGAACGGTGATCGGGGTCACGACCGAAGGCAGCTGGCGGGTGACCGCGATCTCGGCGTCGACCGCGGCGCGCAGACCGTCGGGCGGCTCGACGGCGAACGCCTCGGCCAGCGCGGCGGTGACCTCGCGCAGTTCGTCGACCTCGAGCCGGCAGGTCGGGCATTCCAGCAGGTGCTGTTCGAACGCCGCGCGCGCGGCCGGATCCAGCGCGTCGCAGGCGTATGCGCCGATGAGGGCGTGGGTCTCCGGCTCGGCCGCGCTCACCGTCCGACTCCCAGGCAGTCGCGCAGTTTGGCCAGCGCGTCGCGCAGCCGGGTCTTGACGGTGCCCAGCGGGACCCCGAGCGCGTCGGCGACCTGCGGATAGGTGTACCCGCCGTAGTAGGCCAACGTCACCGACTCGCGCTGGAGTTCGGTCAGACCGTCGAGGCAGTGCCGGACCTGCTGCTGCTCCAGCCGCGCCGCGACGCTCTCGGCCACCTGGTCGAACGCGCCGCCGTCCGACGCGTGCGCGGCCGCCTTCTTCTCCCGCTCCTGGGTCGCCCGCTCCGAGCGCACCCGGTCCACGGCCCGGCGATGCGCGATCGTCGACACCCATGCCCGCGCCGAGCCGCGAGCGGGATCGAAACGGCCGGCGCTGCGCCACACCTCGACCATGGCCTCCTGCGCCACCTCCTCCGCGAGGGCCGTATCTTGCAGCACCCGTGCGGCGATTCCGAACACCATCGCGGCCACCGCGCCGTAGACCCGGTCGAACGCCTCGAGGTCACCCGAGCCGACGCGGCCGAGCCAGACCTCGAGCCCGCCCGGCGGCGCCTTTTCGCCGACGGGCGGCGCGACGGCCTCCCGCCGTGACCCGCGCTGCTCGGTCACCGGACGCGCCTTGCAACTCGCCGTGGCATTTGCCCGCCCCCTGGCGCGACGACCTCGATCCGACGGCACCGTACCACCAGGACGCGCACTTTCCAGTACGAGCCCAGCCTCCTCGTCGGTATCTGCCAGGCGGCGATCGTTGCGAGGGCCGAGGCGCCGCGCCGCGATCAGGCCGACCGCAAGGCCGGTGAAGGTGCGGTGCGTCGGGGCGGTGAAACAGGGCCGCAACTCCTCCAGCAACGGCTCGAGAGATCGGGCTATCGCCGCACGCGGAGGCATCGGTGGCGCACTTCCGCACCGGGTGAATCAGACACCATTGATGCTTCCGCGTTCATAGTCGAACCGCGGATCCACCCCGCCGACACGCCCGAACACCCCCACCCGACACGCCGAAAACTGCGAACACGAGCAGCATTCAGGACCTCATCAATGCGCTGATCGCAGGTGGGCAAGACTGCGTGTTGTACCGGGCAATCATTGAACTGATGAGCCATCAGCCGGCTCGCCGAGCGACAAGGTTGGGAGGCCTACCGCGTGTCGGTACCGAGATCAGCGACATCTGAGCGTGCAAGGAGTACGTGTGACCAGGCAACATTCTGTCGAGTGCGATCCGATCGCCGTGGTCGGCGTCGGCCTTCGTCTTCCGGGCGGTATCAGTTCCCTGTCCGAGCTCTGGTGGGAGCTCGACGGCGGGAGCGACATGGTCGGTCCGGTGCCGGAAGCGCGGTTCGACGCGTCGGCGTACGTCGCGCCCGGTCGGCGGCCGGGCAAGTCGTATGCCGACCGCGGCGGGTTCCTCGACGATGTCGCAGGGTTCGACGCGGGGTTCTTCGGCATCTCCCCGAAAGAGGCCAGCCGGATGGACCCGCAGCAACGGCTCGTGCTCGAGTGCGCCGTGGACGCCCTCGACGATGCGGGGATCGCCCTTGAGTCGCTCGCCGGGGGCGACACCGCCGTCGTGATCGGCATATCCGGACACGACTACGCGGACCTCCAGGCCCGGGAGTTGCGCTCGTACAACGCGTACACCATGGCGGGCTCGGCCGCGTGCAACGCGGCCAACCGGATCTCGTATGTGCTCGACCTGCATGGTCCGTCGAACGCGGTGGACACGGCATGCTCCTCGTCATTGAGCGCCGTGCATCAGGCGTGTGAGGCGCTGCGCGCAGGACACAGCGGCGTCGCATTGGCGGGCGGGGTAAATGTGTTGCTGAGCCCGTCGGGGTTCATCGGGTTCTCGCAGGCGTCGATGCTCTCCCCGAGCGGGCGCTGCCATCCGTTCTCCGAGGCGGCCGACGGGTACGTGCGCGCTGAAGGCGCCGGGGTGGTGGTGCTCAAGCCGCTTTCAGCGGCGCTCGCGGATGGAGATCGGGTCCACGCGGTGATCTTGGCCAGCGGCGTGAACGCGGACGGGCGCACGGCCGGGTTGTCGCTGCCCAGCGCCGATGCACAGGGTGCGCTCCTGGAGCGCGTGTACGCCGATGCGGGCATCGCCCCGGACCAGGTCAGCTATGTGGAGGCGCACGGCACCGGCACCCAGGCCGGCGATCCGATCGAGTGCCAGGCGTTGGGACGGGTCCTTGGCGCCAAGCGGGGCGGGGAGCCGCTTTCCATCGGGTCGGTGAAGTCGAACCTGGGACACATGGAGGCGGCGGCCGGGCTCGCCGGGCTCGCCAAGGCCCTTGTCGTCTTGCGTCACCGACGTGTGCCGGCCACGCTGCATTCCGCGCCGCTGAACCCGTCGATCGATTTCGCCGGTCTCGGCTTGAGGCCGGCGGTGGCGGCGCATGATCTGCCTGAGAGCGAACGCCTGGTGGTGGGGGTCAACTCCTTCGGCTTCGGCGGGGCCAACGCCCATGTCGTGTTGGCCCAGCCGCCCGAGCACGCCGACACCGGCGATCGCGGCCCGTCGGCCGGTGCACGCTTGCCCGTCGTGCTCTCCGCCCGGTCGCCGCAGGCGCTGGCCGAGGCCGCCGCGACCTGGGCCGGGCACTTCCGCGACATGGCGGGCGCCGAGGAGTTCTACGACGCCGCGTACACGGCGTGCCGTCGGCGGACTCTCCACGAACACCGCCTCGCGCTGCTGGCAGCCGATCCCGCCGAAGCCGTGGACGTGCTGTCCGCCGCCGCGCAGCACGGGGCGCCGGGCGCGGCGACCGGCCGCGCTGCCGCCAACGGCCGCATAGCGTTCGTGTTCAGCGGCAACGGAACCCAGTGGGCCGGCATGGGCGCGGAGCTTTTGGAGCGCGACGACGCGTTCGCCGCGGAGGTCGCGGCCGTCGATGCCGAACTGTCCGCGCGCCTGGGCTGGTCGGTGCGCGAGGAACTGGCCCAGCCCGAACCCGACAGGTGGGCGCTGACCGAAGTCGCCCAGCCGCTGCTGTTCGCCGTCCAAGCGGGGCTGACTGCGTCACTCGCCGCACGCGGGATCCGCCCGGCGGCGGTCGTGGGCCACAGCGTCGGCGAGGTCGCCGCGGCGTACTGCGCCGGCATCCTCGATCGGGCACAGGCCTGCCACGTCATCAGCGAGCGCAGCCGGGCGCAGGGCGAGACCGCCGGAGCCGGGCGGATGGCCGCGATCGGCATGCCCGAGCACGACATGGTCAAGCTGATCGAAGAACGCTATGCCGACAAGCTGGTGGTCGCCGGAGTGAACAGCGACGCGGACGTCACGGTCGCAGGCGATTCCCAAGCGATCTCTGAGATGTGCGCCGCCATGGAGAGCGAAGGCGTATTCGCCCGCGACCTCGGCTTGGACTACGCGTTCCACGGCCCCTCCATGGACAAGATCCACGAGCCGCTGCTGGAAGCCCTGCACGGTCTTCACCCGGGCGCCTCGAAGCTGCCGATGTACTCCACAGTCTCGGGTGCCGCGATCGACGGGCAGGAGTTGGACGCTGCGTACTGGTGGCGCAACATCCGCGAACCTGTGCGGTTCTCCGCCGCCATCGCCGCACTCACTCAGGACGAGTCCGGCTGCGGCGTGCTGCTGGAGGTAGGGCCGCACCCGGCGCTCGCCCGGTATCTGCACCAAGCCGTGAGCGAAGGAGAGACCACCGCGGTTGTCGGAACACTCTCGCGTCGACGCGCCGACTCGGAAGCCCTCGACGACGCGTGGATGCGCCTGGCGGCTGCGGGCGCGGACATCGACTGGACGGTGGTTTTCCCCGCCCCCGGACACGTCGTGGATCTCCCGGCTTACCCCTGGCAGCGTGAGGAGCACTGGAACGGGCGACCGGAGTGGTGGACGAGCGAACGCGGCGCCCTTGCACCGCAGAGGCATCCGCTGCTCGGCATCCGGCAGGCGGTGGCCGAGCCGGCCTGGTCGCTGGAGGTCGACCTCGACAAGCTGGCCTGGATGCGCGACCACAAGGTCTCAGGCGCCGTGGTGTGGCCTGCGGCCGGGTACATCGACGCGCTGCTGGGCGCTGGAGACGAGGTGTTCGATGGATCGCCGGTGGAGGTTCGCGGCCTCTCCATCGAGCGCGCGCTCACCCTCCCGAGCGCCGACGAAGACGAGCAGATCACCGTGTCGGTGACCCTCAGCCCTGACAACATGGCCACGATCGCGAGCCGGACCGGCGCCGACGGCGCGTGGACCGAGCACGCCCGCGGCAGAGTCCGGCGCCTCGCGCGCGAGCAGCCGCCGGCGATCGACCCCGCAGCACTCGAAGGCCGCGCAGAGTCCGACGTGGAGGCCGAGGAGCACTACCGGGCGTGCGCCCGGGCCGGCTTGGACTACGGCCCGGCGTTCCGCCCCCTCGCGTCACTACGGCGCGGCGGAGACCAGGTCCTGGCCCGCTACCGCGCGACGGTGCCCGCCGAGCCCGGCTACCTCGCCCATCCGACCCTGATCGACGGAGCCCTGCAGGCCGGAATGCCGCTGCTGGGCGCGCTGGCCGACCCGGAATGCCCGTTCCTGCCCGCCGAGGTCGAAGCGGTCCGATACTGGCACCCGGTACCACGCGAAGGCGTGATCCACGTCACCGCGAGCCGCATCGACGCCAGCGAGGCCGTCTGGGACATCGTGATCTGCGACGCGGACGGCGCGGTGGCCGTCGAACTCGAAGGCTGCCGGCTTCGCCGTTTCGAGGCAGGCCGCAGACCGCGACCCGAGCTGCTCTCCGAGGCATTGCACGCGGCGCCGCTGCCCGACGAACGCTGCGAGCCTTCACCCCTGCCGGATCCGCACCAGATCTTCGAGTCCTGCCGCACGCGCCTCGAACAGCTCGCCGCGGACTGGGATCGCGAGGAGTACGACGTCTCGCGCGACCGCATTCTCGAGATGTCGGCGCACTTCACCGCCGCCGCGATCGCGCAGCTCGTGCCCGTCCCGAGCACCGAGGGCTTCGATCTCGGGGACCTGATCAGCGCCGGCGTCGATGCCAAGCACGTCCGGCTGATACGGGTTCTGATGGAGCAGGCCGAGGGTCACGGCATCCTCGGCCGTACCGGCGAGCACCGGTGGCGCGTGACGCGCACCCCGTGCCCGGAGCAGCTGTTCGCCCGCGTGATCGCCGACTTCCCCGCCGACGCGACCACCGCCATCACCTACGCGATGTGCGGCCGTCACCTCGCTGAGGTGCTGTGCGGACAGGCAGACCCGCTCCAGCTGCTCTTCTCCGAGGCTGACGCACTTGCTGCCCGGTTCTACGACTCGGCGGCGATCCTCGCGTACCACAGCCGCGTCGCCGCGAGCCTGATCGCCGACATCGCCGCGAGGTGGCCCGCAGACCGGCCGCTTCGCGTCCTCGAACTCGGCGCTGGAACCGGCGCGACGACCGCCGCGCTCGTGTCCCGCCTGCCGCACGCACGCACGCGTTATACCTTCACCGACGTCTCCGCAGGCTTCTTCCCGCAGGCCCAGCAGCGATTCAGCGACGTCGCGTTCCTCAACTTCAAGGTGCTCGACCTCGAACAGCCGCTCGAGGAACAGGGCTTCCACGAAGACGCATTCGACCTCGTCATCGCGGCCAACGTCCTGCACGCCACCAGCGACCTGGCCCAGACGCTGCGCCGCGCCTCGGATCTGCTCGCGGACGGCGGCCATCTTCTGGCGGTCGAGAGCCACAGCCTTCAAGCGCTCGCCCCGGTCTTCGGACTGCTCGACACGTTCTGGGCCAACAACGACCCGAATCTGCGCCCCGTCGGACCGCTCCTGACCTACGATCAGTGGCCCGGACTCCTGCAGCAATGCGGGTTCGACGCGGTAGCCCAGTCCGGCCTGTCGGCGCGGCCGGCCCACAGCGACAACTCGGTGATCCTCGCCTCGCGCGCGCACCGCGGCGAACACCGCGAACCCGATCACGACCTCGCGGACCGCAGCTGGCTGATAGCCGATCTGACCGACGGCGCGAAGTCCGCGAGTCCAGCCCTCGTCGCGGCCGCGATTGCGTTCGGCCGTGGGCACCGGATGGCGGAAATCCCCTTGGCCCACGACGAAGACTGCTGGCAACAGGCCCTCGCATCCGTGCAGCCGACCGACATCGTGTTGGTCTGTGACGCGGAGGCGCCGTGGCCTCTTGCCGTCCCGCCGGATCTCGCCGTGCGCCACATCGGCGCGCTGCGCGCGCTCGCCAGGGCGCAAGCCGGGCAGGACGATGCCCTCGCTGCGCCGCGCCTGTGGCTGATCACGCCCGGCCAGGCAGCTCCCGACCTGCCGCCGTCCACCGGGGCCGCGGCGATCTGGGGCGCGGCTCGCACGTTCGCGAACGAGCACCCCGCTACGCGCGTCCGCCGAATCGCCTGCCTGGCCACGCCCGACGAGGCCGGTGCGCTGCGCCTGGCAAAGCGCCTGGCCCGCGAGCTGTCGACGATTCCCGACGAGGACGAGGTACTGCTCACCGCGACCGGCAGATTCGCCACGCGCTTCGATCCCGGCGTTCCCGCGGCGACCGCGGCCGAGCCGGATTCATACTCCCTCGCCGTCGTCAACCCGGGCCTGAACTACCGCCTGACGTGGCAGCAGCGGCCGATCCCGGCACCGGGACCGGGACGACTCGTCGTCAAGGTCGCCGCGGCGGCGCTGAACTACCGCGACATCATGCTTGTCACCGGCACCATCCCGCCGTCGGCTTTCGGGCGGCAGTCGGGAGATCTCAGGCTCGGTCTCGAGTGCGCGGGCACCGTCGTGGCCGTCGGCCCCGGCGTGACCACCGCGGCCGTGGGTGACCGCGTGGCAGCGATCGCGGACAGCGACAGCGGCAGCGGGTGCTTCGGCTCGCACGCTCTGATACGCGCCGACCGGATCATCCCGATCCCGCGCGAGATGAGCTTCGCCGAAGCAGCCACCATGCCGGTCGCGTTCATCACGGTCCATCACGCCCTCGGCCACCTGGCGCGACTGAGCGAAGGCGAAACCGTGCTGGTGCACGGCGCTGCCGGCGGGGTCGGACTCGCCGCGATCCAGCACGCCCGGATGGTCGGCGCCACCGTCATCGCCACCGCTGGCACACCGGCGAAACGCGAGCTGATCTCGATGCTCGGAGTCGCCGACGTCCTGGACTCCCGCAGCCTCCGCTTCGCCGACCAGGTGCGCGACCTCACCGACGATCAGGGGGTGGACGTCGTGCTCAACTCCCTGGCGGGCGAAGCCCTCGTGCGGGGCGTCGAAGTGCTCAAACCGTTCGGCCGGTTCCTCGAACTGGGCAAGCGCGACTTCGTGCGTGACAGCCCCATGCCGCTCGCACCGTTCCTGCGCAACCTCACCTTCTACGGAGTCGACGTCACGCCGTTGTTCGAGCAAGACTCGCCGCTCGCCGCGGACCACTTCGCCGCCCTGAACCGGGCGATCGCGACGGGGCAGTACCGGCCGCTTCCGCACCGCCGCTTCCCCGCCGAGCGCATCCACGAGGCATTCACGACGCTCAAACACTCCCGCCACGTAGGCAAGGTCGTCGTGACTTACGACGATGCGCCCAAGGTCGCGCCCGCTCCCACCGCGCTCGGCCTGGACCATGAGGCGGCATACCTGATCACCGGCGGCCTCGGAGGCTTCGGTGCGGCAACCGCCCGGCACCTCGCTAGCCGGGGCGCGCGGCACCTCGTCCTCGCAAGCCGACGCGGCGCCACCACCCCGGAGGCGAACGCACTGCTCTCGGAGCTGGAGTGCGAGGGCGTGGACGCGGTAGCCGACGTCGCCGACGTCGCCGATCCTGAAGCGCTCGCGGCCATACTCGCGCGCCTCGACGCGACCGGACGGCGCCTGGCCGGTGTCGTGCACGCGGCCATGGTGCTTGACGACGGGCCGCTTCTCGACCTCGACGACGACCGGCTCGCCGTGGTGCTCACGCCGAAAACCAGCGCGGCGGCCGCGCTCGACAACCTCACCCGCGACCGCGACCTCGACTTCTTCATCGTCTACAGCTCGGTGGCCGCCGCCGCGGGCAACATCCGCCAATCCGCTTACGTCGCGGGAAACCTCGCGATGGAGGCCATCGTCCGCGACCGGCGCCGCCACGGCCTCTCCGGACTGGCGGTCCAATGGGGAGCGGTCACGGACACAGGATTCGTACAGCGCACCGGCCGTGTCGACGAGATGCGCGCCTACGGACTCGGCGACCTCTCGAGCACGGACGCCCTCATCGAGCTCGACCGCCTCATCCAACGTCCCGCCCTGGCCTCGGCGGCGGTCGGCCGTTTCGACTGGGACGGGCTGCACCGCGCGATGCCCGCCCTCGACGCACCCCGCACCAGCCACTTGCTGAGCCGACGCGAAGACACCGAAGCGGCCCAAGCCCTCCAGGCCCAACTGGCACAAGGCGACTTCGACCAAGCACGCCGGCTCGTCGAAGAAAGGATCGCGACCCTGCTCGCCGCGGTGCTGCAAACCAGCGCCGACCGGCTCGACCACACGCGCCGGCTCGACCAGCTCGGCGTCGACTCGCTCATGTCCCTCGAGCTTGCGACGGCCATCCGGGCAGACCTCAACTGCGCCCTGCCCGTCGTGGAGCTGACCAGCGCCGCCAGCCTCACGGACCTCGCCGCACGCGTGGCCAAGCGCCTGACCACCGCCGAGTGACAACCCCGAATGACAACCCCGAATGACAACCCCGAATGACAGCCCGAACGACAACCCCAGCAAGCAGCCGGAGAAATCCCTTCATGCACGAACCGAGCACCACGCACAGGGCGGCGCGACCGAGCCTGATCGCGATGACCGAAAGGCCCGACGCTCGCGCGCGGATATACGGCCTATCCCCAGCCGGATCCGGCCCTGAGTTCTACGCCCGCTGGGCCGAACACCTGCCCGCGACGATCGACCTGACCGCGATCCAGCTGCCTGGACGCGGAACCGCGGCCGGACAACCCTGCCCCACCGACCCGCACCAGCTCTGCCAACAGATCGCCGACCTTATCGCCGATGACCATGACGGGCGCCCGTACGCCATCTTCGGTCACAGCGTCGGAGCGCTTCTCGCCTACGAGACCACCCGCTGCCTCACTCAAGCCTCGGCCACGCCCCCGGACCTGCTCGGCGTGTCTGCGTTTCCAGCCCCCCACCGGCCCGACCTGCTCGAAGCGATAGCGCCGCTCCTCATCAACGCAAGAAGCGCCGCAGCCGACTTCCTCGGCCCCATCCCCGACGAGGTGTTCGCGAACATCCCGTTCCTCGTGGCCGCGTACACGCCCGTACTCGCAGACCTCTTACTCGCCCTCCAGTACCACCATCACCACGATCGACCGCTGGAAATTCCGACGGCGCTCTACGCGGGCGACGCCGACAAGGTAGCCCCAGCCAGAACCGTGAGCGCTTGGAGCGACCTGACAACGCGACCGAAACCCCTCCACACCTTCCGTGGCGGCCACACGTACCCGTCGGAACACGCACGCGGCCTCGCCAACCGCTTTGCCAGCGACCTTCTGACCGTGAGCGCCAGCGTCGCCTGCCGGCGGTGACTGCGGGACGGGACCGGACCCGGACATCCACGTCGACCCTGTTCACCTATTCATTCACCTGTTCAACGAAAACAGGCAGCCGCTTTCCTCACCGCCCCCACACGGCGCCCCACCGGGCCGCGCGGCCCCGCACCTGCACGCGGGGCCGTCAACCGCCCACCCCGCCAGCGCATCAGCGGGCGGCAAAATGCCGGGACGGTGGGGCCGGTGCTCAAGGCGTGGTGTACTTCACCGGTGAGCTCGTCCGTGTTCGTGTTCGTGTATACCCAGGGTGGGATTGGCACCTCACCCGCTGCCGGCTTGTGCTGCCGCGTGTTCCGGCGGTGGGCTACTATCCGTTGTATCGGAGCACGGTGTACCTGATCCTCTTGAGGACTGGGCTTTGACCGCGTTCGCGACTTCGAGATTTCGTCGGCGGTGTGGTCCATGCGGAGGCAGAAGTGGCCGTCGCTGCACCAATTGGCAGGCCTTTGCGACGTCGGCGTTCCCATCCACACGGGCGTTTCAGTGAATCACATACTCCCGATACGTGCGTCTTCGCGACAGTGCACGCAGTGCGGGGCTGAGGAGGCCCGGTGAGCCGGGACGCGATTCAGAAGTCCGTTCGGGATGCTCTGAGCGGCGGCCGCAGCGTGTTGTTGTCGGGTCCCGCGGGGATCGGGAAGTCCACGGTGCTGGGCGGGATCGTCGAGTGGGTCCGGGAAACGGGCGCACGGGTCCTGTACAGCAGCCCGGCGCAGGCTGATGCGCGGTTGCCGTTCGTCGTGTTGATCGATCTGCTTTCACCCCTGCCTCCGACGGCGTTCGACGGACTGCCTCCGGTGCCAAGGCGCGCGCTCGACGCCGCTTTGCTGCGCGGGGAGGTCACGGACGTGCAGCCCGATCCGTTGGCCGTGCGCCTGGGTGTGCTGCACGTGTTGCGGGATCTGGCCGCGCGCGATCCGTCGGTCGTCGTGGTCGACGACGTGCAGTGGGTTGATCCGTCCAGCGCCGAGGTTCTCGCGTTCCTGGCCCGCCGCCTGCCGGGTCCCGGATTGCGTGTGGTGGCGGCCGCGCGGGGCGAGCCGGGGGAGGTGGCGCGGTTTCTGCCGTTGCTGCCGGCCGGGGCGCTCCAGGTGGCAGTCGGTCCGCTGGCCGACGAAGCCCTGGTGCCGCTGCTGTCGAGTCGAGGTGGGGCGGCGCTCTCGCGCACGGTGGCGGTGGAGATCTGCCGGGTCACGCAGGGCAATCCCTTGTTCGCGCTGGAGATCGCCTCTGCGTTGGCGCGCCGTCGGGTGCGGCCGTCGGTCGGGGAGCCGCTGCCGGTACCGAAGGAACTGCGTGAGCTGATGTGCGAGCGGTTGGCGGTCTTGCCCGAGCCGGTTCGCAGCACCCTGCTGGTGGCGAGCGCGGCGGCCCGGCCCACAGTGACGCTTTTGGCGCAGGCGGGCTGTGTCGATGTGGTCGCGGGTCTGACGTCGGCCGAACAGGCGGGGGTCGCGCAGCTGCACGGCGACGGTTCGGTGGTGTTCAGCCATCCGCTGATGCAGGCCGTGGTGTACGGCGAGGCCTCGCTGGTCGAGCGGATGGGCGCGCACGCCAGGCTGGCCGGTGCGATCGGCGAGCCGGTGGAACATGCCCGGCATCTGGCCTTGGCCTCGGTGGTGGAGGACGAGGCGCTGGCGGCGACGCTGATCGCCGCAGCCGGGGTGGCCAGGCGCCGAGGTGCGGCGGGCATGGCCGCGGAGTTGGCCCGGCTCTCGGCCGAGCGCACCCCGCGCGCGGACACGGCCGCCAAGGCCGAGCGGTTGCTGGCGGCCGCATGGCATTTCTACGCTGCCTACCTGCACGACGAGAGCCGTCAGATCGCGCAGGCTGTGCTGGCGATGGACGTGCCGCGCCCAACCCGCGCGCGGGCGCGGATCGTGCTGCTCGAATTGACCGGGCGGGCGATCGGCCAGGCCGGCGAGCTGGCGGACGCGGCGATCGCGGACGCCGCGGGCGATCCGGCGCTCGAAGCCGCCGCCGCGTATCACTCGGCGTGGCGCCATCTCGCGGTCGGGCGGTTCGACGTGGCGCTGGGCGAGGCGCGGCGCGCCGTGGCCGCCGCCGAGTTCGCGGCCGACCCCAATGCACTGGTCAGGTCGCTGGAGGCGCTCCTGGCGGCGCAGGAGGTGCTCGGCGACGACGAGTACCCGGCGACGCTGGCACGCGCGCTGCAGCTGCCCGGCCCCACCGGGTGGCAGATCCACCGGATGCACGCCCAGCATCTGACGAGAGAGCAGCGCTTCGCCGAGGCCCGCGTCGCCAGCCGCGAGGCGGTGCGGCTGGCCGAGGAGGAGGGCGGGCTGTCCGAGATCTGTCTCGCGCTGGACTGCGCGCTGGTCGTGGAAATCGGCTCCGGCGACTACGCGGTGGCGCTCGAGTTCGCCCGCAGGCTCGCGGAATTGGCCGAGGAGGACGACGAGGCGAACCTCGGCAGCAGACTGAGCTCGCTCGCCCGGGCCGAGCTGGTCGGCGGCAGCGCCGAGCGGGCGCGGGATCTCGCGGCCCGCGGCCTGGAGTGCGCGCAACGCGCGGCAGACCTGCACGCAAGCATCGCGAACAGCCACCTGCTCGGCTCGGCGCTGCTGTTCCTCGGCGATGTCGCGGGCGCGGTCGAGGCGCTGCGCCAAGCTCGGGAACTGACGCTGTCGTGCGGCACACCCGGCTGGCTCTGGTACCCGTGGGCGTCGGATCTGGCCGAGGCGCTGCTGCTGGCCGGGGATGCCGAAGGGGCGCGCGCGGTGGTCGAGGAGGGGCGGGCTGCGGCCGAAGCGCGGGCGGATACCGTGATTCTGGCCGAGCTCACCCGGGTCGAGGCACTGGTGCTTGCCGCCGATGGGCGACTGGACGCGGCGGTGGAGCAACTTGAGCGCTTGGTCGTGCGGCAGCGCGGGCGCTCGCCGGTGGAAGTCGTGCGGCCGCTTGTGGCACTCGCCGGAGTGGAGCGCCGCTGTCGGCGCCGTGGTGCCGCGCAGGCGTTGCTGGCCGAAGCACGCCGGATCTGCGTCCTGTCCGGGGCGGCGCCGTGGCTGGAGGTGGTCGACGCCGAACTCGCCAGGGTTGAGGCACCGCGCCAGTCGGGTGGCGAGGAGTCGCTCACCCCGGTGGAGGCGCGGGTGAGCGCGATGGTGATTGACGGTGCGACCAATCGTGACGTCGCCGCGGCCTTGTCGATCAGCATCAAGACCGTGGAAAGCACGTTGTCCCGGATTTATCGCAAGCTGGGCGTGCGCTCACGCATCGAGCTGATCAAGGCTCACGCCGGTATTTCGTGACCGCTGTGGTGCGGTCGTTCCCGCAGCCGTCGGCCTCCTCGGCTGGGTGGCAAGGGTAGACCCCTATCGCACCCTCGCTCCACGCGGAGCAAGCAAGGGTCCAGCCGGTTTCCGGCACCCCCCGTGCACTCGTAGTTTGGCGCGTGACGGCACATGCCGCCGCCTCGTTCCGTAGCGTCCGGGCAGGCTTCCCGCGGGTGGTGAGACGTGATTGACGATGACCGGCCCGGCTGCGCTCAGGCCCACATGGCCGAGCCAGGTGCGGACAACTACCCCAGTCCGTCCCAGGCGACTGCACCCCAGCCGTTGGCGATGCCGCTTACAGGCGTGAGGACCTACAGAGGCTGGATGTACCTCGGCGAGCCGGTCACCCCGGCGGCAGCCGCGGCGATGCGGCCATCCGAGGTGATTTCGCTCCCGGGCATCCCGATCGCGACCGCGCACGGGGGAAGACTGTCGGCCGAGACCGCGGTGGTCTTCGCGATTTACGGCACCGCTCTCGACCTCTCCGAATTGGAGGGGCTGCCGTGTGGCTCGGTGCTGTTCCTCGACGGGGCCCGCAAATATCAGATCACTGGGACTCCGGGCACCACGCCTCCGGCGACCATCAGGATCACGCTGCTCCAGCGTTAGACGCTGGCCGACAATGACCCGGGAACCGAGGCTCGCGCAGTGAACGACAACGGTGTGGCAGATCGGGGCCTCGAGTTCCACGCCGTCGCCGAGCGCTTTCCCGCGTCGGCGGAGCATGTCTGCGCGGCAACCGAAACGAGGCAATCGTGAACGACCATGCCGGGGCCGTACCCGGCATCGCGCCGGATACGGCCATTTGGCTCACGGTCCGGGAAGACAGCGGGCACACGATCATCGCGGTGGCCGGCGAGATCGACGCGTCCACCGCGCCACTCCTGGGCGCCGCGATCCGCGATCAGATCCGCGCCCGCTGTCAGCGCTTGATCGTCGATCTGACGGAGGTGTCGTTCATCGCGGCCGCCGCACTCGGCGCCTTGGTGAGCGCATACAAACACGCCAGAACCCAGGCCGACGGCCGGTTCACGGTCGTCTGCGCCGAGGAACCCGCCCTCAACATCCTGCGGATCACAGCCCTGATCCGGCAGCTCTCGGTGTACGGAACCCTCGACGAGGCGCTCCGGACGGTACCTGAACGGCCACCACGCTCCATGAGATTCCGCTATCGACGTGCCGCACCCCAGCACGGGGCCGGACCCGGGTGAGTCGGCGGCACTGCGCGGCACGTCGCGACGGATCTTCGCCGCGCAGACGATGACGTTCGTGCGATCTGCGTGCTGATCGCCCAAGGCTTGACCCTGCGCTTGCCGAAGCTGTCGCCCGTGCAGGTCAGGTGACGTGTTCGTATCCGTACAGGATGCTGCTGAGGCGGTCGTGCTTTCGTACGTCGCGCGGACGCCCCCGCCTCGCGGCTCCGGCGCGGGCCGCCGAGTTCGAGGCCGGACGCCGCGCGCTCGAAGTTAGTTAAACACCTTCCCAAGACACTTCCCGATCGGCCGAGCGGGCTGGTATATACGAGCCATCATCGGGCGATCGAAGGATACTTCTATGCTTAGGACGCGGGCACGGCGCCTCACCGCCGCCGGAACCGCCCTGCTCATGGCCGCAGGCGGCACGATAGCCGCCGCGTCGCCAGCCCGGGCAGCGGGAGGCACCACCCGGATCAGCTCAAGTAGCGCAGGCGTGGCCGGCAACGCGGTGAGCGAAGCGCCCTGGGTCACCGCCGACGGCCGGTACGTCGGGTTCAGCTCCAGCGCCGACAACCTGGTCCCGAACCAGACGAACTTCACCGAGGACGTCTTCGTGCGCGATCAGCTGACCGGCGCGACCGAGCGGGTCAGCGTCGCCACCGACGGCACCCAGGCGCAGTACCCCAGCGCACGGCCGCGGATCTCGGCCGACGGCCGCTACGTGGTCTTCGACTCCTTCGCCCCCAACCTCGTGCCGGGCGACACCAACGGCCTGACCGACGTGTTCCTGCGCGACCGCCAGACGCGTACCACGACCCGACTCAGCGTCAGCGCCACCGGCCAACAGTCCAACGGCAGCAGCTACTGGGCGTCGATCTCGCCGGACGCCCGCTACGTCGCATACACCTCCGACGCGACCAACCTCGTCCCCGGCGCCAGCAGCGGCTACGCCAACGTGTACCTGCTCGACCGGCACACCGGCAGCCTGACCGTGGTCAGCAAGAGCGCCGCCGGCGTGCTGGGCGACGGCAACAGCCAGACCCCGGTGGTCAGCGCCGACGGGCGCTACGTGGCCTTCGAGTCGCAGGCAGACAACCTCGTCGCGGGCGACACCAACAACGCGATGGACGTGTTCGTCAAGGACATGACAACCGGCGCCGTGCAACGGGTCAGCGTCACCAACTCAGGCCAGCAGTTCGACGCGGGCGGCAGCACCGGCGACGGCGTCGACATGGCAATGAGCGCGGACGCCCGGTACGTGACCTTCGTCGGCCAGACCACGAACACGAACGCCCAGCTCTACGTTCGCGACCGCGTCAAGAACACCACCACGCTGGTCAGCGTCGGCGCCGACGGCAAGCCGGGCGACTACGCCACCTACGAGGGCTCCATCAGCCCCAACGGCCGCTACGTGGCGTTCGACACCGGCTCGACCAACATCGTCCCGGGCTCCCCGCCGTACTTCAACTCCTACGTCCGCGATCTGCTCACCGGGACGACCACGCTGGTCAGCGTGACCTGGACCGGCGCGCCGATCACCGAGTCCACCGGGGAGCTGGCGATGAGCAACGTCGGGGTCTGCTTCCAGTCGTACGCGGACAATGTCGTCCAGGACACCGTCGGCAGGACCGGGCAGATCTACTTCCACGCGCTGTAAACCCGCAGCGAGTCAGCCCAGCCGGCCCGCCGCCTACACTCAGGCGGCGGGCTGGCAAGTGTTACCTGCGCCAGCGCATCGCGCTGGTGCGGCTGCGTACCCTGATGCGCGCTGACCGCGGGTCAAGGTTCTGCGGCGGCTGCCGGGCGTTGGCCCGCTCACGGCCCTGACGATCCTATGAGGGCGCGAGAGCGCGATGAGCTTCGGACACGAGATGTCCCTGACGGCTCAGGTCTTCCATCTTCGCTGAGTGTCAAGGCCTGACGCGGTGTCTGAGGTCTGGTGCGGTGGACGGTCGCGGACCTCGCTTGCATGGCCGGGCGTTGGACAGCGCCGCGGCGATGGCGCGCGAGCGGAAGCGGCAGCGCATGGGCCGAACGGTCGGCGCCGCACTGCTGCTGACGGAGTCACCCCGCCCGCCGACTGGCACCAGGCTGCGAACCAGGGCCCTGGCCTTAGGCACCACCGCGTTGGCCGCGGGCCTTTTCGTCGCCACCGGTGCGACGGTCGCGTACGCGGCGACGCGCCCGGCGATCACCTCGTGGAGTCCGGGTTCCATCTCGACAGCTCAAAACCAGACGATCGCGTTCAACGGTTCAGGGTTCGGAACGGGGGGACCGTCTGGTTTCACGGGCGACTCGAGCATCTTCGAGTTCCAGGACCTCACTCAGGGGTGGAACGCGGGGGACGCCGACACCTCGAACACGATCACCGTGCAGTTCGGTACGTGGTCTGATCAGCGTGGATATCGTTGCAGGGGTGATCTGTCGCCGACTGACCGGGTGTGACCGAAGGGGTCCGTAAAGCCTCCCTGTCGGTGTACGCCCCAGGGCACGCGGTGGTCCTCGATGCTCGCTCCCGCAGTCGCGCCAGCAGTGACGGCGCGCTGGATGAAGTCGTCGGGGTCGTCGGTGAACACCTCGATGCGGGTGCTTGTAACGCCTGCTCGGCCGGGACTGGTCTCTGTGGGGTTGTTCGGATTGACTTCGTGCAGGAAGAACGGGGCGCCGTTGATCTCCAGGCCGGCCACGCCGTCCAGGTTTCAGAGTTCGGTGGCGCCGAGGGCGGTTGTGTACCAGGCGACCGCTGCGGTCGCGTCTGGGACGATGACCATCACCGAGATCACGGGTGGCGAAGCGGGCGACCCGATGCCTGATGGGCGGGGACTATGTTCTGATTCCACGGTCATCTGCACAGCATGCCGCACACACCGCTGCCGCGCTGAGAGGTCTACACCGAGTCGGATGGCCACAGTTCACGGCACCTGACTCTCCCGGGACGAACCATGGCCCACACAGATTTTCGGCGTTGAAGCCGCGCCGTGGCTCAGGGCTTATTCAAGCGACTCGGCGATGGCAATCACCGCTCTGGAGAAGCAGGGCAGGGTGGCCCGGTCGACGTGGTCGAGTACGCGGGTGCGGACGCTGCGCAGGTGAACCGGGTAGGCCCGCTGTAGCGCTGCCAGGCCCTCTTCCGTCAGGGCCACGTCGAAGCCGCGGCCGTCTGTGGCGTTGCGCTCCTTGGTCACCAACTGGTCGGCGATGAGTTCGTTGACCAGCCGGGTGGTTCGGCTCCCTGACAGGTAAGCGCGGTTGGCCAACTCGGTCATCCGCAGTGCCCGGCCGGGGGCCTCGGATAGGTGCAGGAGAATGCTGTAGGCACTGAGCGACACGTGCGCGCCGCGCTGCAGGTCCTCATCCAGAAGCCGCGGCGCCGCAACAAAGAAGCGGGCGAGGGCGCGCCAGGTCGGTTCCTCGATGGCGTCCAGGGGGGTCAGTTCCTCGGGCATTGGCCTAGCTTATTTGCTCGCGCAGCAAAATACGGGAGTTGCCTTCCGGCG
>NZ_DASZGI010000360.1:0-19365 GCF_035938995.1 Actinocrinis sp.
CGAGAGGGATGTCGGTCGCGGCCCGGCTTTTCTACCCATCCGCGCAGGTTGTGGGGCGGCCCGCGGGCGCGGCGCAGTTCGCGGAAGAACCGGCATAGGGTGGGAACATGAAGGCCATCCAGATTGCCCGGCCGGGCGGCCCCGAAGTACTCGAGTGGGCCGACGCACCGGACCCGGAGCCGGGGCCCGGCGAGATCCTCGTCGACGTCGCCGCCTCCGCGGTGAACCGGGGCGACCTGCTCCAGCGCCGGGGCCAGTACCCGCCCCCACCCGGGGCGAGCGAGATCCTCGGCATGGAGTGTTCCGGGCGGGTCGCGGCCCTCGGCGACGGCGTCACCGAATGGCAGGTCGGAGACGAGGTCTGCGTGCTGCTCAGCGGCGGCGGATACGCAGAGCGCGTCACGGTCCCGGCAGTCCAGGCATTGCCGGTCCCGAAGGGCATGGACGTGGTCACCGCCGCCGGCCTGCCCGAGACGGTGTGCACCGTCTGGGTGAACGTCTTCATGACCGCCGCCCTCCAGCCGCGCGAGACGCTTCTCGTGCACGGCGGCGCAGGCGGCATCGGCACCACCGCCATCCAACTCGCCAAGGCCGTAGACGCACGCGTCATCGCGACCGCGGGCTCGGCCGAGAAGGTGGCGCGCTGCCGCGAACTCGGCGCCGACGCCGCCGTCGACTATCGCAGCGAGGACTTCGTCGCCCGGGTCGACCAGATCACCGGCGGACACGGCGCGGACGTGATCCTCGACGTGATGGGCGCCTCCTACCTGGACCGGAACCTGAACGCGCTGGCGACCCGCGGGCGCCTGGTGGTCGTCGGGCTCCAGGGAGGCACCCGCGCGGAGCTGGACCTGGGCAAGCTCATGCAGAAGCGCGGCGCGATCATCGCCACCAACCTGCGGCCCCGGCCGGTCGCCGAGAAGGGCGCGATCCTCGCCTCGGTCCGCGAGCACGTCTGGCCGCTGATCGAAGACGGACGGCTGACGGTCGTCTCCGACGCACGCTTCCCGATGGCTCAGGCGGCCGACGCGCACCGGCTGCTCGAGTCGTCAGGGCACGTCGGTAAAGTGCTGCTGGTCGCGCACCCCTGAACCATCATGGCCCTTCATCACCCGCAATCCTCAACCAGCGCCGGTCCCGCACCGGGTTCAGCCGACGAACCGACCGCGCGCCACACACCGACACCGGGGAGCACCATGGACGCCCAGAACCCGCAGTACCCCGCTCCGACCGACGACTATCGGGCCGGAGGCTACGTCGTGGTGGGACCGGACGGCAGACCGGTGCCCGCGGAGCTGGCCGGCGACGAGGAGAAGCCGGACGTGCCGATCGGCGAGGACCCGACGAACGTCGCCGAGATGGTCGAGCAGCCGGCGAAGGTCATGCGCATCGGCTCCATGATCAAGCAGCTGCTCGAGGAGGTCCGGGCGGCGCCGCTGGACGAGGCGAGCCGGGCCAGGCTCAAGGAGATCCACAAGTCCTCCATCGCCGAGCTGGAGAAGGGCCTGGCGCCCGAGCTGATCAACGAGCTCGAGCGGCTGTCGCTGCCCTTCGCCGAGGACGGCGTGCCGAGCGAGGCGGAGCTGCGCATCGCCCAGGCCCAGCTGGTCGGCTGGCTCGAGGGCCTGTTCCACGGCATCCAGACGGCGCTGTTCGCCCAGCAGATGGCGGCCCGCGCGCAGCTCGAGCAGATGCGCCGCGCGCTGCCTCCCGGCGTGGGCGACCCGCAGACCCGCCCCGGCGGCCCCGCCGGACCGTACCTTTAAATAGCCGACCATAGCTGTGACGCTATAGAGCGCTATAAAGCGCAACAGAGCGGCGGACTCAGGGCCGGAACGCGTCGAGCACCTTGTCGTAGTGGTGCGTCCACCACACGACGAGGGCCGACGCGGCCGGGAACTGCTCGTCCGGGCGCGCGTCGTAGCGCTCGTAACGCCAGCGCAGCATCCAGAAGTCGGTGAGGCGCTCCCACCACAGCCGGTGCACGGCGGTCGGGATCTCGTCGCCGAGCGCGGGGAACCCGTCGAGGTAGCCGCGCACGTAGTGCCCCACCCGGTCCAGGTCGAGCCGCCCGTCGCAGGGGTCGACGAAGAAGATCAGCGCCGACCGCACCAGTTCCTCGCCGTAGGGCAGGATGCCCAGCCGGTCCCAGTCCACCACGGCCCGGATCGCCCCGTCCGGGCTGAACAGGACGTTGAGTCCGTGGAAGTCCCCGTGCACGTGGCCGACGGTCAGCCGGTCGTCGGGACTGGGGCGGCGGTGCGCCAGCGCGCGCAGCAGCGCCATCCGCTCGGTCAGCCGGAACTCGGCCAGATCGTCGATGCCCTCGCGCACCGGACGGCTGCGCAGGAGTCCGAGCAGCCGCCGGGCGGTCTCCTGCGCCTCATCCGGCGACGCGCTGTCGTGGAACATCGGCTGCTCCACGGGCCCGAGGACTCCGCTGAGCGCCACGTGTAGCCGCGCCAGCAGGGCGCCGAGGTCCTGGCACTGATCGGGGGTGAGGGCGAGGCCGGGCAGATGGCCGCCCTGGATCCACGGGTAGAGGGCGAACTGGCGCGGGCCGCGGCGGGCGATCGTGCGCCCGGCGACGTCGCGCAGCGGCGGTACGACCGGAAGCCCGGCCGCGGCGAGGGCTGCGGTCGCTGCGTGCTGCGCGTTGATCTGCCGCGGGGCCTGCTCGAGGTACTGCTTGAGGAAGAGCGGGCCCGCGCCGGTCGCCACGGCGAAGGACCGGTTGAGCAGGCCCTCGTCGAGCGGTCGGAACGTTTGAACGTCGGCGATCCCATAGCGCCGGAGCAGTGCCGCCAGGGGGGACTGACGCGGCATGGCGGTACTGTACGCCCTTTATACGTGCTCGAAGCCGTTGTCTCAGCGCCGTCTCACCCGCGGTTTTCCGCCGGGGGAATGCGGGGCCTGATCCCCACCCCCGCAGACCGCCGGTCCGGAGCGCCCGGACCGGCGGCCGGAGAGCCGCGGGGGTCTATTTCGCCGACGGCTCCAGCAGTTCGCGCCCGCCGAGATGGGGCCGCAGCGCCCGCGGCACCCGGACCGAGCCGTCGGCCTGCTGGTGGTTCTCCAGGATCGCCACGATGGTCCGCGGCATCGCGCACAGCGTGCCGTTGAGCGTGGCCAGCGGCCGGGTGCCCTCGGCGTCGCGCATCCGGATCGCCAGCCGGCGGGCCTGGAAGCCGGTGCAGTTCGAGGTCGAGGTCACCTCGCGGTATCTGCCCTGCGTCGGGATCCAGGCCTCGCAGTCGTACTTGCGCGCCGCCGACGAACCCAGGTCGCCGGCCGCGACGTCGATCACCCGGTACGGCAGCTCCAGCTTGTCCAGGAACTCCTTCTCCCAGGCGAGCAGGCGCCGGTGCTCGGCGGCCGCGTCCGCCGGGTCGCAGAACGAGAACATCTCGACCTTCTCGAACTGGTGGACCCGGATGATGCCGCGGGTGTCCTTGCCGTACGACCCGGCCTCGCGCCGGTAGCAGGACGAGTAGCCGGCGTAGCGCAGCGGCAGCGACGAGGCGTCGAGGATCTCGTCCATGTGGTACGCGGCGAGCGGGACCTCGGAGGTGCCGACCAGGTAGAGATCGTCCTCGGCCAAGTGGTACACGTTCTCGGCGGCCTGTCCCAGGAACCCGGTGCCCTGCATCGCGGCCGGCTTGACCAGCGACGGGGTCACGACGGGAGTGAAACCGGCCCCGACCGCCTGGTCCACGGCGAGCCGGAGCAGCGCGAACTCCAGCAGGGCGCCGACGCCGGTCAGGTAGTACTGGCGCGCACCGCCGACCTTGACCCCGCGCTCCAGGTCGATCGCGCCGAGGATGCGGCCGAGCTCGACGTGGTCGCGCGGCTCGAAGCCGTCGGCGGCGAAGTCGCGCGGGGCGCCGATCTCCTCGAGCACGACGTAGTCTTCCTCGCCGCCCTCGGGCACGCCCGGCTCGACCAGGTTCGACAGGCCCAACGAGAGCTGCTGGGCCTCGTCGGCGGCCTCGTTCTGCGCAGCCTCCGCGGCCTTCACCTCGGCGGCCAGCGTGCTCGCCGAGGCCAGGAGCTCGGTCTTCTCGGCCCCCGAAGCCTGCCCGATCCGCTTGCCGAGCTGCTTCTGCTCGGCCCGCAGCCGGTCGAAGGCGGTCGCGGACGATCGGCGCCGCTCGTCGGCGGCCAGCACCCGGTCCACCAGGGTCGGGTCTTCGCCGCGGGCGCGCTGCGAGGCGCGGAAGCGGTCCGGATCGTCGCGGAGTTCTCGGAGGTCGATCACAGGGAAAAGTTACCGGTTCGGGTGGGCCACGCGGAAATGGACACCTGCCTGATCATGCAGCTTTCGGTGCACCTACGGGCACAACAGATTACCTCCGAAAACGACCGGTCGTCTTGCCCGGACCGGGGTGTTCGTGGATACGGCGAAGATCGCCCGGGCGGGAAAGACCGGGGAGGCAGCGGCGCCTGCCTCCCCGGCGCTTAGGCGGACTGGTGTCCGTTTCCCGTTGATCCACCCGTGCGGCCGGTGCCTGTCAGAACCCGGCAAGCCAAAAATGGACTAGACCAGATCAGGTGTCAAGAGCCCGCAGAACAGTCCGTGAACGCCGACCTGGCGAGCCCCGGTTGGCTTAACCTTGCGTTGAGCAGATCTTGAGCGTGCCCTGGATCGACGCACCGGCGCTTGATCTGGGCCGAGGCGATGCGGAGTGCACCGACGATGTTCCAGTCCCCGACCCCCAACGTCCCCGTCACGGGCCTGCCCGCGGACGGATTCCTTCTCGACGTCCGCGAGGACGACGAGTGGCGAGCCGGGCACGCGCCCGACGCCGTGCACTTGCCGCTGAGCGAGCTCATGGCTCGGGTCGACGAGGTGCCCGAAGACTGCGACGTGTACGTGATCTGCAAGGTCGGCGGCCGGTCCGAGCAGGCCGTGCGCTATCTCAACCAACTCGGCCGATCCACGGTGAACGTATCCGGTGGGATGCTCGCTTGGGAAGCGGCGGGCAAGCCGATGGTCAGCGAGGCGGGCGGGCAGCCGTTCGTCGCCTGATCCCGAGCGCGACGCAGGCCGCCGCGGCGCCGATCGAGAACACCGGGGCGGCGTCCGCGCGGATCCACGACGCCCAGCCGGCCATCCCGGGAACGAGCGGCACGTCGAGCCCGGGGACGTAGGCGGCGGAAAGCACGGTAGTGCGCGCAGTCGCCAGCAGGTCGACGGGTCCGGTGACGCAGACGGCGAGCGGCGCCCAGGCGACGATGTCGTACCAGGGCAGCGTGTACGGCGCGGCCAACACCCAGGCGAGGCCCAGCAGCGCCAGCATCCTCGCCGCCTGCCCGCCGGGCGATCGCCGATCCGCGGGGCTGAGCAGTGGCGCAAGCAGCCACGCCAGCAGGAGCAGTGTCGCCCACCCGAGGGCCGAGATCAGGTCGCGGGCCGAGCCGTCCCCCATCGCGTGCTGGAGCGGAGCGAGCAGCGGCCGCCAAGCGGAGCCCAGCGAGACCATCCGGGCGGACTCGCGGGCCGGGGTGAGAGCCGTGCGACCGTAGGGCAGGTAGACCAGCAGGCCGGTCGCCGCCGCGCACAGCACGAACAGCGCGACCTGCTTCCAGTGGTGGCGCAACGCCCACATGGCGGCGAGCGCGGCTAGTCCGAGAGAGAGCTTGGTCGCGCACCCGAGCCCAATCGCCACCGCAGCGAGGATCGTGCCGACGGCGTCCCGGCGGGCATGCAGCGCATAGATCCCGAGGACGGCGAAGAAGACCGCGAACGCGTCGAGGTGCGCGGCGTTGACGGTTTCCAGGAGAAGCAGCGGATTGAGGCCGAACAGGACGGTGACCCTCCCCGGATCGCCAATCCGCCGCAGCATCGCCCCCATCGCGACGTAGGCCACCGCGCCGAGCAACGCGAGGACGAAGACGGTGGCCCGCGCCGAGTCGCCGCCGATCCACGAGGCAAGCGCCTGCTCGGCGGTGGCAACCGGGCCGTAGACGGAGGGGGTGTCGGTCCACGGGGGCTGCACCGCGAGTCCGATCGGATCACCGTGCGCGGCGAGGGTGTGGGCGGTCTGGGTGTACGGATTGCCGCCCGTGGTCACCAGGCGGCCGTAGGCGGCGTAGACGAGGTGGTCCGCGGATCCCATCGGGGGAACCAGGATCGTGGCGGCAGCGGCGCCGTAAGAGGCTCGGATCAGTGGTCTGAGGCGCGGGGTCCACCCGGCCCGCAGGGCGCTCAAACACAGGGCGAGGCCGCACGCACCGGACAGGAGCGACGCGTCCAGCAATACGGTGACAAGCCATTGCGGCGGGTTCGCGGTGAAAGCGAACGGCAGGCCGACGAACGAGTGGCCCGGGAGCGGGGCTTGGGCGGCGGACGGCCCGAGCAAACCGGTGGCGACGATGAGCGCCACGGATAGCAGCAGAGCACTGAGTCCAGCTACGCCCCGCCGCGTCGCCGAAACAGAGGACGCATTCAGCCCGAGGTCCCCCTGCGGCGCACTCCCTCCCCCTATCGTCGCCCCCTGACTCGCCGCATCCGGCGACACAGTTTCCTGAGACGCCGCGTCGTCCGACACCGCGTCGTCCGACACCGCATCGTCCGAAGCCACGTCGTGTGAAGCCGATTCCTGCGACACCGTTTCCCGAGACGCTGCTTCCTGAGGCGCTGCTTCCCGAGACACCGCCTGCTGCGACGCTGCCTTCTGCGACACCGGCTTCCCGGACGCCATCGCTTTAGTCCCTAGCGGGTGCGCCAGGTAGCCGGGCGCAGCGCCGCGGGGACACGTCGGACCGCGAGCGCCAGCGCGACGTCGCGGTACTGCTTGGCCCGGTGCAGTTGCGCGGCCAGATCGGTGCCGGTGACCCGGTGCCGGAACGGAATCTCGACCTCGCCGACCCGGAAGCCGGCGCGCAGCACGTCGACGGTCAGTCCGGTCTCGACGCCGAACCCGAAAGCCAGCGGCAGAGCCGCCTCGAACGCGGCGCGGGTCAGGCAGCGCTGGCCGGACAGCGGCTGGCGCGCCTCGAAGCCGACGGCCGAGCGAATCCCCTCCCGGGCCAAGCGCACCACGAAGCCGTGGCCGCCGCCCGGCTGCGGCGGCAGCGTCGCGATCGACATCCCCACCGCCCCCGAACGCACCGGTTCGGCCAGCGGCGCCGCCTCGGCCGCGGTGCCTTCCAGGTCGCCGTCGAGGAACAGCAGCATCCGCGGCGCGGCCCGGCCCTCCCGCGCCTCGATCGCGGCCACCGCCGCCGCGCCGCTCTCCATCGCGGCGCCCTTGCCGCGGTTGCGGCTGTGCCGGACCACGACCGCCCCGGCCGCCCGGGCGACCTGGGCAGTGGCATCCCGCGACCCGTCGTCCACCACGAGCACCAGGTCGACGCCGGGCACCTTCCCGGCCGCCTCGACCGTCGCGGCGATCCTGGCCTCCTCGTCGAACGCGGGGATCACCGCGGCGAGATCACTGGTTTCCATGACCGGCCATCCTACGGGCCATGGTGAGCCGGGGATGGAAGGCTCCGGAGACGAGGGCTTCGAGAGCCTCGAAACGACCTGTCGCCTTGAAAGCGACCGCCACGGAGCAGACCCTAAGACGACCGGTCGTTTCAGAGGACGTTTGTCACAGCCGACCGGCCTGCACGCGACGCGATCGGTACTCAGCGCCATATGGGTAACGAACCTGACCCGGACGAGTGAACGCGGCTACCGATGCAGTGCTTGATAGGGCTAACATTCGCTCCAGCACTGATCCGGTGTTCGACATCCGATCAGGGCATTGATCATTCGATTCCACCCCGCTGAAGGGGGTTCCGCCGTCCATGCCGGAGAACGCCGGGCCCGTCCGCCCCATCGAGTCCAGCCGTCTGCGGCCCCATCATGTGCGCTCGGTGGCGCTGGCGGGGGCGGTGGTCGGGGTCGTGGTGCTGCCGATCGCGGCGGCCCAGGCCACGCCGTCGCAGAACCATGATGCGCTGTCCGGCGGGTCGTCCGTGTCCGCCGCGGCGGGCCAGTCCGCGGCGGGCGCGGAGTCGCCGTCGCCGGTGGCCCAGGCGGTCGCGTCCGAGTTCTGCGGTACCCCGACGAACACGAAGCGGTCCGACGGCAGCATCCGCACACAGGTCTGTGTGAACCAGAGCGGCGGGACGGTTCTGGCTCGGCTATACGTCTCGAACGGCACTAGCACGCCTCAAGTGGCGGCGCTGAACCTTACTCAGGTGAACGGCGACGTGGTGCAGGTGCAGTGCGTCGTGGCGGCCGGGGACTCCTCGGCCCAGTGCGCGACCTCCCCGGTGCCGGTGGGCTCGGGCACTGGCGCGTTCGACGCGATCGCCGAGCTGGTCGGCCAGAACGCTCCGGTCTCGGCCGGGCTGATCCACGTGGAATCGGGACTGGTCGCCCCGCAGGCGCAGTGACCGCTTCGGCCGCCGCGGCCTAAGCACGGCGCAGGTCCGGTGCGGACCCTTTCGGGCCGTCCGGGACTGGTCGAGCCGAGCGCCACGACCGTCGTACCGCCCAGCCGCCAGGCCTCGGATCCTTCCTGGCCGCGCCGGGGTTACTGTTCGGTAGCTTTTTACGTAGGCTGGCGGCAATGACGACTACACCTCCGCTGCCCACAGCCAGCGGCGGCCGGGCCAGACCGCTGCGACTCAGCGAGCGGCAGATCCTCGACGCCGCTCGCGCCTGCGTGCTCGCCGCCGGGGTCCACGACACGACGCTCAACGACGTCGCCCGGCGTGCGGGGGTCAGCCGGATGACGCTCTACCGGCGATATTCCGACATCGGCTCGCTGATCAGCGAGGTGCTCGGACACGAGTTCGCACGCATCCTGCGGGAGAACACCGAGACTCCGCCGCTCGCTTCGCCCGACACCAGGACGGCCCGGCGCAAGCTCGTCGAGACGGTGCTGGCGGTGGTCCGGGCATTCCACGCGGACCCGCTGATGCGCCAGGTCCTGGACGTCGAGCCGGAAATCCTGATGCCGTATCTCATCAACCGCTTCGGCTCGACCCAGCAGATCGCGGTGAACCTGTTGGCGAACCGGCTCGACGCGGGCTACCGGGACGGCTCGATCAAGAAGGGTTCCATCGCGGTGCAGGCCCACTCGATCGTGCTCACCGCGCAGGCCTTCATCATCTCCGCGGCGGCGACGGGCCCGATCCCGGTCACCCGCCTGCTCGACGAGCTGGGCGCGATGTTGGACGCATATCTCGCCCCCGACGCCAATGGGCAGCAGCGGGCCGAGGCAATCGGCACGAACCCCGGTGGTGGGTACACGTACTAGCGGGTCGCCCCCATTGCGGCGCGGTCGTTCAGCGCTGCGGATAAGGCGGCAGAAGATGGATGACCGCCCCGGCGGGCTTGTCCGCCGATACCTTCGGCTCGCGCGGTGACCTGTTCTCCACCTCCGCGGCCGGTTCTGCTCCCGGCGGAGGCGGTGCGGACGGCAACGCGGTCACGGTTCCGGCGGCGCTGCCGGCGCCGCTACCCCCGGCTCTCAGCCTGCGCCCGGCGTGCCTCGCCCGTACCGCGAGTTCGGCCCAGACGGTGTATTCGTCACCGCCCTCCTCCCGCTGCGACCCCCAGCGGTCCGCGAGCCGGTCGACGATCTCCAGGCCCCGCCCGGCATGCGCCGACACCGACATCGAGTACGGTTTCGTCGACGGCCGGGTAGTCCCGCCGCCGTCTGTCACCTCGATCCGCAGCAAGCCCTCGCCGGTCAGTTCCCACGCTATCCGGATCAGCCCGGAGTCCAGCGCCCTGGCGTGCCGGAGCGAGTTGGTGACGAACTCGGACAGGATCAACACGGCGTCGTCCACCAGCGAGCCGAGCACGTCCCGCTCGTACAGCGCGGCGGCCAGCTGCGACCTGGCCTGGCGGACACTTGTCGAAGAGTGCGGCAGGAAACCGGTGTACGAGGCGGGCGACACTCGTGCAACTGGCATGATCACCCCCACCGACCCCTCTCGCGGATCTTCCCCGGCCGGCCCCTTCGCCACGGCCGCGCACAATGGGATCGATGCCCAAGGGGAGCAGGATGGAAACTGGCAGTCTGCGCTTCGCAACAGCGCTTTTTCGGCACGCTCCGGACGAATGCGCCCCGGCTCGCGACAGCTTCCCCTGAAGCACCCCGAAACCACCCTGGCCACCTGGTGTTTTTCCGACGCGGGGTGGGGAGGGCGCGTCGCGGGGGCCTTTACCTAGATTTGAGGCTCGCTCAGCCAAGGGCCTTGGACCGCGGTCCGGAGCGCACGCCGGAGTGTACCCAGGCGGGTACCTGTAGCGATCCTCTAGCGATTTCATGTATGCCGCGCTTTATGCGTCGACCATCGCCCGCACTTCGCGCGGGTGGTTCGTGATGATCGCGTCCACGCCGAGCTTCAGGCACAGCTCGACGTCCGTAGGTTCATCAACCGTCCACACGTGCACCCGGCGACCCGCCCTGTGGAGGCGATCCACGTACTCGGGGCGATCACGCAGGATCGCGATCGACGGTCCCCCGATCGGAGTACCCCGCGGCAGCTGCCCGTCGCGCAGCCGGTAGCCGATCGGCTCCATCAGGAAGACGACGTCCAGTGCGGGAGCCAGCTTGAGGATCCGGCGGATCGCCATCCGGGAGAAGCTCATCACCCGCACCGGGGCCGGTCCGGCGACGCCCGGATGCGCCCAGCCGAACTCGTCCAGCAGTTCGACCAGCCGCCGCTCCACCAGGCCCGCGTACCGGGTGGGGTGCTTGACCTCGATGGCCAGTTCCACCGGTCGCGGCTGCTCGGCCGCCAGCTCCATCAGCCGGCGCAGGGTGAGCACCCCGCAGCGGTCCCGGTCGGGCTCCTCCGGCTCGGCGGCGGAGCCGTGCCAGGAGCCGAAATCAAGCTCCTCGAGCCGGGCCAGCTCGAGGCCGGAGACGAACCCGGTCCCGTTGGACACCCGGTCGACCCGCCGGTCGTGCACGCACACCAGGTGGCCGTCGAGGGTCAGCCGCACGTCGCACTCCAGCGCGTCCGCACCGGCCTCGATGGCCTTGCGGTAGGCGGCGAGGGTGTGCTCGGGCGCCTCGCTCGACGCGCCCCGGTGCGCGACCACCTGGGGCCGCGGCCGGCTGTCGTTGTCCACGTCCGCATTCTCCCAGGAACCGTCTCGAC
Source organism: Actinocrinis sp. (assembly GCF_035938995.1). Classification (GTDB taxonomy): domain Bacteria; phylum Actinomycetota; class Actinomycetes; order Streptomycetales; family Catenulisporaceae; genus DASZGI01. The sequence goes on from NZ_DASZGI010000360.1 coordinate 11,116, forward strand.
GACTGGTGGGCGACATCGGACGGCGGTAGGAAGTACCGGTGAACAGATTCCGACTCCGACGCACCACCCCGAGGAGACATCGATGAGCGACGCTTCCGGCTGGACCGGTCCGCAGTTCCTGGTGACCACCACGAACGATGTGCCCGGTTACCGGGTCGAGCAGGTATTCGGTGAGGTGTTCGGGCTGACCGTGCGCTCGCGCAACGTGTTCAGCCAGATGGGCGCCGGGCTCAAGTCGATGTTCGGCGGCGAGCTGAAGGGCATGACCAAGGTGCTCGTGGACAGCCGCAACGAGGTCATGGGGCGGATGATCACGGAAGCCCAGGCACGCGGCGCCAACGCGGTCATCGCGATGCGGTTCGATACCTCGGAGATGGGCGACGTCTGGACCGAGATCTGCGCTTACGGCACCGCGGTCCGGGTCGTGCCGACGGGTGCGCCGGGCCAGGCTTAGCGGGAGCGCCGCATCCGGCCCGCCTGCGCTGAGCGACCGGCGCAGTGCAGGCGGCCGGGTCGGCGGAGGGCGTGGGATTCGAACCCACGATGACTCTCGTCATGCCGCTTTTCAAGAGCGGTGCCCTAGGCCACTAGGCGAGCCCTCCTGGCAGGCGCCAGTGTCTCACGACCCAGCAGACGGCGGGCAACTTACTTCGCAGCGCCCGCACACAGCACGAACGAAGCCTCGCCCTTCGGGTACTCCACGAAGGCCTGGGTGGTGCCGGAGACGCCGTCGCACCGGTTCGAGTCGTCGCCGGTGAACTTCGCCAGCACTTTGAGCGCGCCGGGGGCGCCGCAGGCGACGTGGACGAGTTCGCCGGACTTCGGGGTCGCCACGCAATCCCCGACCGCCGCGTAGTGCTGCTTGCCCTGGTTCACCCAGAACAGGTAGCCGATCACCACGAGGGCTCCGGCCACGATCCCCCACACCACCTTGCGCGACATTGGGTTGAGCTTACACAGACGGCGCAGTATGCCGGGAGTCCCAGGGACTCGCTGGGACTGCCTGGACACGGCTGCGGGACGGCCTGAAGCACTGGCCGTCCCGCCGGGCCGCGGGGCGTGGCGCCCCGGGTTCGCGCGCGGAGGTGTCCGCGCGCCTGTGCCGTTCAGACCGTGGTCAGCGGTCCACCTCGCCGTTGATGAACTTCTCGACCGCGTCGCGCGCCTGGTCGTCGAAGTACTGGACCGGCGGGGACTTCATGAAGTAGGACGAGGCGGACAGGATCGGGCCGCCGATGCCGCGGTCCAGGGCGATCTTCGCGCAGCGCAGCGCGTCGATGATCACACCGGCCGAGTTGGGCGAGTCCCACACCTCGAGCTTGTACTCCAGGTTCAGCGGCACGTCGCCGAACGCGCGGCCCTCCAACCGGACGTACGCCCACTTGCGGTCGTCCAGCCAGGAGACGTAGTCGGACGGGCCGATGTGCACGTTGCCCTTGCCGATGTCGTGCGACAGCTGCGAGGTGACCGCCTGGGTCTTGGAGATCTTCTTGGACTCCAGCCGCTCGCGCTCGAGCATGTTCATGAAGTCCATGTTGCCGCCCACGTTCAGCTGCATGGTCCGGTCCAGCACCACGCCGCGGTCCTCGAACAGCTTGGCCAGCACCCGGTGCGTGATGGTCGCGCCGACCTGGGACTTGATGTCGTCGCCGACGATCGGCACGCCGGCCTCGGTGAACTTGTCCGCCCACTCCTTGGTGCCCGCGATGAACACCGGCAGGGCGTTGACGAAGGCCACCTTGGCGTCGATCGCACACTGGGCGTAGAACTTCGCCGCGTCCTCGGAGCCGACCGGCAGGTAGCAGACCAGCACGTCGGCCTTGGTCTCCCGGAGCACCTTGACGACGTCCGCCGGCTCCTCCGGAGACTCCTCGATCATCTGCTGGTAGTACTTGCCCAGGCCGTCGAGGGTGTGGCCGCGCAGCACCGTCACCCCGGTGGGGGGCACCTCCGCGATCTTGATGGTGTTGTTCTCGGAGGCGTGGATGGCGTGCGCCAGGTCCTGGCCGACCTTCTTGGCGTCCACGTCGAACGCCGCCACGAACTCGATGTCGCGGACGTGGTAGGGGCCGAACTGGACATGCATCAGACCCGGCACTCTGGCGGAGGGGTCTGCGTCCTTGTAGTACTCGACGCCCTGAACGAGGGAGGAGGCGCAGTTCCCCACGCCCACAATGGCTACGCGAACCGAACCCATGCGGTGTTGGCTCCTTCTGATTAGTCGATCTTCAAAGGGGGGCGGGTTGGTCGCGCCCTCGGTCTTACGTCGGACAGTTCTCTCGTGCGGGCCCGCGGCGGCATCGGGCGGGCCGACGACGGCGCCGCCGGCTACGTGGCGGGCGGGCCCACCTGCCGCTGGTCGTGCTCGGTCTCGATCAGCTCGTTGAGCCAGCGGACCTCGCGCTCCACCGACTCGAGCCCGTGCCGTTGCGCCTCCAGGGTGTAGCGGTCGAGCCGCTCCTTGGTCCGGGTGACGGACTGGCGGAACAGGTCGAGCCGCTCCTCGAGCCGGGAACGGCGCCCCTCCAGGATCCGCAGCCGGATGGCGGCGTCGGTGCGCCCGAAGAAGGCGAAGTGCACTCCGAAGTTCTCGTCCTCCCACGCCGACGGGCCGGCGTCGGACAGCAGCTGGCCGAAGTGCTCCTCGCCCTCCGGGGTGAGCCGGTAGACGATCTTCGAACGCCGCGCGGCGGCCGCGTTGCCGCCCAGCGCGGGCGCCGCCTTGGCGCCGTGGTGACCGTGGCCGTCCGCCGTGTGGTCCTCGACCAGCAAGCCGCGGGCGACCAGATCCTTGAGGCAGGGGTAGAGCGTGCCGTAGGAGAACACGCGGAGCGAGCCGAGCAGGACGTTCAGCCGCTTGCGCAGCTCGTAGCCGTGCATCGGCGACTCGTGGAGGAGACCCAGGACGGCGAACTCCAGCACGCCGCTGCGCTTGGCCACCTGACCTCCTCATTCCGTCCCGGACGGGTGCGGATCCCACCGGGGGCTGTGCACGGACCTCGGCGCTCCCGGACGACGGCGGGCGACGGGATGTTCTCGCGTCCCGCACCCACAGCCGTCCACACAGCCGGACGAGGTTCGAAGAGCCCTCTTCCGCCGCGTGGACGCAACGGGTACGGTGCCTGTCCAGACGGTGAAGACCGCTCGCTCCGATGTATCGGCTCGATACATCGCCACGATAGGCGCGATCCGCCGTGCCTGACAAGTCCCCTGCTCACCGCTTGCTCGCCGTCTGCTCTACAGCCTCTCTTCATGGCTGATTTCACACCAGAAGCAGACATAGACGACAAGTAAGTCAATGCGGCAGGTCTGCTTTAGCCCGGCGAGCGAGACGGCGTACTCTGCTAGCCGTTCGTGTCAAGAGGCGCGGGAACCGGCCCGGGAGACCGGATCGTCTCTGGATAAGCCAGCCGAAAGAAGGCACAGGGAGTAGACGCGACGATGGGCGGAGACCACGAGTACGGGCGCGGCGACGCGTCCGGAGATGGATCACGGGCCTACGGTGGCGGACGACGCGGCTACGGGAGTGCCGACAACGAGGCGCAGCAGCCCCGCGGATACGGCGATCGCGGTTATGGGCCGGCCGCCGAATCGGGCGGTGATGAAGCCGGGGGCGGCGGCGCACGCGGCTATGGCGCGCCCGACAACGGCGGCGCCCGTGCCTATGGGAGTGGCGGTGGCGCGCGCAGCTACGACGCACCCGTCGATGCCTACTCCTACGGCGGCCGCGGCGCGCGTGAACGCCAAACGCCGATCCCGGGCGAAGTGGTGCAGCCCGACACCGCCGGCACCCGCCAGATGCCTGGCGTCTCCGGCGCGGACGAGGCGGTAAACGGCCCCCCGCGCCGAAGCCGGCTCGAGGAGCGAAGAGCCGCGCGCAACGGAGCCGGCGAGTACGCGCCGGACCAGGAACGCTCGACCCGATACGACCGCAGCGCCATCGACGGCCGTTCCACCCGCAATGGCGCCGGACGCCGTGGTGCCGGCCCAGGAGGGCCCGGCGGTCCAGGGGGCCCCGGCGGTCCGGGAGGGCCCGGCGGACGCAGCCCCGGCGGCCGTGCCGGAAATCGCCCGGTCAAGAAGGTCGGCTACCACAAGTACTTCGACTATCCGCGCACCGGCAAGGACGGCTGGCGCCGCTGGATGCCGTCGATCAAGCAGGTCTGCTCGTTCATGCTGGCCGGGTTCTTCCTGATCATCGGGCTCGTCGCGTTCGAATACGCGACCGTGCAGATCCCGACCGAGAACAGCGTCGCCACCCAGCAGGTGAGCTTGTTCACCTATGACGACGGCACCACGTTCGCCACCTACGGGAGCAACAAGAACCGGCAGAACGTCCAGATCCAGGACATCCCACCGGTGATGCAGAACGCGATCATCGCGGCCGAGGACAAGACGTTCCGCACCAACAACGGCATCTCGTACACCGGTATCGCCCGGTCGATCCTCAACGACCTCGAGGGCAAGCCGCTGCAGGGCGGCTCGACGCTTACCCAGCAGTTCGTGAAGAACGCGTATCTGAGCCAGAGCCAGACCTTCAGCCGGAAGCTCGACGAGATCTTCATCGCGCTGAAGATCGGCAAGACGCAGTCCAAGGACTGGGTCATGCAGAACTACCTGAACACGGTGTTCTTCGGCCGCAACTCGTACGGCATCCAGGCCGCCGCCAAGTCGTGGTTCGGCAAGGACGCCAACCAGATCACCGACCCGGGCGAGGCCGCGTTCCTGGCCGCCCTGGTCAACGAGCCGACCAACTTCAGCAAGGGCTGGGACCCGAGCACCGTCTCCAGCGATCCGCAGACCGCCGCGTACTGGCAGAACGAGCTGAAGCTGCGCTGGACCGCGGTGCTGAACAACATGCTCCAGTACGGCCTGATCAACCAGGCCGACCACGACAAGGCGCTGACGACCTTCCCGCAGCCGATCTCGCAGCAGAGCTCGACGGGTGAAACCGTCCAGCAGCAGCAGATGGCGAACGCGGTCAGCAACTGGATCGAAAGCTATGCCGCGGACAACCCGAATTCGGGCATCCCCTCACTGCAGACCATAGAATCCGGCGGCTACACCGTCACCACCACGTTCAACCAGCACTACATGGACCTGGCCCAGCAGGCGGTACAGACGGAGCTGCTCAGCAAGCTGAAATCGAGCAACTGGTACGACCAGAACTTGTACCCGGCGTTAGCCGCGGTGGATCCGACCACCGGCGAGTTGGTCGCCTTCTACGGCGGCACCACCCAGTACAACTGGGCCACCCAGGGGCAGGTGCAGCCCGGGTCGACCTTCAAAGCGTTCACCCTGGCGACGGCGTTCAAACAGAACATCTCACCGAACAGCTACATCAACGGCAACTCGCCATGGCCGGACCCGAACAACCCGGCCGAGATGGCCTTCGCCGCGGGCGACCGCCCGGTGACCAACGACGACGGCTCGCACGGCATGATCGACATCAACACCGCGACCGCGGCGTCGATCAACACCGCGTTCGTGCGGCTGTCCGGTCAGCTCGGCTACAACAACGTGATGCAGACCGTCAATGCCCTGGGGATCAACTCGAAGAACGCGCAGGGCCTGACCGCCAACGCGCGTCTGACCCTCGGCATCTCGGCGGTGAGTCCGGCGCGGATGGCCGACGCCTACAGCGCCTTCGCGGACAACGGGGCGCAGTACCCGCTGATCGAGGTCACCGAGATCAAGAGCTCCGGCTCCGGCGGGGTGGACTGGAAGACGCCGATGAAGCCGAACCAGGTGCTCGACCCGAACGTGGCCGAGACCGTGACGCAGACGCTGACGCACGTCACGCACGACAGCGACGGCACTGGCGCGGCGGCCCCCGGCGAGTCTGGCCTGAACAACGTCGCGGGCAAGACCGGAACGTCCACAATGGAACTGACCACGCTGCAGAAGCAGTACCCGGACATCTACAGCAAGACCCAGAACGGGCACTTCGACACGGCGGCCACCTGGTTCAACGGCTTCACCACCAAACTGGAGACCGCGGTCTCGCTGTCCCGGTGGATCACCGAGCCGAACCCGAACGCCAACCAGCCGGGGCAGCCGCCCACGCTCCAGATCCAGGCGCCGGTCGACAACATCAACAACGCCGGCTTCTCCTTCGGTGCCGACTACCCGCTGGCGATCTGGTCCGACTTCATGAAACTGATGCAGGGCACGGGTTCGAAGTTCGCCGGCGACACCGCGTTCCCCACCCCGAACACGACCAGCATGATGGTCTCCGGCAGCCCGACCCCGAGCGCCTCGGCCTCGGCGACCGCGTCGGCTCCGTCGAACCCGAACACCTCGGCGCCGGCCACCCCGACGCTGTCGCCCACGCCGAGCCTCGGCCCGAGTTCCTCGCCCTCGTGCGGCGGCCTGAGCAGCATCTTCGGCAACTGTCCGAGCACTGGGCCGAGCAGCAGTAGTTCACCGGGCAAGGGTCATGGTGGCGGACCTTCGAACAGTCCGAGTCCATAGCGCCCGCTCATTCCGGCGCCCCCGCGGTCGCGTACCGCGGGGGCGCCGGTGTCTCGGGACCGAAGGTCCCGGTTCTTCGCGATCTCGCCGCGGCGGTTGGAGGGTGCGGCCGCCCACCACGGTGCCCGGGTCGCTATGGTTACGCGCATGACGGTCAGCACAACCGCCTTCGGCGACGAGTCCGAGCAGCCCCGCGACGGAGCGGGCTGGAAGCCTCGGTCGTACGCGCGCATCGTCGCGCCGAGCCTGGACGACCCGGTGGTGAACGTCGGCGCGGACGGATTCGGCGGGGTGCTGGGGCGCCGGGCCCGGCTGCCGCGCACCCGGGGGGCGATCGCGTTCCTGCTCATCGTGCTGACGCTGCTGTCCACGGCCATCGGGATCGGCATGCGCGAGCCCTGCTTCAACACCGCGTGGACCGGCGCGGGGAACCAGCAGTACACGCACCTGTGCTACACGGACATCCCGTTCATGTACCAGGGCCGCGGGTTCTCCCAGAACCAGGTCGCCTACTACTCGACCAACCCGAACGACTACCTCGAGTACCCGGTGATCACCGGCGCGGCGATGGAGACCGCGGCGCTGCTGGCCCGGCACATCCCCGGCGACGCCAACAACCAGGGCCGCTGGTTCTACCTCTTCACCACCTGGTTCCTGCTGGCCTTCGCCGCGATCGCGGTGGTGGCGCTGATCGGCATCTCCGGGCCGCGGCCGTGGGACGCGGCGATGTTCGCGCTGGCGCCGGGGCTGATGCTGAACGGGACGATCAACTGGGACCTGATCGCGGTGGGCCTGGCGGCGGTCGCGCTGCTGGCCTGGGCGCGGCGCAAACCGGTGGTCGCCGGGATCTTCATGGGGCTGGGCACGGCGGCCAAGCTCTACCCCGGCCTGCTGCTGGTCGCGCTGGTCCTGTTGTGCTGGCGGGCCGGGAAGATGAAGGAGTGGTCGCTGGCCCTGCTCGGCGCGGTCGGGGCCTGGCTGGCGGTCAACCTGCCGTTCATGATCGAGAACATCCACGCCTGGACGTACTTCTACACGTTCAACGAGAACCGCGGCGCTGACTGGGGCTCGCTGTGGCTCTTCCTCGAGTACAGCCCGCTGCACGCGAGCTTCTCCTCGAGCTTCATCAACGTGGCGTTCGCGGTGCTGCTCGCCCTCTCCTGCGTCGGCATCGGCCTGGTCGCCTGGCTCGCCCGCACGCGCCCGCGGCTGGGGCAGATCGCCTTCCTCACCGCCGCGGCGTTCATCCTGTTCAACAAGGTGTACTCGCCGCAGTACGTGCTCTGGCTCATCCCGCTCGCGGTGCTGGCCCGGCCGCGCTGGCGCGACTTCCTGATCTGGCAGGCCTGCGAGGTCGTGTACTACGTGGCGATCTGGTTCTACCTGATCACCATCGTCACCCCGGACCGCGGGCTGCCTCAGGGTGGATACGACACCGCCATAGGCATCCACCTGGCCGGCACACTGTTCTTCGTCGTGCAGGTCATCCGCGACATCTTCGACACCCGACGCGACCCGGCCCGGGCCGCCGGCTTCGACGACCCGGGCGGTGGTGTCCTGGACGGCGCGGTGGATGTCTACGGGTTCCGCGACGCCTTTCCTGACATCGCGCCGACGCCGGACGCGACGGAGAAGGCCGACCCCGGCGCCTCAGAGGAAGAGTCCGAGGCGGCCGACGCCGACGAGGGTGCCGACACCGCCGCGCCGGTCACCGGCTGACGTTCGCGGCGGCGCACTTCCCGCCAACAGCCACGGCGGCGCGGCATCTATGGCCGC
>NZ_DASZGI010000361.1:0-3866 GCF_035938995.1 Actinocrinis sp.
CCGAACTCGGGCATGTTGACGTAGATGTTCTCGTAGAAGTCGGTGCTCGGCACGACATACGTCTCGTGGAAGACGCCCAGGTCGGTCCGCCCGCCGCGCATGGCGCGGTTATACGCCGACCACGCGGGGTGGTGCAGCCGCTTCGGGTCCGACGCGTATTCGGAGAGCTTCTCGATGTTCTCCCAGTACTGCAGGGTCACGAACAGCCGGGGACCGCGCGTCAGCAGGCGGAACGAGAGCAGCCCGCTGTCCTTGTCCTGCATCAGTTCCCTGAGCATGCCGGGCATCGTCCAGAAGGACGACCACCAATGTCGCAGGCCCCGCAGCTTGTTGATTCGGGCGCCGATGAGAAAGACGATGATCCCGCCTTCCGCGTCGGCGATCTTGCGCCCTGGGATGGGCATCTCCTTCATGGGTACAACCCTCTCTCTCCCCCCTGCCGAGCCCGCCCCCCGAGTCTGGGTAGAGGTAATTTATTCTGGATGAAACATATCAATCATCCCTAAAATGTGGCTTTACCAGCAGAATCCTACGCAGCGCGGCAATACTCTGTGACAGTTCATGCACAGGAGATACGCGCTCGGATATTCCGATTCGTTTAAAGCTGAATCAGAGCTCGGCTCTGTAGATCGCGCGCGATGCGAGCGCGCGGGCGCGTCAGCCCGCTCCGCCAGCCCCCTCAGACCACTGCGACGGCCCGGCTGTCGAAGACCCGCTTGAGCGCCGCCTCCGCCGCGGTCGCCAGCGCGCCGAGGAGCACCGCGTCATCGCCGAGGAGGGCCGGCGCGACGCGGGGATGCAGCGGGGACAGCTCGTGCAGCGTCGCGTGCAGCGGATCGAGCAGCAGATCCGCGTTGCGCCCGATCCCCCCGCCGAGCACCACGAGCTCCGGGTCGAGCACCGCCGCGAGGGCCGCCACCGCGTGGGCCAGCCGGGCGGCCTCGTGCTCGACCACCTTGCCCGCCGTCGCGTCGCCGTTCCTGGCCGCGTCAAAGACCTGCTTCGCGCTGGTGACGCGGGCCATGCCGAACGCGCGGGCGAGCCGGGTGACGCCGTCGCCGTTGATCGCTTCCTCCAGGGTGCCGCGTCCGGGCGCGATCTCGCCGCTCGGCGCCTCGCCGTCGACGGGCAGCGGATACAGCGGCAGATAGCCGATCTCCCCCGCGGCGCCGTGGGCTCCCCGGAACACTTTGCCGTCGATCACGTACCCGGCGCCCACGCCGGTCCCCACCCACAGGTAGGCGAACAGCGGACACCCCTGGCCCGCACCCGCCGCGTACTCCCCCAGCGCGGCCAGGTCGGCGTCGTTGAGCAGGTCCAGGCCCGTCCCCAGCTCGTCGTGCAGCCGGTCGAAGAGCCCCGCCTTCTGCCAGCCGGGCAGGTTCACGGCGTAGCGGACCCGGTGCGTGCGCGGATCGATCACGCCCGGACCGCCGATCACCACGTGCGCGACGGAGCGCCAGTCGACCCCGGCGCCGTCCGCCACGGCGCGGGCGAGCGCGGCCGCGGCGCGGACCGTGGCGGGGGCGGTGCTGAACTTGTTGGGGGTGTCGCGCCGCTCGAGCTGCACCCCGTCGAGCCCGGCGATCGCCGCGCGGATCCACTCGCGGCCGATGTCCAGGCCGACCACGTACGCGGCCGTCGGGTCCGGCTCGTAGAGCACCGCCGCCCGCCCGCGTCCCCCGCCCTGCACCGTCTCACCGGTGCGGCGGACCAGACCGGCCCGCTCGAGGCTGGCCAGCGCCGCCGAGACCGTCGGCTTCGACAGGCCGGTCGAGCGCGCCAGCTCCGCCCGCGACGTGGTGCCTGCGTCGCGCAGCGCGTCGAACAGCACCTGCTCGTTGATGCTCCGGAGCACGCGCCGGTTCCACGGCTGGGTCGCGTCGCCGTCCACGGTCGATACAGCGTTCACACCGGCCAGCTTACGTGCGTGCGGTCTGCGTGGATGCCTGCGATGCGGACGCGGCGTTCCTCGCGGGGATTGTCAGAGCACGGGCGTACAGTTGGGCGCGCTTTGGACCTTCAGCACGTTGGACATTCAGCACAGCGCGAGGGATGAATGAGCCGGATGACGGACCGAACGACGGAACTGGTGGGCTACCCGGACGTGGCCGCGGCCGCCGGGCGGATCGCCGGGATCGCGGTGCGCACCCCCCTGCTGCCGTGCCCGTGGGCCGATCCGGACCGGCCGCTGTGGATCAAGGCCGAGTGCCTCCAGCCGACCGGCGCCTTCAAGATCCGCGGAGCGGTCAACGCGCTGGCGTGCCTGAGCCCCGAGCAGCGCGAACGCGGCGTGGTCGCGGTCTCCAGCGGCAATCACGCGCAGGCGGTGGCCTATGCGGCGGCCCGGTTCGGCATCCCGGCGCTCATCGCGATCCCGGAGGGGTCGGCACCGAACAAGGTCGCCGCGACCGAGGCGCTCGGCGCCGAGGTCGTGCGGGTGCCGGCCGCAGAACGCGAGCAGGCCGCCCGGAGCCTGGCCGCCGAGCGCGGCCGCACGCTCGTGCATCCGTTCGACGACCCGCGGGTGATCGCCGGCCAGGGCACCGTCGGCATGGAGATCGCCGCGCAGGCCGCCGAGCAGGGCGTCACCGTGGACACCGTGCTGGTCCCGGTCGGCGGCGGCGGCTTGATCTCGGGCATCGCCGCGGCGCTGGACGAGCTGATCCCCGAGGCCACCGTGCTCGGCGTCGAGCCCGAGTTCGCCGCCGACGCTCAGCAGTCCCTGCGCACCGGCACCCGCACCGCCTGGCCGGTCGAGGACACCTGGCGGACGATCGCCGACGCGCTGCGCGCGAGCAGTGTCGGCGAGCTGACCTGGCGTCACATCCAGGCCCTGGTCGACGACATCCTCGCGGTCCCGGAGGACGCCATCCGCTTCGCCGTGCGGGTGCTCGCGTTCCAGTCGCACCTCGTGGTCGAGCCCGGCGGCGCGACGGCCGTGGCCGGCTATCTGGCCCACCGCGCCGAGCTGCCGCCCGGCCGCACCTACGTCGCGGTGGTCAGCGGCGGCAACGTCGACGCGGACATCTACCTCGACCTGCTGGACTAGGGGTGTTTGGAAAGTCTCGCCAGGCCCGCGACACCTGCTGTGTGTTCGGCTCGCGTGTGGCGCGGCTGTAGCACGCGTCACGGGAAGGCGCCCCGCGGCACCGGGCTTTCGCGGCCGCCCCGGCCCCGCACGCGAGCAGCACGCTTGCTGCGTGGGCGAAGCACCCCTAGAGCTGCCGCGAACCGGATCACGGATCGGGACGTGTGATCAGTGCGCGCCTCTCGCGGCCGCAAGGCCGCGGCCCGGCGCACCGCGAACGGTCCATAACTTTCCCGAAAGCCGTTACAGGGCAGGATGACTCCGTGAGCACTCTCCTCGAACTGCACGACCGGGCGTTCGCCGAATTCGACCGCAGGGTGCATGTCATCCGAGACGACCAGTGGGCGGCCCCGACGCCCTGCGCCGATTGGACCGTTCGGGACCTGGTCAACCATCTGACCGCCGAGCAGCTGTGGGCTTCGCCGATGCTGGGCGGGGAGACCGTCGAGCTGGTCGGCGCCCGCTTCGACGGCGATGTGCTGGGCGTGGACCCGGTCAGCGCGTGGGAGTCGGCGGCGAACGCGGCGCGGGCCGCGTTCGCGGAGCCCGGCGCGCTGGAGCGGACCGTGCACCTGTCCTACGGGGACCGGCCCGCGCGCCACTACCTCGAAGAGATGATCGCCGACCTGGTGGTGCACGCCTGGGACCTGGCCCGCGGAATCGGCGTGGACCCCACGCTGGACCCCGAGCTGGTGGACCTGGTCCTCGCGTTCACCGCCCCGCACGCGGACTCGTTGGCCGCCTCAAGCGCGTTCGCCGAGCCGGTGCCGGTGCC
>NZ_DASZGI010000362.1:0-4747 GCF_035938995.1 Actinocrinis sp.
GGCCGGGTCGCATACGCCGCGGGGTACACCGGACTCGGCGTCGGGGCGACCCGCTTCGGCGCGAACGTCATGCTCGACCTGCTCGTCGGCGAGCCCACCGAACTGACCGAGCTCGAACTCGTCCGCTCCCGGCCGCTGCCGTTCCCGCCCGAACCGGTGAGGTCCATCGGGGTGAACCTGACCCGGTGGTCACTCGACCGCGCCGACCGCGACGACGGCCATCGCAATCTGTGGCTTCGCACCCTCGACCGCTTAGGCCTCGGCTTCGACAGCTGACTCGACCGACTCCGCCGCGTTGCCATGTAAGGCAAAAGCGCCTCGCTCCGACACAGTGGCAATTGAGGGCCTCCGCCGCCGCCAGCAGACTCGAAGTTATAACGAACCACGGCGCGACTTAAGGGGCGAACCCGGTGAGCAAGCACGTCACACATTGGATCGGCGGCGCGGAGTGGACCGGCGTCGCCGACCGGCGCGGCGACATCCACGACCCGGCGACCGGCGCGGTGAGCGGGGCCGTCGACTTCGCCTCCGTGCGCGAGGTGGACGACGCGGTGGCGGCCGCAGCGGCGGCGTTCCCGGCCTGGCGTGCGACCTCGCTGGCCAGGCGGGTGCAGATCCTCTTCAACTTCCGGGAGCTGCTGAACGGCCGCCGGGACGAGCTGGCCTCGATCATCACCGCCGAGCACGGCAAGGTGCACTCCGACGCGCTCGGCGAGGTCGCCCGCGGCCTCGAGGTGGTCGAGTTCGCCTGCGGCATCCCGCACCTGCTCAAGGGTGGCTTCACCGACTCCGCCTCCACCAGCGTCGAGGTCTACGAGCTGCAGCAGCCGCTCGGCCCGGTCGCGATCATCTCCCCGTTCAACTTCCCGGCGATGGTCCCGATGTGGTTCTTCCCGCTCGCGATCGCGACCGGCAACACGGTGGTCGTCAAGCCCAGCGAGAAGGACCCGTCGTCGGCGAACTGGCTGGCCGCGCTCTGGCAGGAGGCCGGGCTGCCGGACGGCGTGTTCAACGTCGTGCACGGCGACAAGGTCGCGGTCGACCGGCTGCTGGAGCACCCCGACGTGAAGGCGGTCTCCTTCGTCGGCTCGACCCCGATCGCCCGCTACGTCTACGAGAACGGCACCCGCTACGGAAAGCGGGTCCAGGCGCTCGGCGGAGCGAAGAACCACATGGTCGTGCTGCCGGACGCGGACCTGGACCTGGCCGCCGACGCCGCGGTCTCCGCCGGGTTCGGCTCGGCCGGCGAGCGCTGCATGGCCGTGTCCGTGCTGGTCGCGGTGGACCCGGTGGGCGACGAACTGATCGCCAAGATCACCGATCGGATGGCCAAGCTGCGGGTCGGCCCCGGCTGCGCCCAGACCTCGGAGATGGGCCCCCTGGTCACCGGCGCGCACCGGGACAAGGTGACCTCCTACGTCGACGCCGGCCTATCCGCCGGGGCCACCCTCGTCGTCGACGGCCGCGAGCACCCGATCGACGGCGAGGCGCAGACCGGCGTCGACACCGCGAACGGGTTCTGGCTCGGCCCGACCCTGTTCGACCACGTGACCCCGGAGATGTCGATCTACACCGACGAGATCTTCGGTCCCGTCCTCTCGGTCGTCCGCGCGCACACCTACGACGACGCGCTCGAGCTGATCAACACCAACCCGTACGGCAACGGCACCGCCATCTTCACCAACGACGGCGGCGCGGCGGCCAAGTTCCGCAACGAGGTCGAGGTCGGCATGGTCGGCATCAACGTCCCGATCCCGGTGCCGGTCGCCTACTACTCCTTCGGCGGCTGGAAGGCGTCCCTCTTCGGCGACTCGCACGCCTACGGCCCGCAGGGGGTGCACTTCTTCACCCGCACCAAGGCGGTCACCCAGCGCTGGCTTGACCCGTCCCACGGCGGCGTCAACCTCGGCTTCCCCCAGAACGTGTAGGACGACAGTCGGCCCAGCACGCACTCAGCGCGCTGGGCCGACAGCTTTCAGTGATGGGTGGTACCATATAAGGCATGATGAAGACAACCGTGTACCTTCCGGAAGAGCTCGAACTTCGGTTGGATGCGGAGTCGGCGGCTACCGGGATAAGCAAGGCCGAGTTGATCCGCCGTGCGATCGCCTCGTGGCTCGATACGTCGCCGCGGCCCAAATCGAGCCGACCGCTTCCGGTGTTTCACAGCGGCCGAGCACGGAGCGTCGATGAGATGGATGACGAAATCTACGAGCACGTCAAAGAGCGGGCGGCACGCCGTTGATCATCGTCGCGGACACATCGGCGCTGTTCGCGGCGTTCGACGCCGATCAACCGGAACACGCTCGGGCGACGGCGGTCATGGAGCGGGAGACGCTCGCGATCTCGCCGCTCGTCATCACGGAACTCGACCATCTCGTGCACCGCGATCTGGGTTTCGCGGCGGCTATGCAGGTCGTGGACGCGCTGGCCGACCGCATCGGGGACGGTCGATACCGTCTCGCGGAACTTAGGAATGCCGATCTGGTAGCGGCTCAGTCAGTGCGGAGCAAGTATGAGGCGCTTCGTCTCGACCTCGCGGACGCAGTGGGTGTCGTTCTCGCGCATCGCTACAAGACGGACAGCGTCTTCACTCTGGATCAGCGCGATTATCGGGCCATTGAGCCGCTTACACCGGGATTGACGGCGTTTCGGATCCTGCCCGCTGACTTGTGACCGGCGGGGCGGGGCGAGTCGGCGATACCGCGCAGGCGGCAACCGCGGCCCCGGATTCCACGTCTTGTTCCACCAGACGTTCGGGCGACGGCTGGAAAGGTGCGGGCCGTGACCTTCGGGAGAGCGCTGGCGCCGGTGGTGGCGGGCTGCTTGGCGATGTGCGGCGCTCAGGCGGGGCACGACGAGCAGACGTACTCCGGGTGCTTTCGCGGCGCGCTGACTGTTACCGCCGGGTCGCAGCCGACCGTGCACGCTGTGGGCCAGCAGGCTGTTGAGAGCGCGACGTTGCACGTCAACCGGAACGTTGGGCTGCGCGGCGTTTTCTTCGAGTATTCGCTCGGTGCCGTGCGCGGGTCGGCCTCGAATCCGCCTTCTTACGCCTGGCAACTGGACGGCGGCGGCTGGCAGTCCGGCACCTTGTCGCCGGACGGCTCCGGGACGTGGACCGCGGACCCGGGGGAGCTTGGGGATCTGGGCGGGGGGTCGACCCACACCCTCGAGTTCGCCATCACCTTCACGTCGAATGACCAGGCCGGCGCTTATTCGAGCGACTTGCAGGTCGGCAGCTTCTTCTGCGGCGGCGTTGGTTCGGACACTCCAATTTCCCTCGACTTTGCACCCGCGAGCCCGTCCGCTTCTCCGTCGCCTTCGCGGACGCCGAGTCGTTCCGCCTCGCCCAGCGCTTCGGCCAGCCCGTCCGCGTCGCCGAGTCCGTCGGCCTCCGCCTCGCCGAGTCCGTCCGACCTGGTTTTGCTCGCCCCGAGCCACAGCCAGGCGCCCGTCGCAGCGGTTAAGGCGGCGGCATCGGGCGATGGCGGTGGGGTTGCGCTCCTGCTTGCCGGGCTAGTGATGATGCTGGGGCTCGTGATGGGCTTTGTCCCCGGCGTCCTGCGGCATCGGCGCGTGCGTGCCGCTGGCGCTGGCGGTAGAGACGGAGCGGGACCGGGCGACGGTCCCAAACCGGTGTAGGAGCACGAGCGCGGCCCCGCACCAGCAGAACGATCCGAGGATGTCCGACAGCCAGTGGTAGTCGGACCACAGCAGTCCGAACGCGGTGAAGAGGATAAGCGCGGACGCGATGGTGATACTTGCCCTGCGGATGACTTCGGCTGTGGGAAATGCGACGCAGAGGATCAGCGCCGACGTGCCGTAGCAGAGCATTGCGTCGGCGGTGTGGCCGGACGGGAAGTAGCCGAAGCTCGCGTCGCCGAGCACGACGGTGCCCGGGCCGGGCCGGGCGATCCAGATCTTCAGCGGGATGACCGTGGCCAGCGCGATTCCGGCGCCCGCGGCGATCGTGAGGGGGAGCAGCGAGCGTGCTCGCCGGGCGGCCACCAGTGCCACGATTGGTAGCACTGGGATTGCGACGGGCGGGTTGCCGAGATCGGCCATGCCACGCCCGAACGTGGCCAGCCAGCTCAGCGCAGGTGTTCCGGACCAGGCCAGGATGTGGTCGCGCACGCGGATGTCGACCCCGGTCACCGGGCCGTGCGAGGCGACCTGCCACAGGAGCAGGACGAAGCAGACGAGCCCGGCGAGCGGCCACGTCCACCACGCGAGCGCGTCCAGCCGCAGCGGGCGGCCGGATCTGAGCGCGTGCAGCCGAAGCGAGCCGCCGGACCTCGGGGGGTCCGCTGCGGCCGGGCCGCCGGGGCGCGGCGGATCCGTTCTGGGCTGGTCTTCCTGGTCGATCATCACTTCGAGGGTACGCGCTCGCGGAGGCGCGGGCGGCACGCCAAGTCCTCGTCGACCGGTTCGAGGAAGTCCTGCGCGCTTGTGCGGAGGCGGGCCGCGCAGAGCCGCGGTTTTGTGGCGGCTCCACCGCCGCACCGGTGGAGCCGCTCCCCGCGATTCAGTGACGGATGGGCGGCCGAGAGGTCAGCCGAGGCTGTCGAAGGCCTGCTCGACGATGTCGAGGCCCTCGTTCAGGAGGTCGTCGCCGATCACCAGCGGGGGCAAGAATCGCAGCACGTTGCCGTAGGTTCCGCAGGTCAGTACCACGAGTCCGGCGGTGTGGCAGGCTGCGGCGACCTTCGAGGCGATGGCCGGAGCTGGGTTCTTGGTACCCGGT
>NZ_DASZGI010000363.1:0-24155 GCF_035938995.1 Actinocrinis sp.
AATGCTGACGACGCTGCTGGAACCCGACGGCGGCGAGGCCACCATCGCGGGCGCCGACCTGCGTACCAAACCGCACGACGTGCGCCAACTGTCCGGTTACGTCGCTCAAGGTGGCGGCACCGTCGACGACGCCACCGGCCGCGAGGAACTCGTGCTGCAGGCGCGGATGTACGGCATCGACAAGGCGGAGGCCCAGAAGCGCGCCGCCGCGCTGCTGGAGTCGTTCCAGCTGACCGAATTCGCCGATCGCCGCTGCCGCACGTATTCCGGCGGCCAGCGTCGCCGCGTGGACATCGCGCTGGGCGTCATCCACCGCCCGAAGGTGCTGTTCCTGGACGAACCGACCGTCGGCCTCGACCCGCAGAGCCGCGCCCGCATGTGGGAGGAAGTGCGGCGCCTGCGCCACGAGGGCATGACGGTGTTCATCACCACGCACTACCTGGACGAGGCCGACGCGCTGTGCGACCGCATCGCAATCATCGACCACGGTGAGATCGTCGCCGAAGGCACCCCGGACGCACTCAAGCGTGCGATCTCCGGCGAAGTGGTCACCGTCGGCCTCACCGGCGGCGCGCAGAAGGCCGCCGACCTGCTCACCGGCCGACCCTTCGTGCGCTCGGTCGAGGCCCGCGACGACGACGCGGTGCGCCTGACCGTCGAGGTCGGCGAGACGGCGCTGCCCCAGCTCATGCGGACCCTGGAGGGCGCCGGAATGGAGCTGTCGACCATCGAGCTGCACCGCCCGACGCTCGATGACGTGTTCCTCGCCAAGACAGGGCGCTCGCTGCGCGAGTCGTGACGGCGCCCGCCCGCGCCGCGGTTCGGTATCCGAGAACGAATGACCCGAGAGGTGTGCAGTGCGCGGCGGCGTTGAACGACTCGAAGAGCGCCTTGTTCCCGGCGGGGGCCGGATCGTGGTGACCGGAGGGGCCGGCTTCATCGGCTCCCACCTGTGCGACCGCCTGCGCGACGAGGGGTTCGCAGTCACCTGCGTGGACAACATGCTCACCGGCTCGGCGGACAACCTCGCCGGACTCGCGCACGATCCCGGATTCACCCTCGAGGTCGGCGATGTCTGCGAGCCCTTCGACGTCCCGGGTCCGGTCGGCGCGGTCCTGCACCTCGCCTCTCCGGCGTCGCCGCTCGACTACACCGAGCATCCGGTGGAGACACTCAAGGCCGGCGCGCACGGCACGCTCAACGCCTTGGAACTGGCGCGGCGCAAGGACGCCCGGTTCGTGCTGGTCTCCACGTCTGAGGTCTACGGCGACCCCCTGGTGCATCCGCAGGTCGAGTCGTACTGGGGCAACGTGAATCCGGTCGGGCCGCGCAGCCAGTACGACGAGGCGAAGCGGTTCGCCGAGGCACTGACGACGGCCTATCGCACGACCAAGGGCGTTGACACGACGATCGTGCGCATCTTCAACACGTACGGCCCGCGGATGCGCGCCAACGACGGGCGGGCGGTGCCGAACTTCATCACCCAGGCGCAGTCGGGTCGCCCGATCACGGTCGCCGGGGACGGGTCGCAGACCAGATCCCTGTGTTACGTGGACGACACGGTGGCGGGCATCCTCGCCGCGGCCCGGTCGGACCACCCGGGGCCGATCAATCTGGGCAACCCGGAGGAGTTCAGCGTCGTCGCCCTCGCCCGGTACGTGCGGGAGCTGTGCGGCTCGGACTCGCCGCTCGTATTCGTCGACCTCCCGGCCGACGACCCGCGCCTGCGCCGGCCCGACATCACCCTCGCGCGAACGGTGCTCGGCTGGCAGCCGGTCGTCGATGTCGAGAAGGGGCTCAAGGCGACGATCGACTGGTTCGCCGCGCAGCGCGGACCGCGCGAGACCGAGGAGGTCGGCTGATGCCGCTGCACCCTCAAGTGGAGCAGATGCGTCGGCAGCGCGAGCGGGAGGGAACCGCGCCGCTGTACACGCTGTCCCTCGCCGAGGCCCGGGCCGCCGACCTCGCGGCGATCCGCGCCGTGGCGGGCGACCCCGAGCCGGTGGCCGCCGTCTCCGAGCGCGCCATCTTCGGCGACGGCCCGGATTTGCGGATCCGCGTGTACGAGCCCGATGACACGGCCGACGATGCGGGGCGGCTGCGTCCGGTGCTGGTCTACTACTTCGGCGGCGGCTGGACGCTGGGAAGCCTCGACACCTGCGACGCGATCTGCCGCGCGCTGACCAACGCCGTTCGGTGCGTCACCGTCTCGGTGCAGTACCGGCTCGCCCCGGAGCATCCGTTCCCCGCAGCGGTCGAAGACTGCTACACCGGCCTGTTGTGGGCGGCCGAGCACGCCGTCGACCTGCGTGCGGACGCGGACCGCCTCGCGGTCGGCGGCGACAGCGCCGGCGGGAACCTCGCCGCCGCGGTCACCCTGCTCGCCCGCGAACGCGGGGGCCCGCGGCTGCGCCACCAGTTGCTGGTGTATCCGAACACTGACTACGCGTCCGACACGCCCTCGATGCGCGAGGCCGTCGACCCGCTGCTTTTCAACCGCTGGTCGGTGGACTGGTACTGGAACCACTACCTGGCCGACCCGCAGGACGGGCAGAGCCCGCTGGCCTCTCCCTTGCGCGCCGCCGACCTGGCTGGGCTGCCACCGGCAACAGTCCTCACCGCCGAGTTCGACCCACTGCGCGACCAGGGCGAGCAGTACGCGCAGCGGCTGCGCGAGGCGGGGATTCCGGTCGAGGCCCGGCGCTACGAGGGCATGCCGCACGGATTCTTCGCGATGGGCGGCGTGCTCACCGAGGCCCGCGCGTCGCTCACCTATGCGGCCGACCGGCTCAACGAGGCCTTCGACGCCGACTTAACGCAGCGGTCTTCAACGCAGCGGTCTTCAATGCAGTGATCTTCAACGCAGCGGTCCTCAAACAGTGGCGCGGCGGACGCCTGAACTGGAGGCAACGTGAGTGATGTGATCGAGGCGACCGAGGTCGTCGTCGTGCAGTTCGCCGGGGAGGGCTCGGGTAGCGACGGACTGACCTGGGGCCAGCAGCACATCTGGAACGCCATGCAGGAACTCGGCTCGCCGATGAACATGTGCGCGACCAGGGAACTGGCCCCCGGGGCGAGCGTCGAGGAGTTCGCGGACGAGCTGCGGTACTACATGAACCGGTTCCAGTCGATGCGCACCCGCCTCCAACTCGTGCCCGGCGACTGGCCGCGGCAGGTCGTGGTCGACTCCGGCGAGGCCGCGCTGGAGATCGTCGACGTCCTGCCGGACCAGGACCCGGCGCAGGTCGCGGCCCGGCTGACCGCCGAGTACGAGGAGGCCGAGTTCGACTACGAACACGACTTCCCGCTCAAGATGACGCTCCTGCGCCGCGACGGGGCGCTCACGCATCTGATGATGACGATCTCTCACTTCGCGACCGACGCCAATGGCGCACTGACGATGTACAACGACTACGTCAATCGCGACGCGCGCGCGGGCGGAGACTCCAAACCTCTGGGCACGCCTCCCCTCGAGCTCGCCGCCCAGCAGCGGCAGCCCGGGGCGCTGCGCCAGAGCGAGAACTCGCTGCGCTACTGGGAGAACCTGCTGCGCACGATCCCGATGCACAGATTCCCCGAACCGGTCGATCCGGGCCCCGGCCGCTACTGCCAGGTGCGGATGGACTCGCCGGCGATGCTCCTCGCGCTGCGGGCGTTGGGGAACCGGCTTGGCGTCGATGTCAGCACCGCGCTGCTGGGCGTGGTCGCGGTCGGCATCGCGCGCGTCGGCGGGATCAACCCGGTGGTCGCGCAGATGGTGGTCAGCAACCGGTTCCGACCCGGCTTCGCCGAGATCGTCAGCAACGTGGCACAGGCCGGCCTGTTCGTCGTGGACGTCGCGGACGTCTCCGTGGACGAGGCCATCGCACGTTCCCGGCGGGCGTCGACCAATGCATACAAGTACGCGTACTTCGATTTCTCGCGCTGGAAGGACCTGGTCGCGCGGGTGAATCAGGACCGCGGCGGAGTGGTCGACCTGCGCTGCTACTACAACGACCGCCCCTCGCAGCGGCAGGCCGAAGACCCGGCACACGCGCCGGGCCGGGACGAGATCGAGGCCGCCCTGCCGAGCACGAGCGCGCTGCGGTGGAGCGACATGCCGTTCTTCAACGAGCACCTGATGGTGACGATCGACGACGCGCCCGGCGCGATCGGGCTGATCGTGCTGGCCGACACCGCCTACTTCCCCAGGGCCCGGATGGAGGCGCTGGCCCGCGAGCTGGAGTCGCTCGCCATCGCGGTCGCGCACGAGCCGGACACGCCCACCGGCGTGCCCGCGGCCGCCGTCCCGGCGCTCGACGAAACCGAGGCGTGAGTGCGATGAACGGTGCGGATACCCCGCGCGAACCAGGTGACCTGTTCGAGGGCTGGGACTGGCACGATCCGGACGACCTGGACCGGCGGTTCGAGCGGTTCACCGCGAACGTCGCCACCTTCGACGCGCTCGAGCAGGTCGCGCCCGCCGTGCCCCGGGATCGCGCCGGGCTGCGGGCCGCGGGGATCACCGGGATCGAGTTCGCCGCGTTCACCACCGACCACCCGCAGGGTCTCGGCACCGACCTGTTGAGCGTGCACGCCAAGCGGTCGCAGGATGCTGCGGGCGGCAGGCATGGAGACAGCGCCGACGACGGCGCCGTCGGCTCCGATGGCACCGACGGCCTGCTCGTCACGCGCCCCGGACCGCTGTATCGGGTCGACGGCCGCAGCCTGTTCACCGAACTCGACATCACCGAACCGCTGCCGTTCGACGACGGCTGCGTGGACTGGGTGTACGCCGAGCACCTGATCGAACACGTCCCGCTTCCGGCCGCGCTCGGCTGGCTGAAGGAGGTGCGCAGAATCCTGTCACCGGGAGGGCTGCTCCGCCTGACCACGCCGGATCTGGCAGTCTACATCGAGGGATACGGTCACGGCAGCTTCTTCGCCAAGCACCGCAGGCGGCTTGCCAAGGTGGGGGCCGGGCCGCTCATGCCCGAGCGCCGGGCGTTCATGCTCAACCAGATCTTCTACCACTTCGGGCACCGGTGGATATACGACGCCGAAGAGCTGCGATATGTGCTCGGCGAAGCCGGATTCGCTGTAGAGAAGATCGCCGTGTGCGGGTTCCGCACCGGCTCGCGGTCCGACATCGCAGACCTCGACACCAGTATGCGCAGCGACGAGTCGATCTACATAGAAGCCTTCGCATGAACGCTCCACCCCGCGCGGACGAGGTGTTCACACTCCGGGAGTTGGAGGACCTCGCCGCCGCCCACATGAGCCGCGAGGTGTGGGACTTCGTCGCGGGAGGCGCCGGCGAGGAGCGGACGCTGGCCGCGAACCTGGCGGCCTTCGACGCGGTCCGGCTCCGGCCGCGTGTGCTGCGCGATGTCAGTTCATTGTCGAGCGGCATCGAGCTGTTCGGACGGTCGTGGGCCGCTCCGATCGCGGTGGCGCCGATGGGCTTTCAGACGCTCGCACACGCCGACGGTGAGGTCGCGACCGTGCAGGGCGCGGGCGACGCCGGGCTGCCGGTCGTGGTGAGCACGCTCGCGGGAAAGCCGTTCGCCGAACTCGCCGCGCACGCGACGAGCCCGTTGTGGCTCCAGCTGTACTGCTTCCGCGACCGGGCGGTCACCCGCAAGCTGGTCGAGCAGGCCACGGAGATATTCGAGGCGATCGTGCTCACCGTCGACGCGCCCTTCCTCGGAAAGCGCCTGCGCGATCTGCGCAACGGGTTCCGCCTGCCGCCGCACATCGTGCCCGCGAATCTGCCGGACGCGCGGGTGGATTCGCCCGCGCAGCACAGCAGGGCCGAGTTCGACACCGCCCTGGATTGGGACGCGCTCGCCTGGCTGCGAACCCTGACCGACCTGCCGATCCTGGTCAAGGGCATCCTGAGCGGCGCCGACGCGGTGACAGCGCTCGAGTACGGCGTCGACGGGCTGATCGTCTCCAATCACGGCGGGCGGCAGCTCGACGGCGCGCCGGCCGCCCTCGACGCCCTGGCGGAGGTCTCGGCCGCGGTGGGCGGGCGGTGCTCGGTGCTCATGGACGGCGGCGTGCGCCGCGGAGCCGACGTCCTCGCCGCGCTGGCCACCGGCGCGCAGGCCGTGCTGGTCGGCCGACCGGTGTTCTATGCGCTGGCCACCGATCAGCGCGCGGGCGTGCGCCGGGTCCTGGACATCCTCGTCGAGGAACTGACCGAGACGATGGCGCTCACCGGCGCGACGTCGATCGCTGAGATCGGCCCCCACCTTCTTGCGACCCCCGCCGCCGCGCGCGACGAACCACCGCGCCGAAACACCGTCGTCGCGACGACGCAGCCGGGCGGCGTGCTGCGCAAATCGGACCTGCACGGAAGCCTGTCGGATCCCCTGCTGGACACGATGAACTTCCTCAACGAGGTCGCCGAGCGCCATCCCGACGCCATCTCGTTCGCCTCCGGCCGGCCCTTGCCAGGGTCATTCGACATCGAGACGGTCCTCACCCACATCCGCCGCTATCTCGAACACCTCGACGCGAAGGGTGCGTCGCCGGCTCAGCTGCGCGATGTGCTGTATCAGTACGGCCCGACCGCGGGGCACATCCGCGACGTGATCGCCGACTGGCTGCGCAAGGACGAGGGGATCGACATCGCGCCGGAGTCGGTCGTCGTCACCGTGGGCTGTCAGGAGGCGATGATCATCACCCTGCGGGCGCTGTTCGCCTCGCCGCGGGACGTGCTGCTGGTCGCCGACCCCTGCTATGTCGGGATCGCCGGGGCCGCGAGGCTGCTCGACATCCCGATCACGGCGGTGTCCGAGGGCGAACGCGGCCTGACGGCATCGGACGTGGCGGCCGCGGTGGCGGCGGAGCGCGCGCGCGGGCGCAACCCGCGCGCGCTCTACCTGGTGCCGGACCATGCGAACCCGTCGGGTGGCACCCTGCCCCTCGAAGAGCGTGCCGCCCTGCTGGAGGTCGCTGAGCGCAGCGGGATCCTGATCCTCGAGGACAGCCCTTATCGCCTGGTCAGCGGCGCCGCCAGAGTGCCGTCGCTCAAGGCGATGGACCACGGCCGCCGCGTCGTGCTGCTCGGGTCCTTCGCCAAGACCGCGTTCCCCGGAGCGAGGATCGGGTTCGCCGTCGCCGACCAAGAGGTCCGCGACGAGTCGGGGCGCACCGGCCTGCTCGCGGACGAACTCGCGAAGGTCAAGAGCATGATCACGGTGAACACGCCCACGCTCAGCCAGGCCGCGATCGCCGGAATGCTCCTGGCCTGCGACTTCGGTCTCGCCGACGCGAACACCGAGAGCGCGGCGCACTACGACGCGACGCTCCGGGCGGTCGTCGACGAGCTCGCGCGGCAGGCCGCCGGCGGTCCGCTGACCGGCCTCGACGTCTCCTGGAACCGGCCGAGCGGAGGATTCTTCCTCACCCTCGACGTCCCGTTCCGGGCCGACGACGCCGCGCTCGACCGCTCCGCCCGCGAATTCGGCGTGATCTGGACCCCGATGGCGTACTTTCACCACGGCGGGGGCGGCACGCACTGCATGCGGCTGTCGACCAGTTACCTGACCCCGGCCCGCGCCGCCGAGGGAGTCGCCCGGCTCGCACGCTTCATCGCGTCCGAAGCCGGCCGCGCCCGTTCGTGAAAAGCAGGCCCGCAGTCGAACAAAACTTCGACAACACGGTTACGCTGACTTCATGTCCCAGTACCTCCAGGGCTCTCTGCTCGACCAGGCGGAGGAGACCGGCCTGACGTCACTCGCACCGATACGCCGCACGCTGCTCGGCAACGGGGCGTGGATCGACGTCTTGCCGGGATGGCTCAGCGGGTCCGCCGCCCTGTTCGATCGGCTGGCCGCCGAGGTGCCGTGGCGCGCCGAACGCTGGCCGATGTACGACCGGTTAGTTGCTGTGCCGCGACTGCTCTCCTACTACGACGAGGGCGCCGAACTGCCGCACCCCGTGCTCGCCGAGGCACGAGAGGCCCTGTCCGCGCACTACGCCGCCGAACTTGGCGAGCCGTTCGTGACCGCCGGCCTCTGCTACTACCGGGACGGACGCGACAGCGTGGCCTGGCACGGCGACCAGGAAGGCCGAGGGGCGACGCACGACACGATGGTGGCCATCGTGTCGGTGGGTGCGCCGCGGGCCCTCCTCCTCCGACCGGTCGGCGGCGGTTCCGTCGTGCGGCGGGCCGTGGGCCACGGCGATCTGCTCGTGATGGGCGGCTCCTGCCAGCGCACGTGGCAACACGCGATCCCGAAGACCGCCCGCTGCGCCGGGCCGCGGATCAGCATTCAGTTCCGGCCGCACGGCGTGGGCTGAGCGGGCTCGACCGCGACACCCAACGCGCGTTCATCCCCTCTGGCCAGGGACAGAACTGCGCGCCGGTGTCCGCGTCCCAGGCGCCCCGGATTCACCCCTGCGAACGCTGCGGCTTGCGGACGCCCGGCGAGGTCACGGACCGTGGAGTTGGCACGGGCCCGTCCGCCGCGTGCTCGCCACCTGCTCAGAGCCTGGAGTCCGCCGTGCGCCTGCGCCTGCCTCGCGGAGACCGCCGGTGGCCGGCCGCGGTCGGTGTGCTGCTGGTAGCTGTCGGGCTGGCCGCGGCCGGGTGGTGGGGGTACCGCACCGACCAGGACAGCCGAGAGCTGAACATCCTTCTGCGGACCACGACATCGCCGGACCGGGTGGACGTGGCCGCGACCATCCTGCGAGTCGACCCGTCGACCCGGCAAGCGCAGGTGCGGGTCGAGGTCACGGCTGAAGGGGCGGCCGCCGACCCAGGGGCGCCGGGTGCTCCGGCAAAGACGCTCGAGCTATACACCAACTCTGCTTCGCGCGCCGTGCTGACCTACCCGGCTGCGACCCAACCGTCCGAACAGACCATCAACGTCCCGCTCACCAGCGGCTGGCCGACCGACTACCCCCAGGACCGCTACACCCTGACGCTCGGCTTCAGCGCGCGTAGCGATGGTCAAGCCGTACCGGTGGACCTGAACGTAGCCAGCTACGACAGCCTCTTCGAACTCGCGGCGCCCGAAGCCGACGGCACCGAGCCCACGTCCGCGATCCTGAATCTCACCGCGAAGCACACCCGCGGCGGCTGGTTGCTTGCCTGGTTTCTGATGTCCGCGGCGTGGGCGCTCGCCATGGTGGTGGCGGGCGCGGCGTGGATCCTGGTCAAGGAGCGCCGCGGTCTGATCTGGCCGGCCTTCGGCTGGATGGCGGCGACCCTGTTCGCGCTGGTCAGCCTGCGCAACGCGGCGCCCGGCGCGCCGCCGATCGGCTCGCTGATCGACTACATGGCGTTCTTCTGGGCTGAACTCATCGTCGCGGCTTCGCTCGTCGCGGCCGTCGTGACCGGACTGCTCACCGAGCGCGCGGAGAAACGCGTCGACGGCTGACCAGCCGGGCACCGTTCTCCGGCTCCGACAGTGCCCTGATGGACGTCGGCAACCGGGCGACCGATGCTCCCGCGTGCTTCAAGACGACCGGTTGTCTTAAGAAGGCGGTGCGGCCTTCGCGGGCGGACCACTTTCCGCAGCCGGGTCGTCATCGGCGGCCTGCGCGGGAATCTGCGCGACGGCCCAATCCGCCCACTCCTGGCTCATGACCCACAAGCGCTTGCCGAAATCCACCACCATGTGGCCGTACAGCTGGAGGTCGTCCTCGTGGTCCCAGTCGATGGAGTCCTCGAAGGCGGTGAGCGCCACTTCGTCTTCTGCGGCCTTCTGCCCCAGCCAGGCCAGGTAGTCCCGAGCCTCGTCGCGGGTGAGCGCTCCCAGCAGGAACACGCGCAGCAGGGCTTCGCTTCGCGGGTACCGGTCGGGCTCGGTCTCCAGCATCCACCGGCGCAGCTCTTCCAGCCCGGCGTCGGTCAGCGTGTACTCCTTGCGGCCCCGCGGCCCGTGCGCGGTGACGACCAGCAGTCCGGCGTCGGCGAGCTTGGTCAGCTCCGTGTAGACCTGGCTCTGCGTGGCCGGCCAGGTCTGATGCAGCGACCGCTTGAACATCTGCAGCAGGTCGTAGCCGCTCTTCGGCCCCTCGCGCAGGAGGCCGAGCAACGCGTGTCGCAAGCTCATGTCGACCCACCTTAGCTTCCGCGCACGACAGGTCGCCACAAGATACTCCATTCAGACATGTCTAGTTCGACATTTCAGAATTGACACGTCGGGCGACAGGCTCTACCTTCCACATGTCAGTTCTGGACTATGTCCGTCGACCGTGAGGGAGTTTCCCGTGTCCTACCTGCGCGCATTCCTGCCGTGGATCGTCTTCGCCGTGATACCGGGCAGCCAGTGGCAGTGGGCCGCGCTGATCGCGGTGGTCATCTCCGGCGTCGGAATCGCCCGGCAGACCGCCGCCGGCCTGCCCCTGGACGCCCAGATCATCGAGCTCGGCTCGGCGGTGTACTTCGCGGGGCTGGCCGCGCTCGCGTTCGCCGACCCGCACACCGCGCTGCACTCCTACACCGCATCCCTCGCCTCGGGAGCGCTCGGGCTGATCGGCGTCGTGTCGCTCGCCCTGCGCAAGCCCTTCACCCTCGGCGTCGCCAAGCAGAGCACCCCGCGCGAGCTCTGGTACCACCCGGTCTTCATCCGGGTGAACGTGGTCATCACCTCGGTGTGGACCGCGAGCTTCATCGTCGGCTGCGCCGCGCTGGCCCTGCTCGCGCACTCCTCCGTGCTCGCCCGCTCGCTCGTCCAGACCGCCGCATTCGCCATCCCGCTGATCTTCACGCTGCGCTACGTGGCCCAGGCCCAGGTTCGCGCCGAGGCTCGGGCCCAAGCCAACGCCCCGCTGCACGACCCCTTCGCCGCCTGATCCACGGGACCTGACCCAGTCTCAGCTCCTGCCGCGCGAGGACAAGACGGTCAGCGGGGTGTCGCGCAGCTGCCGCCGCGACGTGATGCCGAGCTTGGTGAAGGTCTTGCGCAGATGCCATTCGACCGTGCGGGGACTGATGAAGAGGCGGACGCCGATCTCCGGATTGGACAGGCCGTCGCGGGCGAGGCGCGCGATCTGGCTTTCCTGGGCGGTCAGCTCCCCGGTGGCCTCGATCGTGCGCTTGCGGCCGGTCTCGCCGGTCGCCTGGAGTTCGCGGCGGGCGCGTTCGGCGAACGCGTCCAGGCTCATGGCGGTCAGCATGTCGTGCGCGGTCCGCAGCTGTTCGCGCGCGTCGGCGCGTCGGCCTTGGCGGCGGAGCCATTCGCCGTACAGCAGGTGGCTGCGGGCAAGGTCCACGCGCATCGACGTGCGGCTCAGACAGTCGATCGACTTGCGGTAGTGGCCGTCGGCATCGCCGTCGTCGAGCAGGGCCCGCAGCCGGCTTTCGACCCCCAGCGCCCACGCGCTGCCGGTCGCGCGGGCCCGCTCGGCCTGCCGCGCGTGCGCGGCCTTCAAGAGCGCCTCGTCGCCGGTCCTGGACGCCGCCTCGGCCAGTTCGGCGCTGATGAGCGTCTGGTAGCCGATGACGTCGAGCTCGAAGACCCGGTACGCGGCGATCAGTGCCTCGTCATGGCGGCCGAGCCCGTTGCAGAGCACGGCGCCGGCGCAGTCGGCGAGGGTGCTGACCCTGCCCTGCCCGCGTGCCGTGGCCTCGCGGGCCCTGGTCGCGATCAGCTCGGCGGCGGCCGTCTCGTGGCCGCGGAAGGCGGTGAGGAGCATCTGCGCGTACCCGACCGGCGGGTTGCCGGTGACCTCGGAGATCACCCGGTCTTCGGCGATCAGCTCCTCGACGGACGGCAGCTCGCCGGCCAGAAGCTCGAGGCAGGCCAGGAAGTTGAGCGCGAACTGGAGCTGTACGAGCGCGCCGGTCTGCCGGGCGAGCTGGACCTGGCGTGCGGCCAGCGAGCGGCCGGACTCGAAGTCCCACAGCTCGGCGGCGACCATGCCGCCGGCCCTGTTGCCCACGAGCCAGAGCAGTCGGCTGACGTCAGCGGGGCCGATCTCGAGCTTGAGCACGGCGTCGAGCGCTTGGGTGAGGACCGGAAGCGCGACCTCGTGGCCTTCGGTGATTCGGGTGGCGAGGGCGTCGAGCACGAGGTCGACGGCCCGCGGCGACTCGGGGGCGGGAGGCGCGGCGTGTGCCGCCCGGGCGACGTCCAGGACCTCGCCGGGATTGGTCGTCCCGCTGGCCCAGATCGCCGCCGACAGTGCCTTCGAGTAGGTTTCGCGGGCCAGGCCGACGTCGAGTGGCTCGAAGCGTCTGGCCGCGTCGAGCAGCAGCCGGGCGGCTTCGCTGCAGCGCCGCTGGTCGAAGGCGATCTGGCCGCGCAGGTGCAGCGCCTCCGCGCTGTTCAGCGCGTCGAGCGGTTCGGCCTCGGCCGCGGCCAGCAGGCGCAGCGCCGCCTCGAGCGCTCCGGCGTCGCGTTTCATCCGGGCCGCCGCCAGTTCGCGCCGCGCGCGCTGGGCCGGGTCGGGCGTGAGCGTCGCGGCGCTCTCGAGGAACGCGGCGGCCGCGACCAGGCCGCCGCGTGCCTGGGCCCGGTCGGCTGAGCGTTCGAGGTCCGCCGCGACGTCCTCGTCCGGGGCCGGGGTGGCGCGGGCCCGGTGCCACGCGCGGCGGTCGGGGTCGGTGGCCGGGTCGGTGGCTTCGGCCAGGGCCCAGTGGACCTCCTGGCGTTCGCGGGCGGTGGCTGACCGGTAGGTGGCCGAGCGGACCAGCGGGTGCCGGAAGCGGATCCGCGAGCCGAACTCGATCAGGCCGGTGGCTTCGGCGGCGACGGCGGGGGCGGTGCCGAGCCCGAGCAGTCCGGCCGCGCGCCACAGCAGGGTGGCGTCGCCGAGCGGCTCGGCGGCGGCGGTGAGGAGAAGCTTCCGGGTGGCGGCGGGAAGCGGGCGCAGTTGGCGTAGGAAGCCCTGCTCGATGCGGCCGGTCAACGGCGGCTGGTCCGGCTGCTGGAAGCCGTCGGCCAGCTCCGCCGCCGTCCACGCCCGGGGAAGTTCGAGCAGCGCCAGCGGGTTTCCACGGGTCTCGGCGATGATCCGGTCCCGGACGCGCCGGTCCACCGGCCCCTTGATCACGGCCTCCAGCAGCGCGTCGGCGTCGTGGCCGTTCAGGCCGCCGATCGACAGCTCGGGCAATCCCTCCAGCTCGGCCGCCACCGGGGGCTCGCGGACCGCGATCACGAGGGCGATGCGCTCGGCCATCAGACGGCGGGCCACGAAAGCGAGGGCCTGCACGGAGACCTGGTCGAGCCACTGGGCGTCGTCGACGACACAGAGCAGCGGCTGCTCCTCGGCCGCCTCGGCCAACAGGCTCAGCATCGCCAGCCCGACCAGGAACCGGTCCGGCGGATCCCCCGCGCTCAGGCCGAATGCCGTGCCGAGCGTTCGGCGCTGAGGCTCGGGAAGACGGTCAAGCAGCGAGAGAAACGGCACGCAGAGCTGATGCAGCCCGGCGTAGGCCAGCTCCATCTCCGATTCGACGCCCGCCACGGGCGCGACGCGGAATCCCCGGGCGCGGGCCGGCAGGTATTCCAGCAGCGCGGTCTTGCCGATGCCGGCCTCGCCCCGCAGCACCAGCACGCGGCTCTGACCCGAACGCGCACTCGAGAGCAGGCTGTCGAGCAGCTCGCACTCGCCGCGTCGACCACGCAGTTGCGGACCGGGACCGGATTCATGATTCGACATGGCACCGCGACCGCTGAGAGGGGGTTGGCGAGGTGCGGCAGCCGCGCCGGCCCTTAACATATCGCGCCGTCGATCACTAGAGTCAGCCGTGCAACGTGGCCTGCCCGTCTGGTCGGCCCGCAGTGTCCGGGGCGGGTCGAGAACCCCCTTCGGCCGTCGCCCAATGCACTTCACGTGCTAGCCGCCGCCGTGCTTGTGTAGATGTGCGCTGCCCTCTTCACCTGGGAGCGGTTCCGGTCCTAGCGTCCAGCGCTACACACACCGCGTCGCCTGCGGCCGGCCGGGACCGTCCTGGTCCGGAGTTGAGGGGGCGGGGGTTTCGCCGGAGAGGACCGTCGGGTGGAGAGCATCACCAAGAACCGTCAGCCGCCCGAGGTGTTGCGGGCGATGGTGGGCCGCGCGTTCGGGGACGACCAGGTACCCGCGGGGGAGGGCTGGGTCGAGGAGTTCGGGCACGGGTGGTTCAACGTCGTCTACGCGATCCGGCTGCGCGGCGGCGACCGCGTGGCGCTGAAGATCGCGCCGCCCGCCGGGGTCGAGGTGATGACCTACGAGCGGGAGATGATGCGCACGGAGGTCCGCGCGCTCGAGCTGATCCGGAAGCGGACCACGGTCCCGGTGCCGGCAGTGCTCTTCTACGACTTCGGCCGCGAGCTGTGCGACGCGGAGTACTTCTTCATGGAGTACGTCGACGCGGACAACCTCGGCATCGTCTGGAACCGGCTGCCGGCCGATTCGCGGGATCAGTACGTTGAGGCGCTGGGTGAGGCGAACCGGCAGCTCAACCAGATCGCCGGCGACCGCTTCGGCTCGCTGCTCGGCGGCGTGCCGGGCGCGACGTGGCGGCAGGTGTTCACCGGGATGGTCGAGGACGTACTCGCCGACGGCGAGCGGCGCGGGGTGGACATCGGCTGGGATTACGACCTGGTGCGCGATCTGGTGGCGCGGCACGCCGACTGCCTGGACGAGGTCCGCACGCCGGCGTTCGTCGAGTGGGACCTGTGGGAGAGCAATGTCCTGATCCGTGACGGCGCGATCGTGAGCATCATCGACCACGAACGCGCCTTCTACGGCGATCCGCTGATAGAGGCCGGGTTCGCGGCCGTCGAGCTGGACGGCCTGGGCTCCGCGGAGGCGTTCCTGCGCGGCTACGGCGGGGCGTCGCGCACGTTCACGGCGGCCGAGCGGATGCGCCGTCGCCTGTACAACGTGCATCTGATCCTCATCATGATCATCGAGACGGTCTACCGCGGGCACACCGATCCGACCCAATACGACCAGGCACGCACCCGGTTCGACGGTTTGATGGCCGGGTTCGGCCACCGCCGGTAGGCGGCGGGGTCGATGGCCGCAACCGGGGCGGCGCCGCGCGTCAGGCGCGCCGTCGCCGGCCGCGAGCAGGCCGCCGCGCTCGGCACGGAGCCGGTCGGACGGCTGCTGCGGCACGCCTGCACGCAAACGACGATGTCAGTGGGCGTATATGGGATTTACGCGCTGTCCAATGCCTGGTTCGTCGCGCGCGGGGTCGGCCCGGTCGCGCTCGCCGCGGTCAATCTGCTCGCCCCGGTCCTGCTGATCGTCGGGGCGTTGGCCGCCGCGGTCGGTGTCGGTGGCGCGTCGCTGGTCTCCCGCAGTCTCGGTGTCGGCGATGCCGATCGGGCCGCGCGCGCCGCCGGGAACGCGTTCGTCGTCTTCTGGGCCTGCGCCGCGGTGATCGGCGTCGGCGGGCTGCTGCTGCTCGACCCGCTGCTGAGCTTACTCGGCGCCACCGCCGCGACCCGCGGTTACGCGCACGACTATGGGCAGATCCTGCTGGCTGGGGCGGTCACCGCGACCGGGTTTTCCAGCCTCGTGCGCGCCGAGGGGCGGATGCGGTTCTCCACGCTGCTCTGGGTTGTGCCGGTCCTGACCCAGATCAGCCTCGACCCGCTGCTGATCTTCGGCCTCGGACTCGGGGTGCGCGGCGCGGCGCTCGGCACGGTCGGCGGCCAGGCGGTCTCCGCAGGCATGAGCGTGTGGTTCTTCTTCAAGCAGCGCGAGCGCCCTTACCGCATCACCCCGGCCGAGCTGCGACCGCACGGCCCCACGCTGCGCCAACTCGCCGGGATCGGCGCGCCCTCGCTCCTCGCCGGATTCGGCACCACCCTGCTCGCGGGCCTCGCCAACGTGCTGCTGATCACCCTCGGCGGCCCGCTCACCCTGGCCGCGTTCGCGCTGTGCACCCGCATCGGCACGTTCGCCGCCATGCCCCAAACGGGAATCGCGCAAGGGCTGCAACCCGTGGTCGGCTACAACGCGGGCCGCGGCCTCACGCACCGGGTCGAGCGTGCGACCGGCATCACGCTGCGGGCCACGGTCCTCTACGGCGCCGCCGTGTGCGCGGCCCTGCTGGTCCTCGCCAGCCCGCTGGTCAGCCTGTTCACCGGCGACCCGACCCTGCACGCCCAAGCGGTCGACGCGCTGCGGCTGCTCGCGTTCGTCTACCCCTGCGCTGGAGTGGCCCCGCTGGTCTCCGCCCGCTTCCAAGCGCTGGGGCAGCCGCGTCCGTCGTACCTGATCTCCGTCGCGACGATCGTGGCGGTACGCATTCCGCTGCTGCTCACGCTCAGCAGGTTCGGCACGCGCGGCGTGCTGATCAGCTTCCCCGTGGCTGAGCTGGCGGCGGCCCTGCTGGCGCTGCTCGTCCTGTGGCGCCGCCGGGCGCCCGCCGCTGCGCGTGCGGCCTTATCGTGTCAAGTGCCGCATCTCGAGGCGTGCGACCGTGAGGAGAGCGCAGGTCCCCGATGAGCAAAGCCAAACCGACGATCTACGACGTCGCGCGCGTGGCGGGCGTATCGCGCTCGACTGTCTCCCGCGTGATCAACAACGTTCCCGGCGCTTCCCCGCCGATCCGCACCCGCGTGCTCACGGTCGCGGCCGAACTCGGCTATCACCCCAGCGAGACCGCCCGCGCGCTGGCGACCGGCCGCCTGCGAACGATCGATCTGATCGCGGTCACATACGGTCCCTCGATCGGGTGGCTGGGGGTGCACCCGTACTACAGCCGAGTCCTTGCCGGAGTGATGTCGGTTCTCGAAGGAGCAGACACCCAGCTGCGTATCCATGCCCTGGGTGCGAACGTGGCAGCCGAGAAGATCGATGCCCTCGCGGACGGCGCCACCGCGGGTGCGATCCTGGCCAACGTCACCCCGGAGCTGGCGGGCCGCTTCTACCGGCGATGCCGCCGCACCGTGTCTCTCGTGCCCACCGCAGCCGCGGTGCCCACCCTGGAGGCGGACAACATCGACGGCGCGCACGCGGCCGTCGCCTACCTCTACAAGCTTGGCCGCCGCCGCATCGCCGCCATCCACGGGCCCGAGATCAACACCTGCGCCATCGACCGGCGTGTTGGCTACCGCGACGCCGTCCGGCAGTTCGGCCAGCCGGACATAAGCGCCGACGGCGGCTTTGACCGCCAAGGTGGCCAAGATGCCGCGCTGGAGCTGCTCGCGCAGCATCCTGAGATCGACGCCATGTTCGTCGCCTGCGACCTGATGGGCGCCGGCGCCGTGCAGGCGATCACCTCCACCGGCCGGCGTGTCCCCGACGACGTCTCGATCGTCGGCTTCGACGACAGCATCGCGGCAACCTGCGCCAACCCGCCGCTGACCACGATGCGCCTGCCCGTCGAGCAGATGGCCGCCGAAGCCGCCCGCATGCTCCTGGATGAACCTCCCGCACGCGGCTACCGCAAGCGATTCCCCGTCGAACTGATCCCGCGCGCGAGCACCACCGAACCGGCCGCCTGATCACGGCGATCTAGATCCAGCCCAAGAAATCAGGCCAAGCTGTTGCCGATGAAGGTGAGGGTGAGTTCCTCCAGGTGACGGCGGGCTTCCTCGGGAGCGGTGCGCAAAGGCCCCTGCCCGGCGAGCACCGCCATCCCATGCACCGTCGACCACACCGGGTACTCAATATCTTCGCGGCGCTCGCGGTCGAGCACGCCCGCATCGACGAGCTCGTCCAGCGCGGCGCGCAGTTGACCGAGGGGGGTGCGGTCCGGCCCCGTGTCGTCGGCGGGAGCGCCGTAAGCATGCTGCTGCGGAACCGCATAGGCGGTGGCGAACCACCCCGGTTCCTTGCGGGCGAATTTCAGGTAGGCGGAGCCGATCGCGTTGAGCCGGAGCATCGCCGCGAGCGGTTCGCCGTACTCGCCCCCGACGCCGGCCACCGCGGTGGCCATGCGGGTGCCGAGTTCGTCCATAGCCGCGGCGCACACCGCGGCCAGCAACTCGTCGCGGTCGGCGAAGTGCCGGTAGGCGGCATTGGGCACCACGCCCACGATCCGGGTTGCCTCGCGGAGCACTACGGCATCAGGGCCGCCGGTCCGCGCCAGCTCAAGCCCCGCGGCGACGAGGCCGTCCCGGACGACGCCTCGCGGACGGCGTTGCCGCTGCGCCGGGGACGTATCCGCTGTCCGTGGGCCTGTCATCACGCCGACAGGATAACAAGTGGACAGTGTCCACCGCCATCGTTATTGTGGACAGCGTCCACTAAATGTCGTATGAGGCCAGCCACGGGTCCTGCCAGTGCAGCAGCCCCCGCCGCCGGTCAAAACGACCGGTCATTTAAAACGACCGGTCGTTTTACCGGCAAGCGATGAGTGCTTGGGTTCATCGACAAAGCAGCTTCTTGGAACGGAACGGAGGCGCACCATGAGCAAGATGACCCCGCTGCTCGAGCGCAACGAGCAGTTCGCCCGC
Source organism: Actinocrinis sp. (assembly GCF_035938995.1). Classification (GTDB taxonomy): domain Bacteria; phylum Actinomycetota; class Actinomycetes; order Streptomycetales; family Catenulisporaceae; genus DASZGI01. Next base: position 18,348 of record NZ_DASZGI010000363.1, read on the forward strand.
AACTACACGCCCGTGCCGCTCGCCCCGCCCACCGCGCAGGTGATCGTCGTGACCTGCCTCGACCACCGAGTCGATCCCGCGCGCGTCCTCGGGCTCGAACTCGGCGACGCCCCCGTCATCCGCAACGCGGGCGGACGCGTCACCCAGGCCGTCATCGACGACATCGCCTACCTCGGCTACCTGGCCGAGCAACTGGTCGGTGGCCAGGGCGTGCCCGACACCCTCTTCGAAGTCGCGGTCATCCACCACACCCAATGCGGTACCGGCTTTCTCGCCGATCCCGGGTTCCGGCGGCGGACCGCCGAGGCGACCGGCCTGTCCGAGTCAACGCTCGAAGCCTCCGTCGTCGTCGACCCGGACACCACGGTCAAGGCCGACGTGGAGCGCCTGCTCACCTCGCCCTTGCTCACGCTCAAGATCAGCGTCTCAGGCCACGTATACGACATCGCGACCGGACGCGTCACCACGACCCTCGACGCTCGTCACCCTCGGGCCGCCTGAGCGGGCGCGTCACTTCTGATCTGGCGCGGTCACTTCTCCGCGCCGCCGACGGGGAGCAGGCCGCGCTCCGCGAAGACCCGCTTCGCCGCGAACGTCGCGTTGAGTGCGCGCGGGAATCCGCAATAGGCCGCCGAGTGCAGCAGCGCCTCCACGATCTGCTCCGGGGTCAGCCCGACGTTGAGCGAGGTGTTGACGTGCACCTCGAGCTGCGATTCGCAGCCGCCGAGCGCGGTGAGGATACCGAGGGTGACCAGCTGCCGGTCACGCGGGCTCAGCTGCGGACGCCCGTAGAACTCGGCGAAACCGATCAGCACCTGCTCGGCGAGGACGGGGGAGACGTCCTCGAGCGCCGGCAGCACCTGCTGCGCGGCCTCGCTGTTCACGGCCTCGATCACGCTGCGGCCGTAGTCGAGGCGCTCCTGGCGGGTCTGCGGGGTCTGCGGTGCGGCGCCCTCGGGGATCACGGTCTCGGCCATCGGTCAGGTCCTTCCGCGAGTCAGATGATCTTGCTCGGCCAGTCTAGGGCACCTCGGCCGACTGCTCGATCATCGTGCGGACCGGATCACCTCGGTCCGCGTCTGCCCCGATCAGCGCTCTCCTTCATTGAGCCGTCGATCGGGGCGCGATAACGAAGTCCCGGGGGAAGAGCCCGACCGTCACTGCGCCGGTGATCGTGCCCGTCGCCGTGTCGACCACCGACACCGTCCCGTTCGTCTGCGTGCTGAGGTTGTTGCGCACGACATAGGCCTGCGATCCGTCCGGCGATACCGCGAGCACCGTGGCGTCGGAGCCGACGGCCACCGTCCGGATCACCGCGAACGTCGCAGCGTTGATCATCGTGAGGCTTCCGGCATCGTCGAGTGTGTAGAGCGTGGCCGCGTCCGGTGAGAGTGCCAGCGCGTCGGCTTGGCTGAACGCGACGTAGGAGCGGACCGTATTGGTCGCGGTGTTGATCGCAAACACCGTGGCCTGGTCGGCCGTGTAGACCGTGGAGCCGTCGGGAGACACCACCACGGCGGCGAGTGAGGCACCGATCTGAACCGTCGCGCTGACGGTGTTGCTCGCCGTGTCGACCACCGCCAGGCCGCCGTCGAAGCCCACGTAGGCCTTTCGTCCGTTCGGGGACAGCGTCACCGAATTGGCGAACCGGCCGATCGCGAGCGTGGCGGTGACGGTGTCGGTCTTGGTGTCGATGACGTCGAGCGTGCCCAGCCTGCTGGACGGGACGTACGCACGCCGGCCGTCGGCGGAGAGCACCAGCGGGCCGGGCTCCGGTCCGACGTCGATGGTCCTGATAACCGCGTCGGTGCGCGTGTCGACCACCGCGACTCGGGCCGTGGTCTTGACGACGTACAGCCTGCCGCCGTCGGGGCTCAGGCTGATCGAGCCCTGATCCCCGCCGACCGGGATGGCCGCGGCGACCCTCTTTGCGGCCACATTCACTTTGAGCACCGAGTCACCCGACCCGCTCACGTACGCCGTGCGCCCGTCGGGTGAAAGGACGACCTGGTCGGGCGCGTTCATACCGCCGGGGATCGTCTTGAGGATCTTGTGCGAAGCCGCGTCGAGTACTGAGAGGTCGTCGCTGCCGCCGTTGACGACGAAGGCGCGCGTACCGCTCAAGCCGAAGGCGACCGCGTCCGGCGCCAGACCGGTGGCGAGGTGATCCGCCACGGTTCCGGTGGCGGCGTCCACGACGTCGATGGCGTTGTCGTCGGCCACGTACGCCTCGGTGCCGGAGGGGGAGAAGACCATCGCTCCGTCGGTCCAGTCCCGCAGTGTCGCGGACACCTTCCAGGCCGCTGTGTCGACGACGGTGACCTTCCCGAGGTGTCGACCATTGATGTACAGCAGCCTGCCGTTCGGGGACAGAACCTCGGCGTCCGGCTCCCGGCTGACCGGAATCGCAGCAGAGAGCGCGCCAGTGGCCGTATTCACCGCGACAGCCAGGCCGCCACCGCGGTAGCTGCCCACTGCGTAGAGCGTCGCGCCGTCGGGCGACAGCACCGTGTTGCTGACGCCGAAACTGGACGGGCCGAGCGGGAAGACCGCTGTGGTCGCGCCGGTCGCGGTGTCGATGACGCGCAGCGCGCGGCGGTCGAAGTGCGTCACGTAGAGGCGGCTGCCGTCGGGGGACAGCAGGATCTGGCGGATGAACGACCGGCCGGCATGGAAGGTGGTCAGCCGCGTCCTGGTGGCCGTGTCGTACTTGGAGATGATGGGCGCTGAGCGATTGAAGGCGTACAGCGTCGACCCGTCGCGGGACAGCGCGAAGCCGCCCTGGTCGCCCGTCTTGGGCAGAGTACTGACGCGGCGGGTGGTCGTGTCGACGATGACGATGGTGCCGAGATCCTCCCGCAGCAGGTAGACCAGGCCGCCGTGCGGCGCCACGGTCATGTCCACGTAGACGGAGATGCCGGGCAGCGGGATGGTCGCGACGACGGCGCCGGACGCGGCCGCGACGACCGCGAGCGAGGAGGTCGGCTGCGCGCCCGCGGTATTCAGAACGTAAATATGCGAGCCGTCGGCACTTGCGGCGGCGGCGGTCGGGTGCATGCCGATTCCCTGTCCACCGTCGGGCAGCCCGGTACCTGGCAGCGTGGCGGCGACCGTGTCCGTGGCGAGATCGATCGCTGACACGGTGCCGCTCTCCGTGTTGGCCACGTAGGCGGTGCCGGTCACAGCGTGATCAGCCTTCTTAGTTATGGCGCCGCGACCCGCGCCGGTGCCGTTGGCGACGGCCGCCGCGCTCGGCGCCTGGACAGCGCCGAGCGCGGCGAGAAGGGCCGCGGCGAGAAAGCCGAATCGCTTCATGACGTCTGCACCGCCGTGTCGTCGAGTACGAAGCTGGTGGTCCCGCCCTGCGTGTCGGTCTCGTGCCCGGTGAAGCGCAACGTCACGGATTGACCCGCATAGGCCGAGAGGTCGTACGTGTGCTGCGCATAGCCGCTGGCAGCGTCCAGGTTGCTGAACGTCGCGACGGTCGCCGGCGCCGTGCCGCCGGAGTCGAGCACCTGCACGGTGAACGTGTCAGGCGTCGCAGTGCTCGTGTTCTCTGTGGTGTCCACGTGCAGCCAGAACGAGAACGTGGCCGTGCACCCGGTCGGAATCGCCACCGACTGCGCGACCGTGTCGGTGTCGGCGGTGCCGTTGCCGTCGAGCCACGCCTCCCAGCCGCCGGAGTGCGCCGGCTCGCCGCTGGAAGCCTGGGTGATCGGATCGAACCCGAGCGTCGAGCCCTCGGTCCACGGCGCGGTCGTCGAACCGTTCTCGAAGCCCGGATCGCCCAGCAGCTGTGCGGCCGTGCATCCGCCACCGCCACCGCCCGACGAGCCCGAAGCGGTGAAGGTCCACTGAGCCGCAGCGCCCGAACAGCCCGCACCGACCACCTTCGTGCCCGACGTCGCGATGCAGACCTGTCCGGTCTGGATGTCGGTGATCGTGCCGTTCGGGTTCACCGACCACTGCTGCGACGGTCCGCCCGTGCAGGTGTTCATCTTGATCGTGCGGCTGGGGTTGTTCGCGCACAGGTTGCCGTGGATCATGAGGAACGCGCCCTCGAACGTGAACTGCTGCTCGGGAGAGCCGTTGCAGGCAGCGGTCTTGAGCGCGGTGCCCGAGGTCGCGCTGTCGCCGGGGTCGTCAATGCACTGGCCCGACGCTCCGTTCTTGTACTGGCCGACGGTGATGGTCGGCTGCGCACCGCCGTAGCACTGTCCGGTGTTGACGTTGAACAGCGGCGTCGAGTCGACGGTCTCCCCGCTCGGCGGGTTCACGATGACGGGCTCGAGGGTCGGCGTGTTGTCGGCGTTGTAGTTCGTGAGGGCGTCCTCGCAGTCGATCGCCTTCATCTCGTTGCCACCCTTGCCGCCCAGCCACAGGTCCAGATGGCGCAGGCCGGGGCCGCCGTTCGGGCCGTGCCCGGTCCAGTCGGCGCTGCATTCCTCGCAGCTGTCTTCCATGATGAAGTACTTCTTCACGCGAGGCACGTACACGACGGTCCCGGGCGGCTGCTCCGCCGAGTCGGTCGCGAAGGTGATCGGGTCGGAGTAAGTGCCCGTACCCCCGGCCGTGCTGTGGATCTGCGGGTAGGAGATGCCCGCGCCCGGCGGCGTGTTGTCGTACCAGCCGTAGAACGTGAGGAACGTCGATTCGGTCGTCGCGGCGTAGGCGGGCCCGGCGCCGAACCACCCGCCGATCGCGGCCACCAGTGCCACGAAGGCCACGGCGAACGCGGAGAGTCGTCGGCTGTGCATGGAGCCTCCTGTCGGGCCCGCGCGGCGGCCGTTTTTGTTAAGTAACTTTCCTAATCTGCCTCTGCGAAGCTAACGCGGGGTCGACCGCCTGTCAACGCTCCGTTCCGGGCTGCGGGAGCCCGGACGACCTCAGTCCTTCACGAGAAGTTTGTGAGAGGGCTTTCTTCCTGGGTAACCATCATCCTGCTGCATTCGGCAAGCCGCTATGAGGAGCCTGAGTCACGACCCACGACGTCGAACGCGGGCTCATTCGTAGCAAGCCACTCCCACAGGAGCAGATACCCATGTTCAGCTCACTGCCCAGCACCCTGAGACGCGCCGTCGCCACGGTCGGCGGCGCGGCGCTCGCCGTCACCGGTCTGGCGGCCGTCGCCGCCCCGGCCGCGCACGCCGCAAACGGCGTGCCGCGCTTCGACCACGTCGTCGTCGTGATGGAGGAGAACCACTCCTACAACGAGATCATCGGCGACACCACCGACGCCCCGTACATCAACAACACGCTGGCCGCCGGCGGCGCGTTGTTCACCCACTCGTTCGCGATCGAGCACCCGAGCGAGCCGAACTACCTCGACATCTTCTCCGGCTCGAACCAGGGCATCACCACGGACCAGTGCCCGGTCGCCATCAACGCGCCGAACGAGGGCGCCCAACTGCTCACCGCCGGTGACACGTTCAAGAGCTACAACGAGGGCCTGCCGTCCACCGGCTCGACGGTGTGCACCTCCGGTAACTACGCCAGCAAGCACGACCCGTGGGTGAACTTCCAGCTCGCCCCGAGCGCCTCGGCCAACAACATCCCGGCGGCCGACGACCTGCCGTTCACCAGCTGGCCGAGCTCGCCGAACTACGCGTCGCTGCCGACCGTCGCCTGGGTCACCCCCAATCTCCAGGACGACATGCACGACGGCACCATCGCGCAGGGCGACTCCTGGCTCTCGAACAACATGAGCGCCTACGCCACGTGGGCCAAGACCCACAACAGCCTGCTGATCGTCACCTGGGACGAGGACGACTCCTCGCAGAGCAACCAGATCCCGACGATCTTCTACGG
>NZ_DASZGI010000364.1:0-6178 GCF_035938995.1 Actinocrinis sp.
GCGAACGCCTCATCCGCCGCCCGCACATGCACCGCATCCCGATCCGACTCCGCATACACCGCCACACTGCCCACCCCCGCATCCCGGCACGCCCGCGCCACCCGCACCGCGATCTCACCCCGATTAGCAATCAAAACCTTACGCACGGCACAGGCTCCTTGTTCCGGTTCCGGGAAGTCCTCATGAGTGTAGGCAGCGCCGCTAAGCCCTCGCTCGCGGGAGCACTGCTCGAAGGTGCCACCACGACTTGTATGCGGCCCACAACCATTCCACCGCGTCCGTGCGTCTCCTTGAAAGGATGCGGACGCTATGGTTCACATCACATACACGTACACCGCGCGTCGCCAGCGCCCGGACACGCCAGGGAGGGGGCAACCAGAGTGTCCATACCGTCGTTACCGCAGCTGCCGGACGGACCGCCGACCGCCAAAACGATCGTCAAGACCCGTGGTCTGGCCGCCCTCGGCGAACTCCGGCTCGCGACCGAGGCCACCGCTGTCCTCATCGGCCTGATCTGGCTGATCCAGGGGATCAACGCACTCGACAGTTACCGCCTCGACGGCGAGTTCGGGCTTGAGGGCCGCACCCTCTCGTCGCTCCCGCACATCCTGACGATGCCCTTCCTGCACCTGAACATGGCGCATATCGAGGGCAACACACCGCCGCTCGCCTTGCTGACCTTCCTCGCCGTTTTGGGTGGTTTCCGGCAGTTCCTGTCCGCCGTCGCGGTCATCATCGTGGTGGGCGGCTTCGGCACGTGGCTGATCACCTCGCCGAACACCATGGTCGTAGGCGCGAGCGGCCTCATCTTTGGCTTGATCGGATATCTGGTCGCGCGTGGCCTGTTCGCCCGATCCGTGTGGCAGGCGGTGTGGCAGATCGCGGTCGGTGCGGCAGTATTCATCTATTACAAGTGGACACTTGTGCTGCTGTATCCCAGCGGGGTAGTCAACGCGATGCACATTTCTTGGCAAGGGCATCTGTGTGGACTGCTCGCCGGGATCCTCGCCGCCTTCCTCGGTTGGCGGCGGACGCGAAGGCGGGCCGATGCTGCAGACCCCGTCTTCCGTAGCTAGCGCCGCCCCGACCCGAACGATCCGGAGTGCCCCAAGTCGTGCCGACCGACCCTCGTAGATCCATAGCCCAGCGCGCCCGCGCGTCGGCGCCGTCCGCGCTTCGCTCGCCTGCGGCGCGCGCCCTCGCGGCGATCGGCGGCGCCGCCTGCGCGCTCACTGTGTTCGCTCTGCCGTCGGCCGCGCATGCGGCGGGTACGACCCAGCCGGACCGGATCATCAAGCACTCGTTCACGTTCAATCCGACGCCGAGCTTCAGCCTCATCTTCCCGAGCGTCCCCAGCACGTTCGTGCCCTCGACTCCGGTCGGCGGACAGTCGTCCGCGGACAACGGGCACCACAAGCCGTCGCACTCTCCGACCGCGACCTCGGACGGTGGCGTGTCCGGGTATGTCTCGACGTTCTCACCCGTGGCCCTTGTCAGCACTCCGAACGCAGCGAGTTCGGTGGCGTGCGTCCCGAGCGGCCAGCCGGTGACGGCGCCGGGCCGCGGTGATCTCGACCTGCCGGGCGTCGGCGGTACCTCGACGGACCCCGGACACGCCGGTGCGCTGACGGTCTCCGGCGTCGGACCGAATTCGATGCTGCCGCCGCAGATCGACTCGGCCGACCTGACCGAACTGCGCATCACCCGAACCGTCGACGCCGCGTCGGGGAACCTGACCATGGTGGCAAGCTCCGGCTACCGCTTCGGCTGCGCGTACCTTGAGATCGGTCCAGGAACGGGATTCAGCAGCGCAGAGTACGCGCTGGCTGCCGCCGGACTCGTCGCAGATGACCGAGTCGGCAACACGGAGATCCTTACCGTCACTTACTCGTCGATCCAGTGGGCGTACACGGTTCCGGGCTCCACGACCGTGCACACCGGATCTGGACTCATCAACGCGCGCCCCGACAAGGTCTCCGCCAACCTGGCCACGGACTCACGACTGATCGCGGAGTGGACGATCGGTCTGACGGCAATCGTCGCCCTGGGACTCATCGTGCTGTACATAGCCGGGCGCCACCGCCATCGGACGAGGTACCGGAGCCGTTACTACCGCCGGATATCGGCGCGGTCCAGAGCGGTGGAATACCAGCCATATCAGCCGTTCCCACCGGTTGAGCAGAATCCGCAGGACGTGACGCCTTACCAGGTCCCGGCGGAGCAGCAGCCCGAGCTGGTCGGGCAGGTCGGGCTGGTCGAACCGGTCGCGAGTTCGGAACCGGAGCCGGAGAAAGACCCGACGGCGGATGCGGTCGTCGCTGCCGTGCCGGAGACCGAACGCGAGCCGGAGCCTGAGGCCGAGGCTGAGCCAGATGCCGCCGAAGCCGAGCCAGAAGCCGAGGTGGCACCAGAGGCGGAGCAAGAGCCGGAGCTGGAAGCCGAATCGGAAGCGGAGCCGGAGCCTGAAGCAGAACCGGAATCCGCGACGGCGCTTGAGCTGGCGCAGGAGGCAGAAGCGGAAGGCGAGCTCAGCTCCGACGCAGAGCCGGAAACGGACGCTGAGCCCACGGACGAGCTGGACACCGAGCCGGAGCAAAAGCAGGAGCCCGAGCCCGCGCCCACAACTGAAGTGGAGCCCGCACCGTCCGAGCCGGAACCGGAGGCCGAACTCGAGCCCGCGGCCGAGGCGGAATCTGCTCCCGTCGCCGAAGCGGAAGCGGCACCCGAGCCGGAGCCCGAACCTGTGTCCGCAGCCGAGCCGGAGTCCGCGCCCGCTGCGGAAGCCGAACCCGCAACGACACCCGAGCCCGAACTAGCCCCGGAAGCCGAGCCGGAACCGGAGGTCGAGGCCGCACCAGCACCTGCCGCCCTTGAGCCGGAGGTCGAGGCCGCACCCGCACCTGTCGCGGTCCTCGCGCCGGAGCCCGAGGCAGTGTCTGAAGTTGAACCGGTGCCCGCTCCAGTAGACGACGAGGGCCAGGAGGCTCCGAGCGCCGCCCAGGAACCTCCTAGAGTCGCGAGTTCCTCGAAGACCTGACCCTGCGTTCGGATTATCCGATTACCTGAACACTCCGGTATGCCCTAGGGAGTACCGGCCCGGCTGCGGGAACACGCATAGGCCGTGCGGGCCCTGGCCCACCTTGATCCGGGCGATAAGGTGCCCGTCGTCGGTCGAGATCGCGTACACCTCGGCGTCATACCGTCCCGACAACCACAGGACCTTTCCGTCCGCGGACACGCCGCCCATGTCGGGGCTCGCCTTGCCTGGGATTTTCCACGCCTCGACGACCTTCCCGGTGGCGAAGTCGAGCACCGAGATCGAGCCTTCGCCGCGATTCGAGACGTACAGCTGCTTGGAATCCCGGCTGACGTACAGGCCGTGCGCGCCGAGGCCGGTCGGGATGAAGCCGGTCACCCTGAACGCGTCGCCGTCGAGCGTCCACAGCCCGTTCATGACCATATCGGCGACGTACCATACCGAGCCGTCCGGCGCGATCTTCACGTCCTGCGGCATGGACCCCGTCTTCAGCTGGATCACGCCGAGCAGCTGGTGCGACACCGTGTCGACCTTGAGCAGCTGCCCGGAAAACTCGCAGGACGCGATGAAGTACGAGCCGTCCGGTGCGAAATCGGCGTGGTTCACCCCGGCGCACGGCACGTGCAGCACATCCTGGATTGCCATCGTGTGCGGGTCGCGGAAGACGATCTGCCGGTCCGCCTCGGCCATCACCATCGCCGACTTGCCGTCCGGCGTGAAGTACAGGTTGTACGGGTCGTGCACCGGGATCGCCTTGCCGAACGCGCCCGTGCGCGGGTCGATCGGAGTCAGCGAGTTGCCGAGGTCGTTGTTGACCCACAAGGTCTGCAGATCCCACCCGGGCACGACGTGCTGCGGCTGCTCGCCGACCGGAACGGTGCGCACGACCTTGTAGGTCGCCGGGTCGATGATGGTGACCGTGTTCGACTGCGTGTTCGGCACGTACACGTACGACGGCATGCCCTTGACCGCGTCGGACATCTCGTTCGGGCGATCCGCGAAGTAGAGGTCCGACGGGTTGTACTCCGGCATCCCGGCGATCCCGGACCGCAGCTGCATGCTCGGTGACGCCCCGGACGCGGCTGTGTGCGGCACGGTGACCGCCGCGTTGCCCTGAGCCGGACTGCCTACTGTGCTCGCCTGCGCGCCGTTGTCGGCGGGTGAGGAGAACACTGCATAGGCGGTTACCGGAATCCCGATGACGAGGATCGCCGCCGCGACGCCGAACGTGACCCGACGGCGGGTGAACGTATTCACCGGTCTGCTACCTCCGAGGCGGTGATCGGGGCGGGGAAGAGCTCCGAGGCGGTGACCGCGCGCAGGCCACGGGTGCGCAGCCCGTCCAGGATTTCGGGGAGCGCCTGGATCGTGCCTTGATGTCCCAGATGCATCGAGACCACGTCCCCGCCGCGCACCGCCGACAGCACGTTGTGCACCACCACGCTGGCGCCAGGGTCGGTGTAGTCGAGTGAGTCGAGGTCGTACGCCAGCACCGTCGGATAGCCGGCACGCACGGCAGCGGCGAGCACGATGCTGTTGGCGTGCTGGGTCTGCGAAGGACGGAACCAACGGCCACGGGAGCCGGTCAGCCGTTGCAGGCGCGCGGCGCAGTTCTCGACCTCGGCGTACGCGGCGTCTGGGGAGAGGGCGTCGATGTCGATGTGGCGCTCAGTGTGGTTGCCGAGCTCGTGACCGCCGTCCATGATCCGCTTGGCCATCTGCGGGTTCGCGCCGAGCCAGCGGCCGACGGCCAGAACCGTCAGGCGGGCTCCCGCGCGTTCGGCCTCGGCGAGCAGCGCGGTGGCCATCGCGGGCGGTCCGTCGCCGTGGAAGGTGAGGGCGACCGCGTCGCGAACGGTGAGAGCCTGGTCGATCTCGGCGGGCGCTGGGGCGGCAACGGCCGCGGATGTGGCACCCGGTGAGGCGGGGAGCGCGGCGGTACCTAAGGCACCGGCTTTTCCAGCGGTCGTCGAATGCGGATCGCCGCCCCCGCCGGACGAGCACCCGCCCGCTGCAGACGCGAGCGCGCACGCGCCAAAGACTGCGCGCAGCGTGGCCCGGCGGGACCAGGCGTCGGCTCCACGCTCGTCCCGGACTGTCACGGGTGCCAGCGTATGTGACTGACCGTCATGGGAGAGTGACGCGCTACGGCCGAACGAGTGAATTCAGTCGTTAGAGGGATCGGCCCACAGATCGCTCACCGCGAGTCCCAGATCGGCCAGCAGTCGGCGCAGTAGCGGCAGCGACAGTCCGATGACGTTGGACGGGTCGCCCACGATCGCGTCGACGAAAGAGCCGCCGATACCGTCCAAAGTGAAAGCGCCGGCGACGTACAGCGGCTCGCCGGTCGCCACATATGCCTCGATCTCGGCGTCCGAGAGGTCAGCGAAGCGCACCGTCGTGCGCGCGACGTCCGACACTTCCCGGACCTGCGCGGCGCCTGCGTCTGTGTCGATCACGCAGTGGCCGGTCACCAGGACCCCTTCGCGGCCCCGCATGACCTTCCAGCGCGTGATCGCATCCTGCTGGTCGGCGGGTTTGCCGTACGCGACGCCGTCGAGATCGAGCACGGAATCGCAGCCGATCACGAGGGTGCGCTGCGCTGCAGCGCCGTCTTGCGCGTCCGGGCGGCGCAACCGCTCGGCGACGGTGCGCGCCTTGGCCTGGGCCAGCACGAGCGCGAGGCCGGCCGGGTCGGACTGCTCGAACGCGTTCTCGTCGACGCCGCTGACGATCGGCTCCGGGGCGAATCCTGCATGGCGCAGCAGGGCGAGGCGCGCGGGCGATTGGGAGGCGAGCACGAGTCTCAAGGTCACGCGGCCGATCCTATGCGCAGCAGGAGCAGCCGCGCGCAGCCCGATTCAGGGTATTGATGGTCGAGCGTCCGGTGCCCGGACGTCACCGCGGCAGCGCCGACGCGCGCCAGCCGTCTGACGAGTGCGACAGCCGCTTGCGCACGTAGCGCGAGCGTTCCGTCCACCCGGACACGGGAGCGGAGGCGGCGCGCCGACCCGACTCGGTCGCCGAGGCGGCGCGCCCTGCGAGCACCGCGACGAGCGCTGCGACCTCCTCCGGCGTGGGCTGCCCGCGCTCGACCGACATCGTCGCGACAGGCGCGGAATCCGTGCCACCGCCGGCGTC
>NZ_DASZGI010000365.1:0-4927 GCF_035938995.1 Actinocrinis sp.
GTGGCGCCGAGGTGGTGTTCGAGTTCGACTTTCCTGCGTCCGCGGTAGCGGGCTTTGCACAGGCCGATGCTGTTCGCGGCTTGGTTCATCGTGCCTTCGATGCCGGCCCGGCGCTGGTAGAGGCGACGCCAGTCCTTCGAAGCTTGGGCGGCGCGGGTGGCCTGTTGCAGTTCGTGGATCTCGCGGGGGTAGACGGTGATCCCGCGGCGGCGGATCTTGCTGTTGGTGCACGCGGGCTGCGCGTCGCAGGCCTGGCAGGCGCGCTGCGGGAACGCGATGTAGATCTTCTCCACTTCGTCGTGGACCCGCGGGTTCCAGTGCGCCGAGGTCTGGCCCTTCGGGCAGGTGGCGGTGCGGGTGTCGTAGTCGATGACGAAGTCGTCGCGGCCATAGCCGTTGCCGGTCTTGGCCTGGCGGGAGCTGTCGCCGAGGAGCGGAGTGACCATCGCGATGCCGTGCTCGCGGCGGGCGGCGGCCAGGGTGGGCATCGACGGGTAGCCGGAGTCCACGTAGTGCTCGGCCGGGGCCAGACCGCGCTCGGCAAGATCCTGATGGATCGGCACGGTCGCGCCGTTGTCGGGCGTGGTGCCAGGGGTAGTGAGCACGTTCGTGACCAGGTTCGGTGTACCAGTCTCGTCAGGATCCTCACACGTCTCGGTCAGGTGCAATTTGTAGCCGAGCCAAAACAGGTCCTTGCCCTTCGCAGCCCAGCGGGCGTCGGGGTCATACGGGCTGGCCAGGCGCAGTGGAGCCGGCGGCACCCCGTCCTGATCGGTGCGCCGCCGCATCACCTCGCTCCCGTTGCTGGCCGTCTCGATCAGGTAGTTCTGCCGCAGCACCGTGCACAACACAGCGACTTGGGGCAGCTCGCGCAGCCAGGGCCGGTACTGCTGGGCGAACAACGCGGTCAGCAGGTCGCGCCCGTCGCGACCGAACTGCTCGGCCAAGGCGTCACGCTCGGCTTTCGCGCGCGGCCAGTTCCAGTCGCACGCCCGCGGCCCGTACCGCCTCGCCCAGACGTCCAGATCCACCGTCTCAGCCAGGAAATCCGGGGCCACCGCGGCCAGCGCCTCGGCCAACGCACGCACCGCCTCCCCGGCCAACTCCGCATGCGTCAGATCGCGCACGGCAGCGATCACATGCGTGGAGTCGGTGCGCTGCTTGCCGCCGGCCTTGACCAACCCGAGCTCCCGGCACCGGTCCAGGACCCTGTCGAAGCACAGGCGCGAGAGGTCATGGTCTGCCAGCCGGCCGCGGAACTCACTCAGGACGCTGTGGTCGAACCCGGGAGCGGCGAGCTCCAGCCCGAGCGCATACTTCCAGTCGATCCGCCCGGCCACAGCCTGCGCCGCCTGCCGGTCGGTCATCTGCTCGACGAACTGCAGGATCGTGACCAGCATCAACACCGCCGGAGAGATCCCCGGCCTGCCCCGCACACCGAACGCCCCATTGAAATCAGTGTCCAGAAATATTGGTCCAAGCCCGTCCCGCAACCGCATCGGCAGGCTCCCCTTCGGGAACGCCGCCCGCGCCACCACGGCGGTCTGCTCGAGAACCTCCGGCCACGGCATCGGCCGCAACGACATTACACACCCGCCCCAACCCAGCCGCGACCATCGCAGCATCCTCACAGCCTTCCGCAAGGCCACGACCAGCCACAAGAGCCAGAGAAATTAACCACCAGGGTCGCGTAGGGTCAACTGCCGTGGCGGTTCTCATTCGACCGGTGACGCTGCCGGTGGGGTGCTGGTGTGACGGCTGGCCACGTCCGCTGTCAGCCTCTTGGCAGCATGCGGGGGTATCCGAACCGGGCGAGGTTGCTTAGGCTCCCGAAGCGGGTGAGCGCGTGGATACGCTCCCCCCGCAGGGCGAGCACGATCAGACCGCACGCCCGCCAGATCGGTGCGTTGGGATCCGGGAGGTAAAGCACCAGGGCCGGCTGGCCGTTGGCCCGGGCGGGCAGGAGTTTGAGTTCCTGGCCCAGATGGGATCGCACGAGGAATCGGCCGATGGGCCCGGGGCCGTGGTGCTGGTCGGGCTCGGGTGGCATCGTCAGCGTGGCGTCGTCGGTCAGCAGCGACACCAGTTCTTTCAGGTCGAGGCGCTGGAATGCGCTGACGAACCGGTCGACGATGGCGGCCTCGGCCGGTGACTTGGGAACTGGTACGTCGTGCGGGTGCAGGTCAGCCGGGAGGGCGGCCCGGGCCCGGATGAGCGCGCTGTTGACGGCGGTTTGCGTGGTGCCGAGGATGCCGGCGGTCTCGGCCGCGGGGAAGCCGAGCACGTCCCGCAGCATCAGGACCGCGCGCTGCTGGGGCGGCAAGTGTTGCAGGCCCGCCACGAACGACAGGGCGATCGACTCGCGGGCGTCGTAGCGGGCCTCGGGGCCGGCAGCCAGGCCGTCGAGGTCATCAGGGTAGGGCTCAAGCCACCACGGTTCGCCCGACCGCCCCTGCCCGCTGCGGCCCGTGCCGTGATCGGGTAGGGCGGCCGGCTGCGGGCGGCGGGACTCGCCACGCAGGTAGTTCAGGCAGCGGTTGGTGGCGATCCGGTACAGCCACGCCCGCGGCGAGCGGCCGTCGAACCGGCCGATCGAACGCCATGCGGCCAACAGAGCCTCCTGAAACACGTCCTCGGCGTCCTGTACCGATCCGAGCATCCGGTAGCAGTGCGCCTGCAATTCGCGGCGGTAGGGATCGACCAGTTCGCGGAAGGCCTCACCGTCGCCGCCCTGGGCAAGGACGAGGGTCGCCTCGGTCATGGTGGAACCTGTCCTCTCACGCGGCCCTCCGGGATGACGGCTGCTGCACAGTGCAACACCGGCGGCGGCTTGAATTCATCGCCGCCAGGTCGGCGAATCGACGCGAGGGGCGGTGCTTGAACTGGTGAGGAATTGACCAGTGACGAGCGGAGGCACGCATGACCTCAGTGGACCCCAGGATCGAGCTGCGCGGCCGGGCGGGCGCGCAGAGCGGCGCGGTGCGCCGGTGGCGGGCGTTCTCGCTGCTTGCCGTGGCGTATTTCATGACGGCGGTCGATCTGCTGATCGTCAACGTCGCGCTGCCGACGATCGGCGTCAAACTGCATTTCGCCGAGTCGGACCTGCAGTGGGTGGTGACCGCGTACGCGATCACGTTCGGCGGCTTCCTGCTGCTGGGCGGTCGGGCCGCCGACCTGCTCGGCCGCAGGCGCGTGTTCATGCTCGGGCTGGCGGTGTTCACCGCGGCCTCGCTCGCCTGCGCGCTGGCCACCAGCGGCACGTTCCTGATCATCATGCGCGGTATCCAGGGCCTGGGTGCCGCCGCGGTGCTGCCCGCCGCGCTGTCGATCGTGATGAACATGTTCCCCGAGGGCGCCGAGCGCAACAAGGCGCTGGGCATCTGGGGCGCGGTCGGTGCCAGTGGAGCGACATTCGGCGTACTGGCCGGTGGCGCCCTGACCCGGTACGCCGGCTGGCCCTACATCTTCTACCTGAACGTCGCTGTCGGCACGGCCGCGCTGCTGCTGGCCCGGCAGGTGGTACCCGAGAGCATGCGCCCGGCCGCGCGCCGCCGCTATGACCTGCTCGGCGCGCTCACCGTGACCGGCGCCCTGGTACTCGCGGTCTACGCGATCTCGCAGGCCCCTGCCGTTGGGTGGAGCGCTGCCCGGACGCTGGCCCAGCTCACCGCGGCGGCGGTCCTGCTGGCCGCGTTCGTGGTCACCGAAGCCAGGGCGCAGGCACCCCTGCTGCCCTTGCGGCTGTTTCGGCTCAGGACCCTTGCCGGGTCCAACGCGGTCGGGTTCCTGCTCGGGGCCAGCTTCTACGGCTACATCTTCATCGGCACCCTGTACATGCAGCAGGTCCTCGGATACTCCGCGATGACCACCGGCCTGGCCTGGCTGACCGTCGGCCTGACCGGGGTGCTGCTCGCCGGCCCGGCGCAGATCCTGGTCACCCGCGCGTCAGCCACGCTCGTGATGGCGGCCGGGATGAGTATGACCGGGGCCGGGATCCTGTGGGCGACCCAGGCGCCCGTGCAGGGGAGTTTCTGGGCGAACCTGGCCGGCCCGTTCTTCCTGACCGGGACCGTCACCTGGGTGTTCATCCCGGTGTCGATCGGAGCGCTGGTCGGTGTCACCGAGCGCGACGCCGGGGTCGCCTCCGGGCTCATCGACTCCTCCCAGCAGCTCGGCGGCGCGATCGGGATAGCCGTCGCGTCAACCGTGGCGGCCGCGCACTCCCGCAGCATGCTCAGCCGCGGCCACGCCGCTGCCGGCGCGCTCACCGGCGGGCTCCACCAGGCGCTGTGGGTCTGCGGGCTCGTCGGCCTAAGCGCCGTGCCCCTCGCGTTCCTCCTCGTGCGGCGCTACGAGATCGCTCAGGTGACAGCCGCCACGCACAGCAAGACCCCCGCACCCGCCTCCGCCTCCGCCTCCGCCTCAGGCGACTGATCGCACCCACCCTGTGGGGCTCGGAATCGGGAATTTGCCAGCTGACATTGCCTCACGTGATGTCGTTCGGTCAGGCTGCGACCTGGTACTCACTGGTCAGGCCGCCGAGGATAGGTTGCGGCGCAGCCGGTAAGCGGAGAGATCGATCGGTTCACGCGGTGCGGTCTCGGCCTGGTAAGGGCTGAGCTGGCCCAAGCTGCGGTGCGGTCGGACCCCGTTGTAGTGCGCGAGGAACTCGGTTAGGACCAGGCGCAGGTGGCGCTCGCCCAGGATCAGGGTGCGGTCGAGCAGCTCCCGTCGCAGGGTGCCGATCATCCGCTCGCAGACCGCGTTCGCCCTTGGTGCTTGCGGCGGACTCTTGATCACCCGGATGCCGCCGTCGGCCAGCACGGCGTCGAAGGCATCGGTGAACTGGCCGCCCCAGTCACGGATCATGAACGCGAATGAGCTCACGCGTTCCCCGAGACCCATCAGCATGTTCCGGGCCGCCTGT
>NZ_DASZGI010000366.1:0-10166 GCF_035938995.1 Actinocrinis sp.
GGAGGTCCTGAAGTTGCAGGACGGTCGGATCGCGCTGCGCCAGTCCACCGACCCGGCGGGTCCTGCCCTGGTGTACACGGCCGGGGAGATGACCGCGTTCATCGAGGCGGCCAAGACCGGCGCCGCCGACTTCCTCCTCGAATAACGCCCACCGGCGTTCTTCGAACTTCAATTTCAGCTATCTAGGGAAAAGCGCCACAGAGCAATACACGCACAATCCGGCAAGCTCAACTGAATAGACTCAACAGAATAGAGCAGTACCGGCGCAGTCGCTTTGGTTGCGGAAAGTCCCTCCCCCACGCCTTACCCCCACAGGCCGGGGACAGACCAAAGACCCGAATCCGACAGCGCCGCGCGGGCCGGGCGTCGCCGCACACCGGCGCCCGGTCCGCACGCTCGGTCGAGAGTGAGAGGGCGTGACGGCATGATCGACGAGGGGTATCCGGCCGACCGGATCGACACCAGCAGACCGCATCCCGCCCGCATGTACGACTACTACCTCGGCGGCCGGGACAACTACGACGTCGACCAGGACGCCGCCGAGCGGGTGATCGCGAGCATCCCCAGAATGCGCGACTCCGCGCGGGCCAACCGGGCCTTCCTCGTCCGGGCCGTGCGCACCGTGGTCGGCGACCACGGCATCCGGCAGATCATCGACATCGGCACCGGCATCCCCACCTCCCCGAACATCCATGAGATCGCCCAGTCCACCGCCGCCGACACCAGCGTCGTCTACGTCGACAACGACCCGATCGTGGCGGTCCACGCCGCGGCGCGGCTCATGGGCGCCGGCCGAACCTTGTTCGTGCTCGGAGATCTGCGCCGGCCCCAGGAGATCCTCACCGACCCGGACATCGCCGCGGCGATCGACCTCGGCCGGCCCGTGGCGGTCGTCCTCGTCGCCGTCCTGCACTTCATCACCGACCAGGAGAATCCCGGGCGCATCGTCGACACCCTGCGGGACGCGCTGCCGTCCGGCAGCTTCCTGATCCTCAGCCACGGCACATACGAGACGCTGATCGACGACCCGACCGAGATCTACCGCGTGTACCGGTCCGCGACCGCCACCCTCAACCTGCGCTCGCTGGCCGAGATCCGTTCCTACTTCGGCGATTTCGAGCTGCTGGAGCCGGGCGTCGTCACGGTCGCCGAATGGCGCCCCGAGCCCGGCTCGACCGACCGCCGCCGCTTCGGCTTCTACTGCGGGGTCGCGCGCAAACCCTGAACCGGCCGCGCGGCCGGGTGGTGTGAACGGGGCCGGGACCGGCGCCGCCACGCGATCTTCCGCCCTGCCCGCCGCACGCCGAAGCGCGTGCTTCGGCGCCTTGACTTTGAAGCCTGACGAACCAGGTAAGGACCCTTCTTCTGTTGCGGGAGCGGTGTGCCGCCTTCAGATTTGAATGATCCTCATGTTTTGGCCAAGAGTTGCCAAGAGCTTGAAGGACTCTTTGCCCTACCCGCGAGTAGGTTGACGCGCCGCAAGGCGTCCATAACCGCGCGTTATTTCGCTTGCCTGGGAGGGCTCAGCGTTGCGCCGCACCCACATCAGTTCCCGCCGACACCGCCGCGTGTCCGCCCTGGTCGCAGCTGTCGCGGCCGCGGCGCTCTTCGGATCCGCCGCCGCCAGCACGGCGAGCGCGGCCGTGCCCCTCGGCTCGGCCGTCACCGACTACTGCCCCCAAACCTGCTCCGACGTGCTGCCGCCGGGCGAGAACGGGGCCGAGACCCTGGCCGACATCCTGCTGTTCAAGGTGTTCGGCGTCCGACCCTCGCACAACAACGACCAGCTTTCGAACTACGCGAACCTCGCCTCGTCGTACACCGGTCTGACCGACGGCCAGATCGACAACTTCTACAACGACTCCGCGCTCGGCGTGCCCCCCTCGCAGGTCGAGCGGACCGAGACCCCCGAACCCGGTGTCACGATCCTGCGGGACAAGGCCACCGGGGTCCCGCACATATACGGCAACACCCGCGCCGAAACCGAATACGGGGCCGGATACGCCGGCGCCGAGGACCGGCTCTGGGTGATGGACCTGCTGCGCCACATAGGCCGCGCCGAGCTGACCTCCTTCGCCGGCGGCTCCCCGGCGAACCGGACGCTCGAGCAGAACCTCTGGAGCACCGCCCCCTACACCGAGGCGGACCTCCAGGCCCAGGTGACCGCACTGGCCGCGGACGGGTCCCGCGGCGCCCAGCTCAAGGCGGACATCGACAACTACCTGGGCGGCGTCAACGCGTACATCGCACAGGTCCAGGCCGCCAACGACTTCCCCGGCGAATACGACCTCACCGGCCAGTCGATGGCGCCCTTCACCGAGACCGACCTGATCGCCGTCGCCGGCGTCATCGGCGGCCTGTTCGGCAGCGGCGGCGGGGCCGAGCTCCAGTCGGCGCTGGTCAAGGAGGCCGCGGAGCAGGCGTACGGGACGGCCGAGGGAGACGCAGTCTGGGCCGCGCTGCGCGAGCAGAACGACCCCGAGACGACGCTCACCCTGCACAACGGCCAGAGCTTCCCGTACGGCGAGACCTCCGGGACGGTCACCGGCGTCGCGATGCCCGACCCCGGCTCCGTCAACGCCGCGAACATGGTGCAGAACCCGACCGGATCGGCGGCCGGCAGCACCGCGGCCATCGGCACGGTCAGCCCCGCCGCGACGGCCAAGGTCGCCGCCAAGCTGCCCGCGCCGCTGCGCTCGAAGGTCGGCGCGCTCAACGGCCTGAACAACTCCGGCGCGATGCCAGGGCTCAGCTTCCCGTCCCCCGGCCATCACCCCGGCATGTCCAACGCGCTGGTCGTTTCAGCCGCAGACAGCGCCTCGGGCCACCCGATCGCCGTCTTCGGCCCGCAGACCGGCTACTTCGCCCCGCAGCTGCTCATGCTCGAGGAGATCGAGGGCCCGGGCCTCAGCGCCCGCGGCGCCGCCTTCGCGGGCCTCAACTTCTACGTGGAGCTCGGCCGCGGGCCGAGCTACTCCTGGAGCGCCACCTCCGGTGAGCAGGACAACGCGGACACCTACGCGGTGACCCTCTGCAACGCGGACGGCTCCCCGGCCACCACGAGTTCGACCTCGTACATGTACCACGGCGTCTGCACCCCGATGGACAAGCTGGTGCAGCACGACTCGTGGAGCCCGACGCTGGCGGACGGCACCGCGGCGGGATCCTACGACCTGACGATCTATCGAACTAAATACGGGCTCGTGCAATACACCGCGACAGTCGGCGGAGTGCCGGTGGCCTACGCTGTCCTGCGCTCCACATATATGCACGAGGCGGAGTCGGCCATCGGATTCCAGATGTTCAACGATCCGAGCGTCATGTCCACGCCCCAGGGATTCGAGAGCGCCGCGTCCAACGTCGCCTTCGACTTCAACTGGTTCTACGTGAACTCGGCGCACACCGCCTACTTCAACTCGGGACTCAACACGGTACGGGCGCCGAACACCGACCCGAACCTGCCGATGTGGGGCGTGCCCGCGGACGAGTGGCAGAACTGGGATCCGACCTCGAACACCGCGTCGTACACCCCGGCGTCGGCGCACCCGAACTCGATCGACCAGGACTACTACGTCAGCTGGAACAACAAGCAGGCACAGGACTACAGCGCCGCGGACGGGAACTTCAGCTACGGCCCCGTCCAACGCGTCGACCTGCTGGACCAGGGGATCAAGTCGTTCCTGGCCACCGGCGCGAAGTTCACCAGATCCTCGCTGGTCCAGGTCATGGAGCAGGCCGCGGTGACCGACCTGCGCGGCAAAGAGGTGCTGCCGATGCTCCTGCAGGTCATCAACAGCCAACCGGTGACCGACCCCAACCAGCAGGCGCTGGTGAACGAGCTGACCACGTGGATGAACGCCGGTTCCACGCTGAGCCAGACCTCGACCGGGGCGACGAGCTTCCAGAACTCCGCGGCCATCCAGCTGATGGACGCCTGGTGGCCGCAGCTGCTCCAAGCCGAGTTCCAGTCCGGCATGGGCAGCGGGCTGTTCAACGCGGTGGTGAACGCGCTCCAGCCCAACGAGTCACCCTCCGGCGGCCAGAACATCACCGGCACCGGCGCGGTGTCCTCCAACCAGGCCCAGCCGCACAAGGGCTCTTCGTTCCAGTTCGGCTGGTGGGGTTACGTCAGCAAGGATCTGCGCGCCGTGCTCGGCCAGAGCGTGCAGGACCCGCTGCCGGTGACCTACTGCGGCAGCGGAAGCCTTTCCGCCTGCCGTAGCGCCCTGCTCAGCTCCCTGACCTCGGCCGCCGCCGAGTCGGCTGCCACCGTCTACCCGGGCGACTCCACCTGCTCGGCGGGCGACCAGTGGTGCGCCGACAGCATCATCCAGGACCCGGTCGGCGGGATCACCGACCCGCCCACCACCTGGCAGAACCGCCCCACCTTCCAACAGGTGGTCCAGTACCAGTCAGGCCCGTGACAGCGCCGGAGGGCCGGGATCCGCGTCCGAGCGCGGTCCCGGCCCTCCGGGCGCCGGACACGGCGCGATGTCGAGCACCGGCGTGCCCGGTGGCGCGGACAGATCGAGTACGTGCAGATCCACGTCCACCGCGGCCAGCAGCTGGCAACGCGATACCGCTATCCGATTCGCCCGCACGCTGCCCGGCCGCGCGAAAATGCCCACCCGCCGCGGCGCGTGCTCAAAGCGCATCCGCTCCGCCGCGAGCCGGGGATCCGGGCGCAGATAACAGACCACTTCAACGTGCGAATAGTCCTCGAGCCCTGCCAGATCGGCGGCGCGGTACCGGGAGGTGTCGAGCCGGATCACCGACGTGGTCCCGTCATCGCGCCGCCCGATGACGCTGCCCACCGGCACCGGCGCGACCAGCCCTGCCCGCGGACGCCGCCCGTCCGCCGCAGCGACCGTCCAAAGCCCGACCAGCGCGCCCCCGGCGCCCAGCACGGCGTCGCAGTCCACGGCCAGCTCCTTGCTGGCCCGCCGCACCGCCTTCTCCACCTTGGCGATCAGGTCGGGGTGCACATGCACCGCCCGCGCCAGAGCGGCCTGCGACAGGCCCGCGCGCAACCGCCACGAGCGCAGCTCGGCGCCGAAGCGGTCCCGCGCCGACAGGTCGGGATTGAGCGACTTGGGCGCCTGCGACACCAGAGCCTCCCGTGGAGGGTATGGACAGACGGCGGCCATACCTTACCTCGGGCGGCCACACTCATGCAGACAACGGCCGTGTCTGCATGGCAGTATTCGAGCACGGCGACGAGGCCGCGACGCGAGACGCGCGTGGCCCGGCCGCGCGCGCTGTCGCCGTCCCCGCCGAGGTCCGCAATACCCGATGACGACGCGCGGCGCCATGCAGACAACGGACTTGTCTGCATGGCAGTACTCGACGGCGCTATCACAAAGAATCTGGAATGTTCACAGAATGCTTCGCGGCGGTCTCCCGACGTCGCGGAAAGGTCCGAGGCGCCACGGATCAGCAGCGCGGAGAGACGAGAAGGAGAGCAGGGCGACGGTGCGCAGCGGCAGGGCGAGACGGACCGCCACGGCGAAGAAAGGCCAGTGAGCGACATGGCCGTGCCACCTCCGCAGGACGGCGGACCGGCGTATGCCGAAGGCCGGCTGGCCGACGAGTTCTTCCTGATGGCCCACGACGACGAATCCGGCCGCACCCGCCTGCCCGAACGGATCACCGGCCTGGGGCTGGCCGCCGCCCTGCTCGGCGAGCTCGCCTTGGAGGAGCGGATCGAGATGCGCGCGGGCCTGCTCGACGTGCCGCCCCGCGCCGGCGGTCTTCCGACCCCCGCTGACGCCCTGACGGCCAGGGTGCTGCAGTACCTCGTCGCCGAGCAGCATCCGGTGCGCACCTGGCTGGCCTTCTTCGCCCGCACCGCCCGCGACGACGTGGCCGGCCGGCTCGCGGCCGCCGGGGTGGTCGCCCGCAAGCCGCGCCGCCGCCCCTGGCAGCCGGACGGATGGGCACCCACCACGCCCAACGCGGGCACCCTGCCCGCCGCCCGGCTGGTGACCCAGCTGATGCGCGGCAGGCCGCTGAGCGAGCAGCAGACCGTCCTGGTCGGCCTGCTGCGGGCGACCGGGCTCGACGAGGTGATCCTCTGGGAGGTGCGGGAGAGCGCGCCCGAGACGGCCCGCCACCTCGCCGAGGAGATCGCCGCGCTCAAGCCGTCGCTCACCGAGCTGATCAGCCAGACGGAGGCCGCGGTCGGCGCCGCCATCGCGAGCCACCGCACCTGAACCACCCGTGGAGTACATCAGTGCACAGCGCGCCACCACCGCACCAGCGAAAACGTCTTACCCACGCTTCGTCAGAAGGAGCCTGATATGGCAAGGAACGCGCCGGTCGCGCCCGGCAGTGTCACCGCGGCGCTGGCCCACGACCGCCTCGGAATACCCTCCGTGGCCTACTTCGTGCTGGCCGGAGTGGCCCCGTTGACCGTGACCGCGGGCGTGGTGACGACCGCGTACGCGATCACCGGGGTGACCAGCATCCCGGCCGCCTTCATCCTGGTGGCCATCGTGCTGTGTGTGTTCAGCGTCGGCTACGTCGCCATGTCGCGCCACATCAGCAACGCCGGCGCCTTCTACGCCTTCATCAGCCGCGGCCTCGGCCGGGAGGCGGGCGTCGCCGGCGCGCTGATCGCGCTTGTGGCCTACAACCTGCTCCAGGTGGGTCTGTACGGCATGTTCGGCCCCACGCTCGAAGCCTTCATCCAACAGAAGGCGAACGTGGACATCAAGTGGTGGATCTACGCGCTCGCCGCCTGGGCCGTGGTGACCGTGCTCGGCCTGGTCCGGGTCGACCTGAGCGGCAAGGTGCTCGGCGTCCTGCTCACCGTCGAGCTGATCGTCATCGTCGCGCTGTCGATCTACGGCGGCGTGCACCCGGCGGGCAACCACGTCAGCTTCCACACCCTGAACCCCTCCGACCTGACCAAGGGCGGCATCGGGGCGGCGCTCGCCGTCGCAGTGCTCGGATACGTCGGGTTCGAGCAGTCCCCGGTCTACGCCGAGGAGGCCAAGAACGCCAAGCGCACGATCCCGGTCGCCACGTACCTGTCGCTCATCCTGATCATGGTGGTCTACGCGGGCGCCTCCTGGGTGATGGCCGAGCACTATGGCGACTCGAAGATCGCCTCCGTGGCCGGCCAGCAGGGTCCTGGGACGCTGTTCGGCATGGGCAACGACTTCCTCAACAACGCCGGGCAGGTGCTGTTCATGACCTCCCTGTTCGCCGCCGCCCTCGCGTTCCACAACGCCTGCTGGCGCTACGCCTTCTCGCTCGGCCGCGAGCAGGTGCTGCCCGTCACGCTCGGCCGCACCGGCGCCAACGGCGTGCCGAAGTTCGCCTCCGCGGTGCAGAGCGCGATCGGCCTGGCGGCCATCGTGATCTACGCCATCGGCGGGTGGAACCCGATGACGGACCTGTTCTTCTGGCTGGGCACCACCGGCGGCTTCGGCATCCTGATCCTGCTGGCGCTCACCTCGGCCGCCGTCATCGTGTACTTCGCCCGCAACCCGGGCGGGGAGAATATCTGGCGCCGGCTGATCGCGCCCGCGATCTCCGCCGTGCTCTTGGTCATCATGGTGTACCTGGTGGCGAACAACTTCTCGACCCTGCTCGGCTACACCTCGCCGTCGGTGGCCGGCAAGATCCTTCCGTCGCTGTTCGTGGTGGCCGCGGTCGTCGGCGTCGGCTGGGCGCTGTATCTGCGCGCCGACCGGCCCGACACGTACGCCGTGATCGGGCTGGGCCCCGAGGCGGCGACCGGGCAGAGCGCCTCGGTGGGTGAGCTGGCCGAGGAGAACGTGTGAGCGCGATGAGCCAGGACACTGATCATCAGGGCCGCGCCGTCGCCCGGGACGCTGTCAGTAATAACGACGCTGTCAGCAATAACACAGTCGGTAAGAGCACTGGCATCCGGGACAACGCGACCAAGGGCTCGGTGAGCCAGCGCGCGACCGATGGCGGCGTGGCGCGGGTAGTGTTCGCGCAGCCCGGCGACGCGCCGCGGTTGAGCGCCGTCATCGCCGCCGCGTTCCGCGATCTGGCCGCTTCCACCTGGCTGGTCCCCGAACAGGGGGAGCGGGCGCGGATCTTTCCGGACTACTTCCGCATCTATGTCGATCACGCGATGGCGTGCGGCGTCGTGTACACCACGGCGGAGCGCGACGCGGTGGCCCTGTGGCTGCCGGCCGGGGCGGGCAACGAGCTGCCCCCGGCCGACTACGACTCCCGCCTGGCCGCCGTCACGGGGCCTTGGCTGGACCGGTTCCGAGCGTTCGACGAGCAGTTGGAGAAGCACCACCCGGCCGGGGAGCGGCACCACCATCTGGCCATCCTGGCGGTGCGTCCGGAGCGCCAGGGCCGGGGCTTGGGCAGCGCGTTGCTGGCCGCCCACCACAGCGCGCTGGATCAGGCCGCGAAGCCGCTTCCGGCGTATCTGGAGGCCGCCGGAGCCGACAGCCGCCGGCTCTACGCGCGCCACGGCTACCAGGACATGGACGGCATCCTGCGCTACCCGGACGGGCTCTCGAACCGCCCCATGATGTATCCCATGTGGCGTCCGCCGCGCGGGATCTGAACCTCGCCGTACTTGAGATCTCGCTGTACTTAAGATGCGGTGGACCCGGCTGAATTCGGCCGGGTCCACCGCATCTCCGTGCATGGCGCACTCGTATGCACGGCGGCGCCGGGTCTTCGGTTCAGAAGTTTGAGAGGCGAGTGCGACGTGGGCCTCTCGGGCAATCTCCGTGCCTCTTCGGGCAATCGCGCTCTAGCAAGACTCAAGGGCGGATTCGTAGCTTTGCCACAGGCGCAAAGCGCTGCGCTGACGGGTGCGCCGACGATTACCTGCAGTCCGGGAATTCTGAGGGCGACATCAGGCGAAACTGAACACAAGGTCAAGTGTGCACCAAGTGCGCTTTGACGTCCGCGTTCACCCTGCGTATCGGCGCTGCGCTTGTTAGCCTGACCTCCGTGGTCACTACTTCCCCTCCGAACAGCCGCACCCGGGCCGTGCTCCGGCCGGCACCCGAGCGGCGCGGCCCGCACGGCCACGGCGAGCCGGACGAGCCCTACCTGGGCGCACCGGCGGTACGGAAGATCGAGGGCGACAGTACTGGGCACGGAGCGTTACGAAACTTCATCAGCCAGTGCTGGAAGCGCGGGGTGGAGATCGAGCTGATGCACCGGGCCTTCGGGTTCGCCGCGCTCGGTTTCGTCACCCTGGTCCCGCTGCTCATCGTGGTCGCCGCGGCTGCCCCGCTCAACCACCGCACCTTCTCGCAGTGGATCATCGCGGGCATCGGCCTGTCCGGTAAGGCGTCCCGTGCGGTGAACGGGCTGTTCGCGCCCTCCACGCGGGTACTGTCGACCACCACCGCGCTGAGCGTCGGAGTCCTGGCGGTGTTCGGACTGTCCTTCGCGACCATGGTGCAGTCCGGTCTGGCCCGGGTGTGGGACCTGCCCGCGGCGCGGCTGATCTCGGTCTGGCGGCGCGTGGTGTGGCTGGCCGCGCTGGTCGGGGTGCTCCTGGTGGGCGCCGACATGGTCACCCTGCTCAACGACTCGCCGCTGCTGCTGGTGCTGCGCTGGTGCGCGACGGGCGTGGGCGCCACCTGCTTCATCTGGTGGACGACGCACTTCCTGCTCGAGGACCGGGTCTCCTGGCTGGCGCTGCTGCCGGGGGCGCTGCTCACCGTGGCGGGGCTGGTCGGCCTCCGGCTGTTCTCGGCGGTGATCTTCTCGCCGCTGATCGTCTCGAGCGCGGTGACGTACGGCGCCGTCGGCACGATGCTGATGGTGGTGTCCTGGCTGATCGGCATCGGGTACGTCTTTTTCGGCGCGGCGCTGGTGGGACGGGCCGCGCACGAGAGCATCGACGGACACGACGGGGTCAGACGGTAACGGGGTCAGACGGTAATCGGACGTTCGACCGATTCCGCGGGACCGCGTCGCGACACGTCTCCGATTCACAGACGGACACGACGGGGTCAGACGGTAATCGGACGTTCGACCGATTCCGCGGGACCGCGTCGCGACACCTACCTCTCCGATTCAGAGCGGCTCGCTGGTCGAGCGCCCCAGGTGGGTCAACGGTCCCGCGTTCGCGACCGGGATGACGTGGAAACCAAGGCGGTCGTAGAACGCGCGTGCCGCGGTGTTGGCCGTGAGCATCCCGAGGAACA
>NZ_DASZGI010000367.1:0-2219 GCF_035938995.1 Actinocrinis sp.
ATACTTGATCAGGATCGCCGCCGGACACCCGCCCCTTTCCTTGGCCGGCGCGTTCTCCCCCGGTCCCAAGGAGAGCAGATGGCATCGCGCAGAAGATCCCTGACGACGGCGGCCGTGGCGCTCGGTGTCATGGCCCTGACCATCCAGCAGGCCGTAGCCGGTGCCAACGGCGCCCGGCCGGCTCACGCGTCCCCGGCTGTCGCCGCCCCGCACGCGGTCAGCGCCGCTTTCGCCGATCCGCCGACCGGGTCGACGGCCATCGCCGACCTCGGCGCGACCAACGGGTGGAAGGTGCTGACCAGCGCCACGGCCACGCAGGGCGGCGCCGCGATCTCCACGCCGGGATTCAGCACCTCCGGCTGGTTGACCGTGGCCAACGACGGGGGAGGGGCGCCAGGCACCGAGATCGCCGCACTGCTGCAGAACGGCTCGTGCCCGAATGTCTTCTACTCATCCAACATGAAGAACTGCTTCGGCTTCATGTCGAAGGTCGGCGCCGACACGATCGCCCAGTTCTCAGTGCCCTGGTGGTACCGGACCGACTTCACCGCGCCGCCGTCCGGCCAGTCGGCCCGGCTGATCATCAACGGCGTGGTCGGCGCGGCGGACGTGTGGGTGAACGGCAGCCAGGTGGCCACCTCGTCGACCGTGGCCGGGGACTATGCGCGATACTCCTTCAACATCAGTGGTCTGCTGCGGTCGGGCACCAACTCGCTCGCCGTCGAGATGCACCCGAACAACCCGAACACGATGCTGACGCTGGACAACGTGGACTGGTCGCAGATCCCGCCGGACAACAACACCGGCATCCAGTTCCCGGTGCAGCTCCAGACCGGCGGCCCGCTGATCGTCGGCAACGCGCATGTGAATCAGAACACCGCCGCCAACCTGAGCAGCTCGGCGCTGACCGTCAAGACCGACGTGACCAACTCCTCCGGCTCGTCGCAGGCCGGCACTGTCTCCGCCACCATCACCCCGCCGGGCGGCGGCAGCCCGATCACCGTGAGCCAGTCGGTGACGGTCGCGGCCGGTGCCACGCAGACCGTGACCTTCGCCCCCTCGTCCTACCCGGCCCTGACCCTCGGCTCGCCGCAGATCTGGTGGCCGTACCAGCTCGGCGGCCAGCCGCTGTACACGCTCGCCACATCGGTCGCCCAGGGCGGCACGACTCTGAACTCGACCTCTGAGACGTTCGGTATCAGGACCGTCACCTCCTACCTGACCGGTGCCTCCACCGCGGCGCCGAGCGGGGTGCGCGCGTTCAAGATAAACAACGTGCCCCTGGTGATCCGCGGCGGCGGCTGGGACCCCGACCTGTTTCTGCGTTACGACCCGGCCGACACCGCCAAGCAGATCGGCCTGATCAAATCCATGGGCGTCAACTCGATCCGGCTTGAAGGCCACCTCATGCCCGCCGACTGGTATCAGCAGATGGATGCGGCCGGGATCCTGGTCAACGCCGGCCTCCAATGCTGCGACTTCTGGGAGAAGACCAGTTACACCGGCGCCCAGCAGGCCGAGTACAAGCTCTCCGCACAGACCCTGGGCCAGGAACTGCGCAACCACCCGTCGGTGTTCAGCTTCCAGTGGAGCGACAACAACCCGACCACCACCCAGGAGAGCCTGGCGCTGAGCGGTTTCGCCGCGGCCGACTACAGCGGTCCGTTCATCTCGTCCGCCGAGTACAACAGCAGCACGCAGCTGGGCGCCTCGGGGGAGAAGGAGGGTCCTTACGACTGGGTGCCGCCGAACTACTGGTACGACACGTCCCACTATCCGACCAGTGACTCGACGCTGACGAACGCGGGCGGTTCCTGGGGCTACGACAGCGAGCAGAGCGCCGGGAACACGGTGCCCACGCTCGACTCGATCAACCGGTTCCTCTCCCCGTCCGACCAGGCGGCTCTCTGGCAGAGCCC
Source organism: Actinocrinis sp. (assembly GCF_035938995.1). Lineage (GTDB taxonomy): Bacteria > Actinomycetota > Actinomycetes > Streptomycetales > Catenulisporaceae > DASZGI01. The sequence goes on from NZ_DASZGI010000367.1 coordinate 1,920, forward strand.
TGGCGCGAACCAGTACCACAACAACTACGAGGGCACCGGGCACAGCGGATACAGCTTCGGCACGCTCTTCAACCTTGACCAGGCGATCACCAACCGATACGGCGCCTGGTCCAGCCTCGCCCAGTACGTGGAGGAAGCGCAGGTCCAGAACTACGAGGACACCCGCGCCCAGTTCGAGGCCTTCCTCGACCACTCCACCAACTCGTCGCAACCCTCGACGGGCACCATCTACTGGCAGATGAACAAGGGCTGGCCGACGCTGCTCTGGTCCCTCTACAACAACGACGGCGACCAGGCCGG
>NZ_DASZGI010000368.1:0-3836 GCF_035938995.1 Actinocrinis sp.
TCGCCCTCAAGCCGACGCCAAGCCGCTGAGTAGTCCCGGCCGAGTCCCATAGCCGACCATCGGACATGCACGCAGGACTGTGAATCTGCCGTCACCGATCACGCAGGCGGACAGGGCCGACCACGGGTCGCTTCCAGAGCGCGGAGCGGAACGGCGCCGAACGCGAAGGGGCTGGCGTGATGATGCCAGAGGCCACACTCGGCACGTCCGGCGACCAGCCGACGCCGGAGCGGATTCTGCGGCTCGCCAACGGCTACTGGGCCACCGGCATCCTCGGTGTGGCCGCGAGCCATGCCCTGTTCACCCACCTGGAAGCCGGGGTCGACACCGCCGAGCGGCTGGCCGCAGGCGCCGGAATCTCCCAGCGCGGTGTCGAGGCCCTCCTCGACGGGCTCGTCGGCCTGGGCCTGGTCGAGCTGCGCGACGGCCGCTACCGCAACTCCGACGAGGCGTCCGCGTTCCTGGTCGAGGGCAAACCCGACTGCTTGAGCGACTTCGCCAAGCTGAAGCTGGGCCACGTCGACAGCCTCAAAGCTCTGCCCGAAGTGGTGCACGACGGCGCGCCGCCGACGGCCACGGTGGAGGTGGCCGACAACCCGCACTGGGAGAAGCTGGTCACGGCGCTCGCCGCGCAGTCGGTCCCGGCGGCGCGGATCGCGGCCGACCTGCTGCGGATCGCGGACGCCGGGGAGATCTCGATCTTCGACATCGGCGGCGGCTCAGGCGTCTACTCGGCCGTCTGGCTGGGGCTCAACCCCGCAGCCCGCTCGACCCAGCTCGACTGGAGGCCGATCAACGCGATCGCCCGCAGGCTCGTGGCCGAGCGGCGCGTGGCCGACCGATTCAGCTGCGTCGACGGCGACTTCCACACCACCGACTTCGGCACCGCGGTCTACGACATCGCCGTGTACTCCAACATCGCCCACCAGGAGGGGCCGGAGGACAACATGGCGATCTTCGCCAAGGTCCGCGGCGCCCTGAAGCCCCGCGGCACGCTGGTCGTCAGCGACTACATCGTCGACGACACGCGCAGCGGCCCGCCCTTCGCGCTGATCTTCGCCGCGGAGATGCTGCTCAAGAGCAGGCGCGGCCGGACCTGGCGGCGTGCCGACTACCAGGCCTGGCTCGCGAAGGCGGGTTTCGAGGACGTCTCCTTCCACCCCACACCGACGCCCGCCACCCTGATCATCGCCCGGTAGCCCGGACGCTTGGAGGACGAATGCCCGAGACCGCGCAGCTGGCCGATCTCTACTCGGTTATCGAGGAATCGGCGCGAGTGCTGGGGACGCCCTGCTCGCGCGAGAAGGTCTGGCCCATCCTGACCGCGTACGGCGAGGTGATTCCGCACGCCACGATCGCTTTCCGGATCGGGACCGGCGTGCGTTACGCGGGTGACGTCGACTGGCGCTTCTCGGTGCCGAAAGAGATCGATCCCTATGCCGTCGCCCGGGCGAACGGCCTGACTCCCGAGACGGGCCATCCCATCGGCGTCCTGCTCTCGGAGATGCGCAAACGCTGCCCCGTCGACGGTTTAGGTGTCGACTTCGGCGCTGCCCGCGGCTTCAAGAAGATCTACGCGTTCTTCCCGCCGAACGAGATGCAGAGCCTGACAGCACTCATCGACATCCCCTCCATGCCGCGCAGCGTCGCCGACAATCTCGACTACTTCGCCCGCTACGGCTTGGACACGGACAAGCTGAACGCGCTCGCGATCGACTACCCGCACCGCACGGTGAACCTGTACTTCGGCGCGCTGCCCGCCGAATGCCTCGAACCGGGCACCATCGTGTCGATGATCCGCGAACTGGGCCTGCCGCACCCGAGCGAGCCGATGGTGAGACTCGGTGAGAAGGCGTTCGGCATCTACGTCACCCTGAACTGGGAATCGTCGAAGGCAGAGCGATTCTGTTACGCCGTCATGAACGCGGAATCGAGTGCGTTGCCCGTTCCCTTGCACCCGCAGATCGAGCAGTTCCTGAAGAACGTCGCGCACGACGACGCCGGCGGCAGGTTCATCTACTACGCGGGCACATCGTCGATCGGCGAGGAGAACTTCAAGATCCACTCGTACTTCAAGTGGGACGCCCGGATGCTGGACCAGATGCTGCTGTCCGAATCCGAGGACAACCCCTGAGCTCTCTGTACGACCATTGAGTCGCGTGAGCCTCCATGCCGTGCGGTCTGTGTTGCGCTTGCCGACAATCCCGTCCGTGCTGGTCAGCGTAGGTTTGTGGTGAGCGGCATGGCGCAACTGTGGCGGACTGCTGAAGCTGCAGATGAGTGACTGTTGCGGTGGCATGGTGATCAGTCGTGCTGCTGCGACTGGCCTATCTCGGCATGACGAATGCGTTCGCGATGCTACGGCTATTGCCGATGAGCGATCGGACAAGGACGCGGAGATCCTCGCGCTTCGGCACCAGCTTGGCGTGCTGCAGCGGCAGCTTGGGCCGCAGCGGATAAGGTTCACCGCGAGCGATCGCGCCTTGCTGGCGGCGCTGCTGCGTCGAGTGCCCGGGCGGGTGCTTGCTCACATGCGTTGCTCGTCAAGCCGGACACCGTCTCGAAGTGGCACCGCGATCTGATCGCGCGTCGGCACTCCAGGTGTTCTCGGCCCAAGCGATCGGGTCGGCCGCACGATGCGCGGCCGACCCGTGCGCTCATCCTGCGTGTGGGGGTATCGCCGACTGCATGGGAAGCTGCTGGTGCTGGGTGCGAAGGTCGCGCCTGCCACGGTCTGGGAGATCTTGAGGGACGCCGGGATCGACCCGGCGCCCGAACATGGTGCCACCACGTGGGCGGCGTTTCTGCGCTCTCAAGCCGAGGCGCCGTTGGCCTGTGACTTCTTCGAGACGGCCACCCTGTCGGGCGCGCGGCTGTACGTGTTCGCGGTGATCGAGCACGCCTCGCGGAGAATCAGGATCCTGGGTGCGACCGCGCACCCGACCGGGGCGTGGGTGGCCCAGGCCGCGAGGAATCTGGTGATGGATCTGGAGGATGCCAGCGGCCGGGCGCGGTTCGTGATCCGGGATCGGGACGGGAAGTACCCCGGCCTGTTCGACGCCATTCTTGCCGACGCGGGGATCGAGGTTGTGCTCAGCGGCGTTCGGATGCCCCGGATGAACGCGATCATGGAGCGCTGGGTGCAGACCTGCCGCCGCGAACTGCTCGACCGTACCTTGATCTGGAACCAGGCCCACCTACTGCGCGCTACGTGAGTTCGAGTACTTCTATAACGAACACCGGTCGCATGAGGGCATCGCCAACGCCCGGCCGCTAAACCCGCTGCCCGCGCTGCTCACCGATCCGGATCAGATCGCGCAGCTCGATGTCCGGAGATGCGACTGCTTCGGCGGTGTCCTGCACGAATACCACCATGCAGCGTGACCTGCACGGACGAGGTTTTCGGCAAGGGCAGCGCCGCGGTGATCGCGTCTATGACCAGGCTTGCGCGCATGTGCGGCGCGATGGCATACCCGATCAAATCCTTGCTGCACAAGTCCAGGACGGTTGCGAGGGAGAGCCAGCCCTCGGATGTCGGGAAACAGCTGATGTCCCCGATTAGCTTCAGGCCGGGCATCGGGGCGGTGAACTCCCTGCGGATCAGATCCGGCACCGCCGCAGCCGCGTGCTTGTCCGGCTTCGTGAGGTTTCTGCGCTTGCGTCGGGTGATCCCGGCGGTGCCGTGCTCGCGCATCAACCGTGCGACCCTGCGCCGACCGATCTCGGGGCCTTGGCGCTTGAGTTCTCGGGTGACGCGCTCGGCCCCGTAGGCCGGGTGCGCGGTATGGATCTTCGTGATCCATGTGAGCAGTTCCTGGTCGTCGAGGGTGTGCTCG
>NZ_DASZGI010000369.1:0-17098 GCF_035938995.1 Actinocrinis sp.
TCAGCCGCGCGGCCGGCCTCGCCATCGAACGCCGAACCGCCGGGGCAGCAAGCACCACCCCGGCAACACCTCAGCCGTCGTAAACCTCAGCCCTCCGCGAGCCTCAGCGGCGCGCGGCCTGACGCTCCAAGTGCGCGTCGCGCTTCTCCTCGAAGCGCTTGGCCGCCGCGTCCAGGCCATCGAGCAGTGCGGACAGTTCCTCCCGGGCACGTTCGCCCTCGGGGCCCAGGTCGGTGCGCTCGAAGATCCGGACGTTGCGCAATACCGGGAGCAGTACCTCGTCGCGGTGGATGCGCAGGTTGTAGATCCCGGCCAGGGCGATCTTCACCGACTTGCGGGTGTAGTTCTCCACCGTCGATCCGGGCATCTGAAAGTTGCGGGCCACATCAAGAACCGCCCGCATCACGTCGTCGGGCGCCATATCGAACGCCGCGCCGAGGAGGTTGCGGTAGAAGACCATGTGCAGGTTCTCATCGTTGGCGATCTTCGCCAGCAGCCGCTCGCACATCGGCTCGCCCGAGTAGGTGCCCGTGTTGCGGTGCGAGATCCGGGTCGCCAACTCCTGGAACGAGACGTAGGCGATCGAATTGATCGCGCTCTGGGCGTTGGGCGAGTCGTAACCGATGGACATGTGCGTCATCCGGGCCCGCTCCAGCGCCACCGGATCCACCGCGCGGGTGGTCAGCAGGTAGTCGCGGATCGCGGTGCCGTGCCGCCCCTCCTCCGCGGTCCAGCGGTGCACCCAGCTGCCCCACGCCCCGTCCCGCCCGAACAGCGTCGCGATCTCGTAGTGGTAGCTGGGCAGGTTGTCCTCGGTCAAAAGGTTGAGGATCAGCGAGGTACGCGCGGTCTCGTCCAGCTTCGACTGGCCCGGCTCCCAGGCGGCGCCGCCGAGCGGACCGTCGAAGTTCTCCCCGTCGCTCCACGGCACGTACGTGTGCGGAAACCACTCCTTCGCCACCGTCAGGTGGCGGTTCAGGTTCTCCGCAACGACCGGCTCGAGCTCGGTGAGCAGCGCGGTCTGGTTGAGACCAGCGAGCGATAAGTGCTGGCGGTCACGTGCGGCGGTGGCAGGGATCACGGGCAGGCTCCCGGGGGACGATGGGACGGTTGGTTACGCGATCGTAGCTTACGGCAGCGTAGGTTACTCGAGCGTAGCCGATCAGCCTGAGAAGACCCCGAGATGCCTCGTGAGCTGCGCGCGAGAAAACACAAGCGCTTCTTTTGTTGTGTGAGTTGACAAATCCCGTGATCTAGTCCACCCTCGTAATCGAGGGTGGACTCCCGGAGAGCGCGCTGCGCTCCTGGAGTTCTCATGCACAGGTTCGCTCGGCCCCTGAGCGCGGGCGATCCGGAGTGCTGAATTGAATAGACATCGCCGCGCCGCCGCACCGGTGCGGCGATGGTCATTCTCCGGGATATTTCCCGGTCCGGATCTGCCTTGTGTTTTTCTTGCGTGACCGCTGCGCGATCCGGACGCCGCCAGCGGGTCTGTTGCCGCCGCGCCGACTGCCCTACGCTCTGCCGCATGACTCCAGGACCGCAGTACCTGCGCACAACGCTCGGCCCTGCGGCCGGCGTGGGCGTCGTCGCGGCGATCATCGCCGCGCAGGAGGGGGCGAGTGCGCTCGCCGCCGCGACCGTCGCGGTCGTGATCACCGGCGTGATCGCCGGGATGGTCGCGCTCAAACACCGTTTCTGGGGCGTCTGAATGGCCCGTTCGATCATCATCGCGCCTGAATTGCGCGGAACAATCTTCGCTGGTTGACCGCGTAGACTAGGCGAGTCTTCCCTCTTCCCCGGTCAGAACAGGACTCCCGCCTTCGTGGACGCCGCCGTCATAGCCACGACGTTCGCGGTCGTCTTCTTCGCGGAGCTGCCCGACAAGACCGCGCTGGCCAGCCTGGTGCTGGCGACCAAGTTCCGCCCCGGGCACGTGTTCGTCGGCGCCGCCGCGGGGTTCGCGGTCCAGGTGGGCATCGCGCTGGGAGCCGGCTCGCTGCTCGCCCTGCTTCCGCACCGCGCGCTCGAGGCCGTCGTCGCCGGGCTCTTCCTCCTCGGCGCCATCCTGATCCTGCGCCACGGCACCAAGGAGGAGCGGAAGAGCGAGGAAGAGGAGGTCGCCGAGGCGGCCAAGCCCTCGAATTCGCCCTGGCGCGCGATCCTGACCAGCTTCACCGTGATCACCGTCGCCGAGTTCGGGGATCTGACCCAGGTCGTCACCGCCAACCTCGCGGCGAAGTACGACTGGGCGTCGGTCGGCATCGGCTCCTTGGTCGCGCTGTGGACGGTCGCCGCGCTGGCCATCCTGGGCGGTCAGGCATTGCTTCGGGTGGTGCCGTTGAAGTACATCGTGCGTACGGCGGCGCTCATCATGGCCGGGCTCGCTGTGGTGTCGCTGGTCTCGGCGATCCAGGGCTAGCGCCGCACGGCGGGTCCTGCAGAACTGCGGTCGGGTCGAGTCAGGGTCAGCCGAGCGAGTTGAGCAGGCCGGACGGGATCGCGGCGTCCTGGTTGACTGCGCCGAACACCTGCGCAGCCTTCGCCTTGTCCCACAGCACGGTCGAGCCGAGGCCGGAGACCTGGTACCCCTCATTGGCGATGGGGACGGTGCCGACGGTGCCCTTGCCGCCGCCGAGCGACCGGCTGTGCCAGCTCATGTTCAGCAGGTCCCAGAGCCCGGTTCCGTTGTCCACGGCGATCGAGTCGAGCATGGCGCCCGTGACGGGGTAGAAGGTGAACGGGTTGAGCAGGACGCCGGGGCGCAGGGTCGCGTGCGAGAGCCCGACCACGAACTTCTGCTGGTTCGCCATCCGGCTGATGTCGGAGTTCGCCAGCGAGTAGCGGGTGCGGATCAGGGCGAGCGACTGCGTGCCGTTCAGCGTCTGGCAGCCGGCCGGCAGGTTCGCACCGGAGTGGCTGTCCTTGACCGGGGAGGCGAGGCAGAGGTTCACGCCGCCGACCGAGTTGACCACGTTGACCACGCCGAGGAAGCCGATCTCGGCGTAGTGGTCGATGCGGACTCCGGTCGCCGTCTCGACCGTCTCGATCAACAGCGGCACTCCGCCGGCCGAGTAGGCCGAATTGATCTTCGCCTTGTACGCGCTGTGCGACTTGCCGTTCGCATCCGTATACGCCGGGATGGTGACGTATGAGTCGCGCGGGATCGAGATGAGGTCCGGGCCGCTCGCGCCGTAGTGCAGCAGGAGCATGGTGTCCGTGTTAAGCCCCTGATCTGAGCCCACGTGGTACTGATCCCGCTGCGCGGGAGTGAGGTTGGACCGGCTGTCCGAACCGACGATCAGCCAGTTGGTGCCGCCGCCCTGGACCGGGCGTCCCGAGTAGTCGGTGATCGCGCCGGCGTGGGTGACCTTGCCGGAGGCCCAGAACCACGTGCCGAGCATGGTTCCGATCAGCGCGAGCAGGAGAACCAGCACGGTCAGAGTCGTGATCCGGACCCAGCGCCGACGGCGGCGCGGCTTCGCACCGGGTGCGGCGCCCGGCCCGCCGCCGTCACCTGGAGCGTCCGGTGCGTCGGGGCCGCCGGAGAGCTTCGGCTTCTTCGCGAACAGGGGCCTGGCACGCTTCGCGCCGCGGCCATAAGTGGAGACGGCCGGGGCCATCGGAGCGGCTGCGCCGGGCGTGTCGGGATTCGACGACGCGCGGTTCGACGAAACCGGCCCGGGATCGACCTGTCGCGGATCGTCCCGGGTCGCCATCGGGTCGAAGCCGGGCGTGGGCCCGGCCTCCGGCTCGGATGGATCCCCGGCCCCGTAGAACCGTTCGGGGCGCTCGCCGCTCATGCTGCCTCCGTTGCGTTGGCGTGCATTAGGCGTGCACTAGATACGCGCCACGACTTGGCCGTCCGGCGCGGCGAGGAAGACCGCGCCCGCCTTGAGGTCGAGCGCCGCCGCGGCCTGATCCGGCGTGAGTTCCGTGTCGGTGGACACGATCGCGGCCGCCTCCAGTCCGGAAGCTCCGGAGGAGACCGCCATCGCGACCGCGACTTCGAGGGCGGACAGGCGCAGGGACGGCAGCGAGACCGGGATGGCGGCGTACGTGCGGCCGTTGGTGTCGCGCACCGCGGCCCCGGACTCGGTGCCGTTCCGGGCCCGGTGCGCGCGGGCCAGGGTGATGATCTTCGCGTCCTCGGGGTCGAGGTCCTGGTCGGTCATCGGGTTTCGGCTCCCTCGTCGTGGTCGGGCGGCTGGTGATCGGCGGGCTCAGGGCCGTCATCGGTCGTCGTGGCCCGGCGGGTCGAAGTCGTCGGCGGGACGGGCGGCGGGCACCGGCTCGGGAGCCGGCTCCGCGGGTTCGGCGCCGGTCAGTCGCACCAGCACGGTTCCGATCCGGCGCCGCCTGCCCTCGGTGGACTCGGCGGTCAGCGTCAGGCCGTCCAGTTCGACCACCGCGCCCGGGATCGGCACCTTGCCCAGCTTCTTGGCGAGCAAACCGCCGACCGTCTCGACGTCCACGTCTTCGAGGTCGCGGCCGAACAGCTCGCCGAGCTCGTCCAGGCCGAGGCGGGCGGAAACCCGGGCGCCCTCGGCCGCGTCGCCCGGCTCGCCGAGCCACTCGACCTCGGGGCGGCCCACGTCGTACTCGTCGGTGATCTCGCCGACGATCTCCTCGAGGATGTCCTCGATGGTCACCAGGCCCGCGGTGCCGCCGTACTCGTCGATGACGATGGCCACGTGGATGCGCTGGGCCTGCATGTCCCGCAGCAGCTCGTCGGCGTGCTTGGAATCCGGCACGTAGGTGGCCGGGCGCATCACCGACTCGACCAGTTCGACGCTCTCCGTCCCGGGATGCTCATGCGTGCGGCGGACCAGGTCCTTGAGATAGACGATGCCGACCACGTCGTCGGCGTCCCGGCCGAGCACCGGGATGCGGGAGAAGCCGCTGCGCAGGGCGAGGCTGAGGGCTTGGCGCAGGGTCTTGTCCCGCTCGATGAAGAGCATGTCGGTGCGCGGCACCATCACCTCTTTGACGAGAGTGTCGCCGAGCTCGAAGACGGAGTGCACCATCCGCCGCTCGGCCGCCTCGATCTCGCTGTTCTGCTCCGCGATGTCGACCAGGGCGCGCAGCTCGGCCTCGGTGGCGAACGGCCCCTCGCGGAAGCCGCGCCCGGGGGTCAGCGCGTTGCCGAGCAGGATCAGCGCGTGGGCCAGCGGGCCGAGGATCCGGCTGAGCGGCAGCAGCACGGCGGCGCCGACGATGGCGATCCGGGGCGCGTGCTGGCGGCCGAGGGTGCGCGGCGCGACGCCGACCGCGACGTACGAGACCACCACCATCACCGCCGCGGCGATCGCCCCGGCGCCCCAGGTCAGGCCCCATCGCCGGACGCACACCATGGTGACCATGACGGCCGCCGTCAGCTCGCCGACCACCCGGATGAGCAGCACCAGGTTCACGTACCGGGCCGGGTCCGCGGTCAGCCGGACCAGCCGGGCGGCGCCGGGCGCGCCCTGCTCGCGCAGCTCCTCGGCGCGGACTCGGGAGATCTGCGCCAGCGCCGCCTCGACGCTGGCGGCCAGCCCGGCGACGAAGACGGCCGCGGCGGCGCCGACCAGCAGCCAGGCGATCGCCGCGGTCATCGGCGCGCTTCCGGCCGGGTGCCGCGTGCGGTATTGGGGCTTCGTCTATTACTGGGGTCCATGTGCGGGTCTCGTATGCCTCAGGGGTCGGCGGGTCCGGTGCCCTTCAGTGGCCGCGCCGCTCGTCGCCCGCGTGTCTGCGCCAGCGGGCGAGCAGCTCGTTCTGCAGGCCGAACATCTCCGCCTTCTCGTCCGGCTCGGCGTGGTCGTAGCCGAGCAGGTGCAGGATGCCGTGGGTGGTGAGCAGGTGCAGCTCGTCGGCGGTGGAGTGGCCGGCCGCCTCCCCCTGCTTGGCGGCCACCTCGGGGCACAGCACCACGTCGCCGAGCAGACCCGGCTCTGGTTCGTTGTCGTCCTCGGCGCGCGAGGGCCGCAGCTCGTCCATCGGGAAGGACAGCACGTCGGTCGGGCCCGGCTCGTCCATCCACTGGATGTGCAGCTGCTCCATCGCGGCGGTGTCGACCAGCAGGATCGACAGCTCGGCCAGCGGGTGGATTCCCATTTGGTCCAGCACGTAGCGGGCCAGCGCGACGATGGCCGCCTCGTCGACCCCCACGCCGGACTCGTTGTTGATATCGATGGACATGGCAGCGATCATCCCACCGCGCGGGCCCGCGGACCGGCCCGGCGCTGGGCGCGGTTCGCCGCGGGCGGGAAGGGCCGCTCCCGCTCCTCGCGGGCGGCGTCGTAGCGGCCGTAGGCGTCCACGATCTCCCCGACGAGCCGGTGGCGCACCACGTCTGTGCTGGTCAGCCGGGAGAAGTGGATGTCCCCGACCCCCTCGAGGATGTCCTGGACCACCCGCAACCCCGACTCGGTGCCGCCGGGCAGGTCGACCTGGGTGACGTCGCCGGTGACGACGATCTTGGAGCCGAAGCCGAGCCGGGTCAGGAACATCTTCATCTGCTCGGGCGAGGTGTTCTGCGCCTCGTCCAGGATGATGAAAGCATCATTAAGCGTTCTGCCACGCATGTAGGCCAGCGGGGCGACCTCGATCGTCCCGGCCGCCATCAGGCGGGGGATCGAGTCGGGGTCGATCATGTCGTGCAGCGCGTCGTAGAGCGGGCGCAGGTACGGGTCGATCTTCTCGTACAGGGTGCCGGGCAGGAAGCCGAGCCGCTCGCCGGCCTCGACGGCGGGCCGGGTCAGGATGATCCGGTTGACGTCCTTGGCCTGCAGCGCCTGTACGGCCTTCGCCATGGCCAGGTAGGTCTTGCCGGTACCGGCCGGGCCGATGGAGAACACGATCGTGTGCTTGTCGATCGCGTCGACGTACCGCTTCTGGTTCACCGTCTTCGGGCGGATGGTGCGGCCCCGGTTGGACAGGATGTTCTGGGTCAGCACCTCGGCGGGCCGCTCGGCGCCGCCGCCCTCGCGGCCCGCGCGCAGGATCGCGATCGAGCGCTCGACGGCGTCCGCGGTCAGCGTCGCCCCGGTGCGCAGGACCAGCAGCATCTCGGAGAACAGCTGCTCGACCAGCTCGACGTCGGCGGCCGGGCCGGTGGCGGTGATCTCGTTGCCCCGGGCGTGGATGTCGAGCGCGGGCAGATGCTTCTCGATCACCCGCAGGATGCTGTCCCCGGTGCCCAGCACGGCGACCATGGGGTGGGCGGCCGGGATGGTGATCTTCGTCTGCGCGGCCGCCGCGCCCGCGCCCTCGTCTCCGGGGGCCGGCGGGGTGGCGCTGTCCCGGGACGTCGCGTCCGTAAGGACCGGGGCCTTCGCTGCGGAAGACTTGCGCGCGCGGTTGGTGGCGGTACGGGGCTTGTTTGGCTGCTCAGTCATGGGCCGGGCCACGGGGGCCTTCGAATCACGCCTTCTTGTGGGTTCGTCAGTCGTCGGGACGGATCCCATCGTATCGAGCACCAACGACTCTGCTGCGGGCAATTATTTCGTGCGGCGGGGCCTGGAGCCGGAGTTCCCTCCTTCAGTTCCCGCCGCTGTTTCGCTCAGCCGGGTGTCGCTCAGCCACGGGCGCCGAAGTGCCCGAGCGCGGCGCCGCCCAGGACGTGCAGGTGGACGTGATAGACGGTCTGACCGGCCGCGTCGCCCGAATTCAGCACGAAGCGGTACCCGGGAACGTCGCCGTGGTCGGTGAGCCCGTCGAGCTTGGCGACCTCGAAGCCCTCGGCGAGCAGGCCGGCGGCCAGGGCGGGGTCGCCGAGGGCCAGCTCCGCCGCGTCGCGGTAGCCGTGCTGCTTGGGGATCACCAGGACGTGCGTGGGCGCCTGCGGGGCGATGTCGCGGAAGGCGAGGAAGTCGTCGGTCTCGCGGACGATCGTGGCGGGCAGTTCGCGGGCGGCGATCCGGCAGAACAGGCACGTCGCGTCAAACGCGGTTTCGGAGTTCGGCATACCTGCTCCAGGCTCTGGCGGGGGAAAGGGGGCTCGAGGGTTGTAGCGGGGAAGGCGGATTAGCTCGATCCGGTGATCTTGGTTAGCGCGAAAGAGTCGAATCCGTTCAGTCGCACCGATCTTAGGCGCTCTCGTTGGTCTCCCACTGTGTACCGTTCCGGATCGTCGAAGACAGCGATCAGGACTGTACGCCGATCACCGACCCCTTAGCTCAGGGAACGCACCTATGGATCGACTCGCCGTTCACATCGTGGCCACCGCCGTGCTCACTGCCGCGTTGGCCACGATTCCCACGGCCGTGGCCCACCCGGACGCCACCGCTTCGACCTCGCCCGCCGCATCCACATCCGCAGCTCCGAAACCCTCGCCGTCCCCGTCCCCCGCCGCATCGGCGTCTCCTTCCACACCGTCGAAGAAGGACGCTCAGCCGCCGCAAACACAAAGGGAGCGCCGCGGTCTCGACGCACTCCCGTGCGCGGACGCCTATCAGGTCGGAGCGACCGCGTATGCGCGCTGGCACGGAGCGATCGCGTTCTCCGTCAGGCAGTTCTATTCGCCGAAGTGCCACGCCCGGTTTGGGTTCGCCTATCCGTGGCTCCAGTTCCGGGTCAAGCAGGTGAGTTATGACCTCGGCGTCGGCGAATTCGACGTGACGCATGACGCGATCGACGGCGCCCGAACATTCGTCGGCGGCGCGGGCGGACCTTACTTCTGGTCATCCGCGGTGTCTGTCCCCGCCGGTACCTGTACCGAAGGGGTCGCGCACTTCTTCTTCCCCGACGACGAGATGGACTCCTTTACCGCGAAGTTCTGCCACTGAGCAGGACGCACTCAGTTCCAGCGGCCTGAGCGTGCCAGCAGCACCGCGGCCGCAGCGGTCCCGGCGGTCGAGGTGCGCAGGACGGTCGGGCCCATCCGATAAGGCAGACCACCCGCTTCGGTGAACGCGTGCAATTCCTCCGGGGAGATCCCACCCTCCGGACCGACCACGAGCACGATCTCCCGCGCAGTCGGCGCCGCTTCCACGCCGCCCGATGAGGACGCAGCCGGAGGCGGGGGCAGCGTCAAGTCGGCGAGCGACTGCTCCGCAGACTCGTGCAGCAGGACGGGCGCGGCCGCGGATGCGAGCAGCTTGGCGACCTTCGCGGTGGACGCGACCTCGTCGATCTCGGGCCACCACGCTCGCCGGGCCTGCTTACTCGCCTCGGCCGCGGTCGAACGCCATTTGGCCAGGGACTTCGCGCCCCGGTCGCCCCGCCACTGGGTGATCGAGCGGGCGGCCGACCACGGCACGATCGCGTCGACGCCGATCTCGGTCATCGTCTCGACCGCTGTCTCACCCCGGTCTGACTTGGGCAACGCCTGCACGACGGTGATCCGCGGGTCGGGCGCCGCGACGTGCAGCAACTCGAGGACCTCCAGGTCGAGGGCCTGGCCGGCGGAGCGCAGCACGACGCACTGCGCGAGCAGCCCGGCGCCGTCAGTCAGGTCGAGCCGCTCGCCCACCTGAAGCCGGCGGACCAGCGCGGCGTGCCGGCCTTCGGGGCCGTCGAGGCGGACCGCCGGTCCGTTAAGGCGCTCGCGTGGGACGTGGAAGACGGGAGCTGTGGTCATCGGCTCATCACTGCTCTTCGCGCGGCGGAACGATGCGCCGCGACGGCAGCGCGCGCTCCGGGTTCGGGCGTCGGCTCCGGGTCACCGGTTGTTGATCGCGTCCTTGATCCGCGAGAACAGCCGCTGCTGCCCCGGCGCGAAGGTGCCGGACGGGCGCTCCTCGCCGCGCAGCCGGGCGAGCTTGCGCAGCAGCTCCTCCTGCTCCGGGTCGAGGTTCTTCGGCGTCTGCACGTCGACATGGACCACCAGGTCGCCCCGGGTCGAGCCGCGCAGGTGCTGGATGCCGCGGCCGCGCAGGGTGATCGCCTGGCCGGACTGGGTCCCCGGACGGATGTCCAGGTCCACCGAGCCGTCCAGCGTCTCCAGCGGGATCTTGGTGCCCAGCGACGCGGCCGTCATCGGCATGGTGACGGTGCAGTGCAGGTCGTCCCCGCGCCGCTGGAAGATCGAGTGCGGCTCCTCGACGATCTCGATGTACAGATCGCCGGCCGGGCCCGCGCCCGGGCCGACCTCGCCCTCGCCGGCCAGCTGGATCCGGGTGCCGTTGTCCACGCCCGGCGGGATCTTCACGGTCAGGGTCCGGCGGGTGCGCACCCGCCCGTCGCCGGCGCACTCGACGCACGGGGTGGGAACCACGGTCCCGTAGCCCTGGCACTGCGGGCACGGCCGCGAGGTCATCACCTGGCCCAGGAACGACCGGGTGACCTGCGAGACCTCGCCGCGACCGCGGCACATGTCGCAGGTGACCGGCGAGGTGCCGGGGGCCGCGCCGTCGCCCTGGCAGGTCGGGCAGATCACGGCGGTGTCGACCTGGATGTCCCGCTGGGCGCCGAACGCCGCGTCGTGCAGGCTGATCTCCACCCGGATCAGCGCGTCCTGGCCGCGGCGCACCCGTGACCGGGGGCCGCGGGAGGCGCCGCCGCCGAAGAAGGCGTCCATGATGTCGCTGAACGCGAAGCCCGCGCCGAAGCCGCCGCCCGGTCCGGCTCCCGCCCCGGAGGTGCGGGACGGGTCGCCGCCGAGGTCGTAGACCTGCCGCTTCTGGGGGTCGGACAGGACCTCGTAGGCCAGCCCTATCTCCTTGAAGCGGTCCTGGGTCTCCGGGTCGGGGTTGACGTCCGGGTGCAGTTCGCGGGCGAGGCGGCGGTACGCCTTCTTGATCTCCTCCTGGGTCGCGTCGCGCCTAACCCCGAGGACCGCGTAGTAATCGGTCGCCACGTGAAACTCCAGCCGGAATCGGACATGGTGCCCCCATCCGAGCACCGTCTGCCTGTCGTCGTACTGCTTTGCTGCTTGTGCTGCCGGTCGTGCACCGGGTCGGCCCCCACCGGCTCACGCCTGGTCGAGGACCCTCCCGACGTAACGGGCAACGGCTGAGACCGCCGCCATAGTGCCCGGGTAGTCCATTCTGGTCGGCCCGAGCACGCCGAGTTGCGCCACGGTGTCGCCGTCGCGGCCGTAGCCGCTGGTGACCACCGACGTCGAGGCGAGCTCTTCGTAGCCTGTCTCATGCCCGATCCGGACCTTAAGCGTAGACGGTCCGGTGGCCTCGCCGAGCAGCTTGAGCAGGACCATCTGCTCTTCCAGCGCCTCGAGGACCGGGCCGATCGTCTCGGGGAAGTCCTGGCGGAACCGGGTCAGGTTCGCGGTGCCGCCGAGGATCACCCGCTCTTCACGCTGCTCGACTATCACCTCGAGCAGGATCGCCGCCAGCGCCTCGACCGTGTGCCGGTCCTCGAGCGGGAACTGGTCGGCGAAGTCGACGAGCCGGCCCGGCACGTCGGCCAGCCGCCGCCCGACCACCACGGCGTTGAGCCGGGCCCGCATGTCGGCCAGCAGCTGGTCGGT
Source organism: Actinocrinis sp. (assembly GCF_035938995.1). Lineage (GTDB taxonomy): Bacteria > Actinomycetota > Actinomycetes > Streptomycetales > Catenulisporaceae > DASZGI01. Next base: position 11,414 of record NZ_DASZGI010000369.1, read on the forward strand.
GACCGGCGCGGTCTCCACGATCCGTTGCTCGACCCGGCCGGTGTCGGTGATCAGGATCAGCATCACCCGGCTCGCGTTGATCGCGACCAGCTCGACGTGCCGGACCGAGGACCGGGACAGCGACGGGTACTGGACCACGGCCACCTGCCGGGTGATCTGGGCGAGCAGCCGGACGGTGCGCGAGATCACATCGTCCAGGTCGACCGCGCCGCCGAGGAAGGTGTAGATCGCGTTGCGTTCGGCGGAGGACAGCGGCTTCACGCTGGAGAGCCGGTCGACGAACAGCCGGTAGCCCTTGTCGGTCGGGACGCGCCCGGCGCTCGTGTGGGGCTGGTGGATGTAGCCCTCGTCCTCCAGGGCCGCCATGTCGTTGCGTATGGTCGCCGGGGAGACGCCGAGGTTGTGCCGCTCGACCAGGGCCTTCGAACCGACCGGCTCCTGTGTGGCGACGTAGTCCTGGACGATGGCGCGCAGCACGTCGAGACGGCGCCGGTCCAGCCGTGGGTCGTCGACTCTCGATTCGTCCGGCAAGCGTGTACACCTCCCACGATCCATAACGCGTCTGGCACTCGGTGTGACCGAGTGCCAGTCACGGAAAACAGTGTACGGCGCGGGAGCAGGCGGAGTCTTTAGCCGAAGTTGACCAAGGGCCGCTTCGGGCGGTGAACACGAGCCCGGTTCCGAGCCCCGTCCAGTGTCGGCCCCCGCTACGCTCGAGCGATGGACAGCAGCGACCGCCCCCGCGCCGGCCGAACGGACCGCGGCCCGGCGCCGAAGCGGTACGGCCCCGCGGACTTGCTGCCATCCTCCCGGGCGGCGCGGCCGCTGCCCGAGGTCGAGGCAGTCACAGACCTGGTGATCGAGGAGGTCACCACCGGTTTCTGCGGGGCGGTGGTCCGAGTGGAGAAGACTCCCGGCGGCTTCACGGTGACCTTGGAGGATCGGTTCAGAAAGCACCGCGTGTTCCCGCTCGGCCCCGGCTTCCTCCTGGAAGGCAAGCCGGTCGTGCTGGTGCGTCCCAAGCCACAGCCGAACAATGCGCAGGGAACGGCGCGCACCGCCTCAGGCTCCCGCGCGGTCGCGGGCCTGCGGGCACGGGTCGCGAGGGGCGGCCGGATCTACGTCGAGGGCAAGCACGACGCCGAGTTGGTCGAGCGGGTCTGGGGCGCCGACCTGCGGATCGAGGGCGTCGTGGTGGAGCTGCTGGACGGGGTGGACCTGCTGCCGGGCATCGTGGAGCAGTTCGCACCGGAACCCGGGCGCCGCCTCGGCGTGCTGGTCGACCACATGGTGGCGAACTCGAAGGAGACCCGGATCGCGGGCCAGGTACAGAAGGGTCGCGAGGACAGCGTGCTAGTGCTCGGCCATCCGTACGTGGACATCTGGCAGGCGGTCAAACCCTCAGCGCTCGGATTCGAGGCGTGGCCGCGCGTGCCGAGGACGGAGGAGTGGAAGCGAGGAGTGTGCGAGCGGCTCAGGCGCAAGGACCCGACCTGGCCGCTGGAACCCCGCGAAGCCTGGCCAAGGGTGCTCGGTGCGGTGAACTCCTACAAGGACCTCGAACCTGAGCTGCTCGGCAGAGTCGAGGCCCTGATCGACTTCGTCACCACGCCCGCGTAACCGCGCCGCTGCACCAGCCCCTCCACCGATCCCGCCGCTGCGCTCCGCGCTCCCCCACCACGCCGCCGCGCGACCGCCCGCTGCCACAGCGATCTCGGAGACGATGCACGCCCGCACACCACCCTGTGCCCCGTTCCCCGCACCCTGCGCTCGCCACACCCGACCTGTCGCCGCGCCCACACCCCACCCCGCCGCCGCCATTCCGATTATCGGATCATCGCGCATTCCGATCATCGGAAGGCCATCTAGTCGGTGAAGTCCCGGACGAGGGCATCGGCCAGTAGGCGTCCCTGGAGCGTCAGCACCGCGTGGCCGTCGGCGAATGGCAGCGGTTCCAGAAACTTCTCGGCGAGCGCGCGTCCGGCCGCCGCGCGGCCCTTTTCCGACAGCAGCGCGAGGTCGAGGCCGTCGGCCAGGCGCAGCTCCAGCAGGATTCGCTCGAACCGCCGATCTGCCGCGCCCAACAGTTCGCGGGCGTGCCCCGGCGATCGCCCTGCCGCTAGTCGCTGCGCGTACGCGGCCGGGTGCTTAACGTTCCACCAGCGCACGCCGCTGACATGGCTGTGCGCGCCGGGGCCGATGCCCCACCAGTCGGCGCCCGTCCAATAGAGCAGGTTGTGCTTGCACTGGGCATCCTCCGAGACCGCCCAGTTCGACACCTCGTACCATCGGTACCCGGCCTCCGCCAGCAGCTGATCCGCGATCAGGTACCGGTCTGCGTGCACATCGTCGTCGATGTCAGGCAGCTCGCCGCGCTTGATCCGGGCCGCGAGGCGGGTGCCCTCCTCGACGATCAGCGAGTAGGCGGAGACGTGGTCGGGGTACGCGCCGATCACCGCCTCGAGGGAGGCGCGCCAGTCGTCGTCGGACTCGCCCGGCGTGCCGTAGATGAGGTCGAGGTTGACCTGCTCGAACCCGGCGTCGTACGCCCAGCGCACGCACTGCTCCGGGCGCCCGGCCGTGTGCCCCCGCTCCAGCACCTTAAGCACGTGCGGCCGCGCCGACTGCATGCCGAACGAGACCCGGTTGAAGCCGCCGTCGCACAGCTCGACCAGGTACTTCTCGTCCACCGACTCGGGGTTCGCCTCCGTGGTGACCTCGGCCCCGGCGGCGAGCCCGAACTCGTCCCGGATCGCCTTGAGGATCGCCTTCAGATCGGCGGCCGGCAGCAAAGTGGGGGTGCCGCCGCCGAAGAACACCGTCTCGACCGGCACGTAGCGGTCCCCGAGCGCGCGCCGGGCCAGCCGGATCTCCGCGATCGCGGTCTCGGCGTATGAGGCCTGTGACGCTCCGCCGCCCAGCTCGCGAGCGGTGTATGTGTTGAAGTCGCAGTAGCCGCATCGAGTCGCGCAGAAGGGAACGTGCACGTAGAAGCCGAAAGCCTCGCTGCCGAAGGCAGCTACGGCGTCGGCGGGCAGCGAGCCGTCCTCGGGGACCGGATCGCCGTCGAGCTGGGCAGAGGGCACGGCTCTAGTGTCTCAGGCCGCGGCCGTTCTACTTCTTCCTGGTGTCGGCTGCACCGTCGGAGTCGGTCGACAGCGCGGCGATGAAGGCCTCCTGGGGCACCTCGACCCGGCCGACCATCTTCATCCGCTTCTTGCCTTCCTTCTGCTTTTCCAGCAGCTTGCGCTTTCGGCTGATGTCGCCGCCGTAGCACTTCGCGAGGACGTCCTTGCGCATGGCGCGCACGCTCTCACGGGCGATCACCCGGGCGCCGATCGCGGCCTGGATCGGCACCTCGAACTGCTGGCGCGGGATCAGCTCCTTCAGCCGCTCGGCCATCTTGACGCCGTAGTTGTACGCGCGGTCCTTATGAACGATCGACGAGAAGGCGTCCACCTTCTCGCCGTGCAGGAGGATGTCGACCTTCACCAGTTCGGCGAGCTGCTCCCCGGTCGGTTCGTAGTCCAGCGAGGCGTAACCCCTGGTCTTGGACTTGAGCGCGTCGAAGAAGTCGAAGATGATCTCACCCAGCGGCAGCGTATACCGCAGCTCGACCCGGTCCTCGGACAGGTAATCCATACCGAGCAGGTTGCCGCGGCGGGACTGGCACAGCTCCATGATCGCGCCGATGTACTCGGAGGGGGCCAGCACCGTCGCACGCACCACCGGCTCGTAGACCTCGGCGATCTTGCCGTCCGAGGGGAACTCGCTGGGGTTGGTGACGATGTTCTCCTGCCCGTTCTCCATCACCACCCGGTAGACGACGTTGGGCGCGGTGGCGATCAGGTCCAGGTTGAACTCGCGCTCGAGCCGCTCCCGGATGATCTCCAGGTGCAGCAGGCCGAGGAAGCCGACGCGGAAGCCGAAGCCGAGCGCGGCCGAGGTCTCCGGCTCGTAGACCAGCGCGGCGTCGTTCAGCCGCAGCTTGTCCAAGGCGTCGCGCAGGTCCGGGTAGTCCGAGCCGTCGATCGGGTAGAGGCCGGAGAAGACCATCGGCTTGGGTTCCTTGTAGCCGCCGAGCGCCTGGGTGGCCCCCTTGACCTGGGCGGTGATCGTGTCGCCCACCTTCGACTGGCGCACGTCCTTCACCCCGGTGATCAGGTAGCCAACCTCGCCCGCGCCGAGGCCGTCGGACGGAGTGGGCTCGGGCGAGATGACCCCGATCTCGAGCAGCTCGTGGGTGGCGCCGGTCGACATCATCAGGATGCGCTCGCGCTTGCTCAGCCGGCCGTCCACCACGCGGACATAGGTGACCACGCCGCGATACGAGTCGTAGACCGAGTCGAAGATCATCGCGCGCGCTTTGCCGTCCGGCGCGCCTGCCGGAGCGGGCACCGTGTGCACCACGTGGTTCAGCAGCTCCGGCACGCCGGCGCCGGTCTTGCCGGAGACCCGGAGTACGTCGTCGGGCTCGCAGCCGATCAGGTGCGCCAGCTCGGCCGCGTACTTCTCCGGCTGCGCCGCGGGCAGGTCGATCTTGTTGAGCACCGGAATGATCGTCAGATCGTTCTCCAGCGCCATGTACAGGTTCGCCAGAGTCTGCGCCTCGATCCCCTGCGCCGCGTCGACCAGCAGGACCGCGCCCTCGCAGGCGGCCAGCGAGCGGGACACCTCGTAGGTGAAGTCCACGTGGCCGGGGGTGTCGATCAGGTTGAGGATGTGCGTCACCCCGTCCACCTGCCAGGGCAGCCGGACCGCCTGCGACTTGATGGTGATGCCGCGCTCGCGCTCGATGTCCATCCGGTCGAGGTACTGCGCCCGCATCTGCCGCTCGTCGACCACCCCGGTGAGCTGGAGCATCCGGTCGGCCAGGGTCGATTTGCCGTGGTCGATGTGCGCGATGACGCAGAAGTTGCGGATCAGCGCGGGGTCGGTGCGCGAGGGCTGCGGCACCTGGGGCGGGAGCGAGGGCAACGAAGTCAATCCATTCGACTGGTCGGGACCACCCCCCATGGTCCCATGACGGCGGGGCTGTCGCGGAAACGGGCGGCGGCTGTCCGGACCGTGTGACATCGTGGATCGCGCTCGGGCGTGATTTAGAAGGAGCGTCGGATAAGCCCGCGGCGTCTGACGCGTGCGATCGCAAGGCGGCGGAGCTCCCTCATATCGGGAATATGTGGGTGCTTCGCCAACGCAGCGAGCGTGCGTGGCAGGCGTCACGGGCCCGGCGATCCTTCTAAATCACGCCCCAGGACCCGACGGTCGCGTGGAGGGCTGGAGATGGCGCGTTTCCTGCATACCGCGGATTGGCAGCTCGGCATGGTGCGCGCCTTCTTGCCTGTGGAGGCGCAGGCCCGGTTCGACGAGGCACGGATCGACGCGGTCAGGGCGCTGGGCAGGCTGGCCGAGGCCGAAGGCTGCGATTTCGTCGTGGTCTGCGGGGACGTGTTCGAGCACGCACAGATCGGCGCGAAGGCGGCGGGCCGCTCGATGCGCGCGCTCAAGGCGCTGCCCGTCCCCGTCTACCTGCTGCCCGGGAACCACGACCCGCTGAACGCCGGCTCGGTCTATCGCAGCCGCTGGTTCACGACGGAGCGGCCGGAGCAGGTGACCGTGCTGGACGCGCCCGGACTGGTGCGGATCTCGGCGGAAGTGGAGCTGCTGGTCGCCCCGTGGTACAGC
>NZ_DASZGI010000370.1:0-18166 GCF_035938995.1 Actinocrinis sp.
GCGGCCTGCCCGCCGGCCTGTCGATCAACTCCGGCACCGGCCTGATCTCCGGCACCCCGACCACCGCGGGCACCTCCACCACCACCGTCACCGCGACCGACAGCACCGGCAAGTCGGGTTCGACGTCGTTCGGCTGGACCGTGAGCGGTTCGGGCACCGGAGGCGGCGGTTGTGCCGGCCTGCCGGCATGGAGCGCCACGACCTCGTACGTGCCGGGCAACCAGGTCTCGTACAACGGGCACAAGTACACCTCGACCTGGTACTCCACCGGCGCCGTCCCGAGCGATCCCGCCTCGTGGGCGGTCTGGCAGGACAACGGCGCCTGCTGACGTGGGCGGTGCGTAGCAGACCGCTCACCCCAGCCGGGCAGCCCTCCCACACGGCTGCCCGGCTGGACTCACAGTGCTCTCCACCGGATGTCCGCCCATTCGGCCGCGCGTCCTGCTTGAGCCGCGACGCTTCAGGGTAAAAGCAGAGTTTCAGACACTGGTGCTGGTGCGGGCGCTGGTGCAGCTTGGACGTGAGGGCGCGGTGATGCGTGGTGGCCGAGCCCGGAAGCGTAAGCAGCGGTAGGGGCGGCTGGGCGCGCCGCCTGCCGATCGCCCTGTTCGGCGGCCTGCTGCCGATCGAGCGGGCGCGGCTGAGCCCGGAGGCGATCGCCGGGATCACGCTGGCCGCGGTGGCCGTCCCCGAGGTGCTCGGCTACGCCAAGATCGCCGGGATGCCGCCGGTCACGGGTCTCTACACGATGTTCGTGCCCGTCCTGCTGTTCGCCGTGCTCGGCTCCTCGCGGCACCTGGTGGTCGGCGCCGACTCCGCGACCGCGGCCATCCTGGCCGCGGGCCTGTCCGGTATCGCCGTCGCCGGGTCGCCGCACTATGTGAAGCTCGCCGGGACCGCGGCCCTGCTCGCGGGCGTGCTCCTGGTCCTGGCGCGGGTCGTGCGGCTCGGCTTCCTGGCGAACTTCCTGTCCCGCACCGTCCTGCTCGGCTTCCTCACCGGCGTCGGTATCCAGGTCGCCCTCGGCCAGCTGCCCCAGATGCTCGGCGTGTCCGCGACGGGCAGCGGGACCGTGGTCAAGTTCGTCAACACGTTGCGCGCGCTCGGGCACGTCCAGGGCGCCTCCGCCTTGATCGCGCTCGCCGTCGTGGTGGTCGTTGTCGTCGTGCGGCGCCTTTCCCCCAAGGTGCCCGGCGCCCTGCTCGCGGTCGTCGCCGCCATCGTGGTGAGCGAGGCGGCGCACCTGTCGGCGCGCCGCGTGGCGGTCCTCGGATCGGTGCCGAGCGGTGTGCCGCACCTGACGGCGCCGTCGTTCGCCGTGCACGACCTGACCAAGCTCCTGTCGGTCTCGCTGTCGATGTTCGTGGTGATCCTCGCGCAGAGCGCGGCGACCTCGCGGGCGTACGCGGCCCGCTACGAGGAGAGCGTGGACGAGGACGCCGATCTCGTGGGGCTCGGGGCCGCGAACCTGTCGGCCGCGTTCACCGGGACGTTCGTCGTCAACGGCAGCCCGACCAAGACGCAGATCGCGGACGGCGCGGGCGGGCGCAGCCAGCTGGCCCAGGTGTGCACGGCGGTCGTGGTGCTGCTCGTCCTCCTCCTGCTCACCGGGCCGCTGGCCTACCTGCCGCTGCCGGCGCTCGCCGCCGTCGTGTTCATGATCGGTGTCGACCTCGTGGACGTCGCCGGCCTGCGCCGCGTCTACCGGGTCCGGCGCCTCGAATTCGCAGTGGCCTGCATCACCGCGGCGAGCGTCGTGTTCATCGGCGTGGAGCAGGGAATCGCGATCGCGGTCGTCGTCTCCGTCATCGACCATCTCCGGCACAGCTATGCGCCGCACAGCAGTCTGCTGGTGAAGTCCCCGGCCGGCCATTGGCTGTCCCTGCCACCCACGCGGGGCGGGCGGACGGTCGACGGGCTGATCGTCTACCGCTTCGGCAGCAGCCTGTACTTCGCCAACGCGTCGCGGCTCATCGCGGACATCCTCGAGCTGATCGGCGACGGGCCCCCGCCGGTGTGGCTGTGCCTGGACGCCGCCGCGATCGGCGACGTGGACTACACCGCGGCGGCCGTCATCACCCTGGTGTACAACCGGCTGAAGACCCAGGGCTCCCGGTTCGTGCTCTCCGGGCTCATCGACGACGTGCGCAGGCAACTCGACCGCTATGGGATCACCGAGAAGATCGGCTCGGATGCGTGCTTCGAGACCGCGGGCGAGGCGCTTGAAGCGTTCCTCGCTCTGCCCCGTCCCAATCCTGCACCCGGGGTGCCGTGAGATGCGCGGCGGCGGACAATGGTCCTTGGTACGAGGCTGATTACGGACAGTTGCTACTGGAGTTGTGCGGAGTGATGTGAATGAGCGAGGCCAAGGTGTTGTGGAAGGCTGAGCCGGAGGAGCACGACTACCCGGCGGCAGCGTCGTACCTCTCCATGATCGCGCCTGCGGACCAGGTCGATGACCTGGTCGAACGTCTGAAAGGCAGCGCGATCACGCATTTCAAGGCGAAGGACATGCTGCGTGCCGCCGGGCTGCGCCTGCTGCCGAAGGAGAACGCGCACGTGGCAGCGGACCTGAAGAAGATCGCCGGCCACGAGCACCTTTCACCGGTGCTGCTCGTGCGCGGCGACCTCCATCGCGGCCTCCCGCTGCACATCGCCGATGGCTACCACCGTGTGTGCGCGAGTTACTACGTCGACGAGAACACCGACATCCCGTGCCGCATCGTCGATGCGCGGGGCGGCTCGCCGGCGGGGTAATCGCAGAACTCTCAAATGAGTGGGGTTCGGCGCGGACGGTCAGCCGAAGCGGCCGTTGACGTAGTCGTAGGTGGCCTGGTCCTGGGGCGCGTTGAACATCGCCTCGGTGTCGCCGTACTCGACGATGCGGCCGGGGGAGCCGGCGCGGGCGAGGAAGAACGCGCAGCGGTCGGAGATGCGGGCCGCCTGCTGCATGTTGTGCGTGACGATCACGATGGTGACCTCGTCGGCCAGTTCCTTGATGGTCTCCTCGATCCGGTTGGTGGAGGTCGGGTCGAGGGCGGAGCAGGGCTCGTCCATGAGCAGCACCTCGGGCGCGACCGCGAGCGAGCGCGCTATACAGAGGCGCTGCTGCTGTCCACCGGACAGCGCGCCGCCCGGCTGCTTAAGCCGATCGCGCACCTCGGTCCACAGTCCGGCTCTGGTGAGGGAGTACTCGACGATCTCGTCCTGCTCGTCGCGGCTCTTGCGTACGCCGGTGAGCTTGAGGCCGGACGTCACGTTGTCGTAGATCGACATCGCCGGGAACGGGTTCGGCTTCTGGAACACCATGCCGATCCGCGCCCGCACCTCAGTCAGCCGCCGCCCGGATGCGTAGACGTCGTCACCGTCGAGCAGTACCTCGCCCGCCAGCGACGCGGACGGCACCAGCTCGTGCATCCGATTGAGTATTCGCAGGAACGTCGACTTCCCGCAGCCGGACGGGCCGATCAGGGCCGTGACGCGCCCGGCGGGCATCTCCAGCGAGACCCGGTCCAGCACCTTGTGGTCGCCGAACCACGCCGAGACGGCGCGCGCCTCGAGGGTGCGGGCGGTGGGCGTGTGCTCGTACTCGCCCTCGTCCTCGCCGCCCATCAACGTGGTCAGGTCGGTCTCGGTCATGCTCGTGTTCTCCGGATCCGTCAGTGCGGATGTAGCAGGGCTCAGATGAGGTTCGGGAGCAGACGCGCGAGCTGGTCGGCGAGGCTCAGGCCCAGGAACGCGAGCAGCGGCGCACCGAGCAGCCAGGCCTGAGGCCGGCCCCACCGCGCCCGCGCCCAGAACGCCCCGGCACTGGCGAGCAGCAGCGCCTGCGTCCACAGCACGATCTGCGGCCACGCGCCGGGATCCCCGGCGTTCGGGTTCTCGTTCGCGCCGATCTGGATGTCGTTCCCGCCCGGGTTCGGCTGGGGCGTCGAGATCAGCTCGGAGTCCACCCGCACCAGGTCGCCGGGCAGGAACGCGGTGCCGCTCGCGGTGATCAGGGTCAGCCGGCCGTCCTTCGCGGTGGGCGGGGCCGGATCGTGGTCGCCCGCGTGCCGCACGTCGAGCACCCGGTACCGTGCCTCCCCCTGCCCGGTGGTCACGAAGATCGTGTCGTCCTTTTGCAGCTGGCTGATGTAGTGGAAGGGGCCGCCGTAGGCCGCGTCCCGGCCCATGATCACGCTGGTCCCCAGCTGCCCCGGCATGACCGTGTCGCGCCGGTGGCCGGGACCGCGCTCGAGCACGCCCGCCGTCGTGCCCTCGTCGACGACCTCGTTCAGCCCGACGGCCGGGATGTCCAGCAGCGCGACCGGCGAGCCGAGCGTGAGCTGGTCGCCCAGGTAGTCGCGCGAGCCGACCGGCGCGATCGAGTTCGCCAGCTGGTAGCGCAGGTACGCGTAGTCGAGGGTCTGGTCGTGGCTCTGCTCGAACCGGCCGATCAGGCCGACCTCCGCGATGAAGGAGGTTGTGGCTACGGCGATCGTCATCAGGGCGATCCCGGTGATCCGGCTGACGAACGCGCGGTTCCACCGGGTCGGGCTGGTCGGCGGCAGCTCGGGCGCGTCGGCCGGGGTGTACTCGACGACGACGGTCACGGGCGCACCGGCTTCGCGCCCGCCTTGCTCGGCACGGGCGCGGTGACCTTCGGCTTCGGCCGGGGGGCGGTGGTCCTGGGACCGGCCGCACCGGGCTTGGGAGCGGTCTTGCGGGCGGCCGGGACCGGCGGCTTGGACGGCGGCATCTTCTTCGCGTCGCCGTTGCCGCCGCCCTTGCCCGACTGGCGACGGCGCCGCCAGAGCAGGTACGCACCGGCGCCGAGCAGCACCAGCAGGACGAAGAACGACCATGGCATCGCGATCATCGTCGAGGTCTGCGACACCGAGGAGATCTTCGGGTCCAGGTCGGTGCCGTACGCGGCGGGGCCGACGGTGATGTGCACGGTGCCGGTGAGCGAGGGCAGCACGCCGTCGATCCGGGTGGTGACCCGCATCGAGTCGCCGGGCAGCAGCTCCTTGATGCCGGCGATCCGCGGACTCTGCTTCGAGCCGCCGAACAGACTGCTGATGGTGACCGACTGGGTCCCGGTGAGCCGGACGTTCCCGGTGTTGTTCACGGTGTAGCCGACCGTCGTGTATCCGGCCGCGAACGGGTTCAACGAGTCGTGGAAGTCCACTGACACCGCGGTGATGGTGACCGCGCCGCGCAGCGGACCGGGCACCCGCAGCGCGATGCGCGAGCCGACCCGCGACTCGATCGCGACCTGGTTGCCCTTCGCGTCGTACGCCATGGTCGTCAGCGCGGCCATGATCCCGCCGGCGTGGTCGCCGACGCTCGCGTTCGGCGGGACCTTGAGGCTGAACGGCATGATCTCCGTGGTCTTGGCCGGGATCGTGAGGAACTGCTTCGGCAGCGTGATCCAGAGCCCGATGTCCCGGGGCTTGACCGTGGAGGGCAGTACCGAGAAGCCGCCGTCCTGTGTGTTGTACGCGTCCGTCGCGTAGATGTGCAGGGCCAGCGGCGCGCCGGTGTAGTTGGTGATCGCGACGTAGTCGACCTCTTCCGCGCCGGGCGTGGCCGAATAGGTGAAGCTGTCGCGGTTGTCAGGGCCCTTCGCGGTCGCGGGCTGGATGCCGAACGTCGCGTTGGCGGCGCTGGGAGCGGAGCCGGCCGCGCCGGAACCGGCAGTGCCGGTGCCGCCGTCCGCTGCAGCGGGGACGGTGAGGAAGGTGCTGCCTGCCATGGCCACTGCGGCCAGGCCGGCGAGGAGCGTGCGCATCCGGGCCATGGGAGGTCCCTTCGGGCGTGAGTCAGAATTGTGGACGTGGTAGCCGGGCAGTATCGGTGCCCGGCTACCACGCGTTCACCTACCGGTTAACCGGTGCCAGCTGGCTGGTCGGCTAGATGGCGGTGAGGGTGAGGGTGGAGGTGTACGTCCCCGGCGTGGTCGTCGTCGGGGCGTTCAGCGCCAGGGCGGCGCCGAGGTGAGCCGTGCCGAGTCCGGCGCCCGGGGCCGCGGTGGCCAGGGTCTGCGACTTGGCCAGGCCCGCCGTGCCGGTGTCCGACGCCGCGACGCCGGCCGCCGGGGCGACGGTCGCGCCGAGGGTGATCGTCTGGCCGGTGGACTCGTCCACCAGCTTCGGCGTCCACCCGAGGTTCTCGGCGTTGATCTGCGCGGTGCCGTTGGTGAAGGAGGTCGCCACGCCGGACAGGGTCCAGCCGGGGTTGCCGGCGCGGTTGTCCGTCACGGTGATCGTCTGCAGCGCGCCGGTCGTCGTGAACAGCGAGCCGTCGCTGTTCAGCAGCGGGGTCGGCAGCGCCACCTGATTGTTCGGGACGCTGATGACCAGCGAGCCCGGGGCCACCGTGGTGGTGATCGTCTCCGTCGCCGAGGAGCCGGTGAACGGGGTGATCTGGAACGGCACCGCGGCGGAGACCGAGGCGACGTACACGGTCGGGTCGGCCGGGGTGTAGTCGGCGGTGAAGCTGTGCGTGCCGACCGCCAGGGTGCTGATGCTCAGCGTGGCCGAACCGTTGGACAGCGGTACCGTGCCGAGCGAGGTGGAGCCGTCCAGGAACTGGACGCTGCCGGTCGCCGTGCTCGGCGAGACGGTCGCGGTCAGCGTGACCTGGCTGAACTGCTCGGCCGAGCTACCCGGCGACACCGCGAGCGCGGTGGTGGTCTGGGTCGCGGCGGCCGGGTTGACGACGTACGAGAGCGCCGCTGAGGCGGAGCTGCCGTAGGTCGCCGGGTTGGTCGGGGTGAACGCGGCCGTCAGCGAGTGCGTGCCGATGCCCAGCGCGCTGGTGCTCAGGATCGCGGTGCCGTTGGTCACGGCCGAGGTCCCCAGGACGGAGGTGCCGTCGGAGAAGGAGACCGAGCCCGCCGCCGCGGCCGGACCGACCGTGGCGGTGAGGGTGACCGTGCCGCCGACCGTCGTCGGGGACGTCGGGCTGGCGGTCAGGGTGGTGGTCGTCGGAGTGACCGCGGCGTTCGGGTTGGTCGCGGTCCACGTGGTCTCGCTGGTGAACCAGATGTCGGTGGAGAAGTCGAGGTCGTCGGTCGTGCCGAACAGCGGCACGCACTGCACGTCGATCGTGTACTGCGTCGGGTTGGTCGGGTCCAGCGCGCTGACCTGGTAGTTCTGGGCCAGGGTGCGCAGGCTGAAGGACAGCGGGATGACGTAGCCGCCGGTGGGCGACGCGCCGTACGCGCTGACCGGGCCCTTGTTCACGACGTAGGCGTTGGCCGGGAAGTTGCCGCCGGAGAACACCGCGAGCAGGTCGGGGTCGGCCGCCGGGCACGGGGCCGAGGTCGAGACGCTGAACGCGGTGGTGTCGGTGCCGGTCGGCTGCGAGACGGTCAGCGTGCCGCCGCTCGCGGCCGAGGCGGCCGTCGATGTCAGCACGCTCACCGTGCCGGCCGCGACGAGGGTCGCCAGACCCACCGCGGCCGTGCGGAAGAGCCGGTGTGCAAACAAGTTCGTCTACCTCTCAGGATCCTTAAGGAAGTCGGCGGCGGGTCACTGGGTCTGGGTCGTGGTGCTGCCGCAGTTCGGGTCGGGGTTGAACCCGTACTGCTGGATCGTCGCCGCGTTGCTGCAGATCAGCGACGTCGAGCCGACGAAGACCGTGCTCCACGGGGCCACCGTCTGGTCGGCCGTCGGGATCACGTTGTAGACCTCGCGGGTCACCTGGAAGCCGGTGTTGATCTGCTGCGAGGTGATGCCGTTGATCACGCCGAGCACCGCGTTGCCGCGGACGTCGGAGATGGTCTGCGACTCCTCGGCGTCGTAGGACGCGATCGAGAACGGGACGAGGGTGTTGCTGCTGAGCACCCGGCCGTCCTGCTCCTCGATCAGCTGTCCGCCGGACATGTCCGAGATGCACGGCAGCGCGCCCGTGGTGACCTGGGTGTCGGTGATGCCCATCTCGGTCTCCCAGAAGGAGCGGGTGCCCGAGCCGGGCTGCGGGAGCAGCGGGACGATGCTGTAGTTCGGTCCGGTGCCGACGAAGGCCGGGTTGCACTGGTAGATCGACTGCAGCTGGGCCAGGGTCAGCGACCGCGGCACCACGCTGTTGTTGGTGATCGCGTAGGTGACCGCGTCCACCGCGAACGGGACGTAGGTGAGCTTCGGTCCGCCGGTGGCGGCCGTGTTCACGCTGGAGGAGCGGGAGTACTGCAGGCAGCCGTCGCCCGCGCCGCTGTTCGCCTCGAGCGAGGCGAGCAGGGCCGCGCGGCCCGCGCCGGAACCGTTGGGCCGGTTGATGGTGCAGGCGGTCGACGACTGGGTCTGGATCGTCGCCGAGCCGGTCGCGTCGTACGAACCGAGCACCTTGGTGCCGTTGACGGTGATCAGGTTGGACAGCGCGTTCATGACCGGGGTGGTGGTGTCCGAACCCACACCCGCCAGCTGCCGGAACGTCGGCGTGCCGGTCGGGTCGGCCTGGGCTGCGGAAGCCCCCAGGATCGAGCCGGCGAGTCCGAGGACGCCCGCGACGGCGAGGATTTTCGCCCTTCTGTTCACTCTTTTTCCTCTTCCTTTCGAGGAGGAACGCCCCGGGGCGGAGTTGTCCCGGGGACATCTGGGGTTTCAGTGCCCTGTTTTGCGCGCGAGCCGCCGGGCGTAGATCAGCAGTCCCCGTCCGGCGCAGAGGCAGACCGCGGCCGCGATCAGGCAGCCGAACAGCACGTAGCGGACGGCGCCGAGCGGGGCGGGCGCGGTCACCGCGGTGGACTGCGTGGAGGAGGACAGCTTCGCGTACAGAACCTTGCCGGGATTGGCGGGCGGCAGCGGTATCACGGCGGTGGTGAGGCCGGGAGCGGTGGCCGGGGAGAGTCCACCGGTCAGGTCGGTCAGCGGGTTGATTCCGCCTAGCGGCGGGAGTATCCCGCCCGGGCCGGTCGACGAGGGCGTGCCGGTGTACGTGCCGACCGCCACCTCGTGCAGGATCGTCGCCGCGGCCCGGGTCTGCGCGACCAGTCCGGGCACCAGCGGGGCGTAGCCGAGCGCGAGGTCGCCGGGCGCGAGGCCGGAGACCTGGCCGGGCCCGGCGACGTAGTCGAGCAGGTTCGCGTACTGATCCGCCTGGACGGGGGTCAGCTCGGTCGGCACGGTCGCCGCGTAGGTGACGGTGGTCAGCGGGTAGGCGCGCGGGTCGATCGTGTTGGGGTTCGGGATCAGCACGGACGGCGCGGCGGCGCTGGGGACGGCGTCGGTCAGCGCGGCGTCCATCGAGTCCGTGGCCACGCCCATGCAGTCCTGGTCGAGGTTGCCGTCCGGTCCCGGTTGCCCGGCCTTGTCGTTGCACAGGCGAGCGGTCGGCAGGTCGTACTTGGCGGCGGTCGCAGCGTCGGCGAGGGCGAGGATCCCGATGTCGCCGTCGGACTCGGCGGGGGTGGACACCCAGCCCCAGACCTGGCCGCTCTGCCCCCAGGTGACGTGGAGGAGCTGGCTTCCCTGGGTCGCGGCGAGCGCCGCCTGGTGCAGGCTCGTCGAGTAGGGGTGCAGCGCGATGCCGCACAGCGGGGTCTGCGTGCCTTCACCCGCCGGTACGGCGGTGGGCTCCTGGCAGTACGGGTCGGTGGTCGGGAAGTCCTCGATCGGCAGCTGCGTCTTGAGGTAATTGGGATTGACGGTCATGCCTTTGTAGGCCGGATTGCCGCCGGGATCCCGGGGGTCGTTGTCGGGGTCGCCGTCGAGGAACGCGCGGGCGGCGGGATCGTTGTCGATCCAGGTCCACAGCTCGGCGTAGGCGTCGGCGTTGCCGAACGGGACGATGACGTCAGGGATCGCGTGCGCCGCGTAGTCGAGGCCGGTGAACTGCGGATTGAGCGCGAGGAACTCGGGATCGGCGGTCAGATCGAGCGGGTTCAGCGGGGGCACGTCGGTGGGTCCTACGGTGCCGACACCCGCTTTATACGACTGGGTGAGCAGCTTCGCGACCAGCCGGGCGTTGAGGTTGAGCCGGGTGATCTGCACGCCGTTCTGGTTCGCGGCGTCGCCGGCCCCGCCCTGGCTCTGGATGTAGAACGAGATCGTCAGGGCATTGACGGCGACGGGGGCGTACAGGGCGCCGGGCTGCGCCGGCGGCGGATCGGAGAGCAGGGCGAGGCCGGGGCTGCCCGAGGTCAGCTGGCTGCGTGACTCGTCGTCGCCGATCTGCGAGTAGCTGTACGGGCTGGCGGCGTTCTGCTGGCAAAGGCCGGGCTGCCAGCGGGACATCGCCTCGGCCGCCTGCTCGTCGCCGACCACCTGGACCTCGAGCGCCCCGATCGTGCACAGCGAGGTGACCGGCTGGAAGCTGAGCGGGAACGCGATGCGGTTCGCCCAGTTGGTCGCGGACAGCGGCGAGGAGTCGTCGGCGGTGGCGACCGTGGTGCCGATGCGCACGCTGCCGTCGACCTCGACGTGGCCGCGCGGGACCACGACCAGCCAGCAGGGCTCGACGACGGATCCGCCGGAGGGGGCGGTCACCGCCTTGCCGCAGCCGAGTCCTGGGGCCTCGCGGTCGGTGTCGATCTGGAAGAACTCGTGCCCGGTGCCGTCCGCGTCGGTGCGGGCGTAGTCGACCTCGTTCGTGTCGGACTGGTCGAAGTAGTTCGCGCTGCCGGAGACGTCCGGGGCGAGCGGCGGCCGGGTGTACGGCGCGGTCGGCACCGTATCGGGGGCGGCGGAGAACGGCATGAAGAGGTTCGCTCCGGCGTAGCCGGCTGGCACATCGGTCTCGGCGGGGTCGACCAGCCCGGGGTAGGTCAGCTGCCTGGTGTTCGCCCAGGTGCCGCCGAGCTGGGCGGTGGTGCGCACCGGGCCGAACTCGCACTGGGACGGGTCGGGGCCGGTCGCCGGGTCGTCGCCCCAGCACTCCATGATCTGCAGGTAGTCGGTGTAGAAGACCCCTGAGGACGGAACGGTGGGCACGCCGCCGGTCCAGCTGACGCTGACGTCCTGGTTGATCAGGTTCTGCGTCTGGCTGACGGTCACCTTCAGGCTGCTGAAGGGGCCGGTGCCGCTGAGGGTCGCGGGCGAGTCGGGCACGCCGGTGGAGGAGGCGACGGCGGGATGCGGGGCGGTCCCGAGCAGCCCGGCGACCGCCGCGAGGGCGGCCACGCCTGAGGACAGCCTCCTGACGAGGGGCGCGGTCACCGTGCGCGCCTCTTGTTCAACCGGGCCAGCGCGACCGGTCCGAAGACCGCGCCGAGCAGGAAGAGCACCGCGGCGACGGTCAGGATCAGGCCGACCGGGCTGGTCGGCGTCGCGCCGACGATGACCTGTCCGGCCACGACGTTCGGGTTGTAGGACGAGTTCGCGCCGCCGCCCCCGGCGCCCTGCCCGGTGTCCGGGTTGACGGCGCCGGTCCCCTGGCTGGCGTTCGCGGAGGCCGGGCCGGATGCGCCCGCCGACGCCGAACCCGAGGCGCCGACGCCCGCGCCGCCCGCGCCGGATCCCCCGGATCCGCCCGCGCCTCCCGGCCCGCCCGCCGGGAGCGCGGTCACGCCGTCCGCGGCGCACTGCGTCGGCCCGGCTTTGTCGCACGCGTGCGGGTATGGCGCGGTGGCCACGAGTGTGTTGGTGCCGTTCTGGGAGAACGTCGGGTTCTTGCAGCCCGCGACGTTGATGTTCTGCGCCTGCGCGCCCGGGATCCGCAGGATCTGCTGGAATCCGGCCTTCACCAGGTTGATCGGCAGCGGCGAGTAGCCGAGCCCGTCCATCGGATACTGCCCTTGGCACAGCAGGTAGTAGGCGAACGCGCCGAGCGTGTTCCCCTTCGAGGTGTTGAACGGGCTGGCCGTGCTGGTCGGGATGACCATGTAGCTGTAGCTCGACAGCGGGTAGGTGCGCGGATCAGGGTCCGTGTAGACGCTGCTCAGGTCCTGGGTCAGGTAGACCGCCGGGTTCGAGGAGTCCTGGTTGATCTTCGCCTGGACCAGTGCGACGGCGACGTTCTGGGCGGTCGGCAGGTTGTAGTAGCCGGCGGCGTTGAGCAGCCGGACCACGGGAAAGCCGGACTGGCGCGCGTACGAGTACTCGGTGTAAGTGATCGAACCCTCAGAGGTCGACTGTGCGACGTAGCCGGTGACTCCGGAGTCGAGTGACTGGCCGATGAAGTCGGACCCGGGGATGACCGGGAAGATCGACGTGCTGCCGCAGGGGTTGGAGACCCGGCCGGCCTTTGCGCAGTAGGGGTTCCAGATGTTCGAGTACAGCTGCGCCATCCACATGGTCAGCTGCGCCGTCGAGCCGGAGCCGTCGGTGCGCACCACCGGGATGATCTGCCGGCTCGGCATGGTCAGGCCCGGGTTCTCCGCCTTGATGGCCGGGTCGTCCCACTGGGTGATGTTCCCGGTGAAGATCTTCGTGATGAGGTCGCCGGACAGTCGCAGGTTGGTCACCCGGCGCCCGCCGATGTCGAGGTGGTACATGAAGGCGGTGCCGCCCGCGACGACCGGCATGTAGGCGAAGCCGCGCGACGGCGGCGGGTCGACGATCCCGTCGTCCGACTCGCCGTAGGGGATGTCCGAGGCGGCGAAGTCGACGGTGCCGGCCTTGAACTGGTTGCGGCCGTCGGAGGAGCCGGTGCCGGCGTAGTTGACCTCCATGCCGTACTGCGAGACGTCGCCCGTCCACTGGTTGATGGCGTTCTCGGCCCAGGTCGAACCGGCCCCGTTGACCGGGACGTACGAGGCCGCGGCGGCCGGGCCGGGCGAGGCGAGCACAGCGGTCAGCGCTGTGGCCGTCGCGATGATCAGGACTTTCATACGGTTCATGCGTCGTGCTCCGTGGTGTCGGGCTCGTCGTATTCGCCTGGGTTGAACGCGTCTCGGTCGAACGCGCCCGGGTCGGACGGATCTGGGGCGAGCGCGTCCGGCACGTGATCCGCGGGGGCGAAGCGCCCGGCGATGCGGGCCGAAGCCAGTGCCCGTGCGCGCCGCTGCCGCGCGCTGAGCTGTCCCGGACCGCGTCCGCCGACCGCCCGCGCGGCCAGGAAGAGGATCAGGACCAGGGACATCAGCAGCGCCGCGGCGCCGTATCCGCGGGCGATGTAGTTCGGCTGGCCGGAGGTGACCAGCTTGAAGGTCGCCAGCGGCAGCGACGTCTGCGGTCCGGAGAGCGGATCGGCGTTCAGGTACTGCGAATAACCGGCGGTCAGCAGCACCGGGGAGGTCTCGCCGATGCCGCGCGCCGCGCCGAGGATCACCGCCGTGGCCAGCCCGGACCGGGCGGTGGGCAGGGTGACCAGCAGCGCGGTGCGCCACCGTCCGGCGCCGAGCGCGTACGAGGCCTCCTTCAGTCCGGCCGGGACCAGGCGCAGCACGACATCGGAGGCGCGGATGATGATCGGCAGGGTCATCACGCTGAGCGCGAGCCCGGCGGCGAGGCCCGACTTCGGCAGTCCGAACTGGAGGATCGCCAGCGCGAAGATGAACAGGCCCGCGACGATCGACGGCAGCGCGGTCGCCGCGGCCGCGACCGCGCGCACCAGGTTCGCCAGCCGGCCCGGGATCTCGTTCATGAAGAGCGCGCAGGTGATGCCGAGCGGGACGGTGATCGCGAGGGTGATCGTGATCTGCTCGAGGGTGCCGACCAGGGCGTGCAGCAGCCCGCCGACGCCGATCGGGGCGAGCGGCCCGGCCAGCCGCAGGTCCTGGGTGTAGAAGTTCGCGTGGAAGAGCGACGTGCGGCCGTTGAACCACGGGAAGACGATGACGAAGGCCATCACCCCGAAGACCAGCACCGCGATCGACCGCACCACCAGCCCGACGATCCGGTCGCGTACCGTCGGCGCGTCCTCCTCGAGCGCGACCACGATGCCGTAGAGCAGGACGAAGAACCCGAAACTGATCAGGACGAAGCCGATGTTCCCGTTGAACGGCGCGATCCAGTGGGTGAGCAGCAGGGTCAGGCTGACGCCGCCGAGCCCCGCGCCGAGCAGCGCGAAGAAGCCCTCCCTGCGCAGCGGGTCGGTCAGCCGCCTGGTCTCCGGCCGGCGCTGCACCGGGGTGGGCCCGGGTTCGGACTCTGGCGGCGGCTCGAGCGCGGGCGGGGCTTCCGGCGGGGCCGTCTGCATCTCAACCACTTTCCTGTCCGGACCGGCTGCGGGCGATGATCGCCGACGCCGCCAGGTTGACCACCAGGGTGAGCAGGAACAGCGTCAGGCCGGCCGCCATCAGCGCGGACAGCTCGAAGGGGGTGGCCGTGCCGTAGTGCGAGGCGATCAGGGCGGCCACCGAGCTGCCGCCGGCCTGGAGCAGGTGCGGCTGGATCTGGAAGACCAGGGAGATGATCATGAAGACGGCGATGGTCTCGCCGAGGGCCCGGCCGAGCCCGAGCATGGTGCCGCCGATCATGCCGCCGCGTCCGAACGGCAGCACGACCATCCGGATCACGCCCCACTTGGTCGCGCCGAGGGCGTAGGCCCCCTCGCGTTCGCCGAGCGGAGCCTGGGAGAAGGACTCGCGCATCATCGCGCACACGATCGGGGTGATCATCAGGGCCACGACCATCCCGACGATGAAAGTCGAGGCCGTATAGACGGTCGCCGGGGCGAGCGGGTCGTCCGGGCGCGCGCCGTCGACCTTGAAGATCGGGATCCAGTCGAGGTACGTGGCCATCCAGCGGGCGATGTGGCCGGCCCGCGGCTCGAGGAAGAGGAAGCCCCAGAGCCCGTACACGACGCTCGGGATCGCGGCCATCAGGTCGACCGCGCTGGTCAGCGCACGCTTGGCGCGGGCCGGCGCGTACTCCGAGATGTACAGCGCCGTCCCGAAGGCCAACGGCACCGCCATGACGATCGCGGTGAGGCCGATCAGGACCGTGCCGGTCAGGATCCCGGCCACGCCGAAGCGGGTCTGGCTACCGGTTCCGGCGCCGGGCTGCCACTGCTGGGTGGTCAGGAAGCTCCAGCCGGCGACGTGCAGCGCCTGCCAGGCCCGCACGGTGAGGAAGAGCCCGATGACGCCGATGATCACCAGGACGGACAGGCCGCTGCCGGTGAGCCCGGCCATGAAGGCGCGGTCGCCGCCCACCGCGCGCTCGCGCAGGGCGCGGCGTGGTTCGGGCACGTCGGCCGGCTCGGGAGCCACGACGTATGTGGTCGGGCCGCTCGCGGCCGCTTCGGACATCTCAGCGCCGTCCGCCCGCGGACAGCGCGGTGGCCACGACGGCTTCTGGCACCGCGCCGATGAAGTGCGCGAGGCTGTACGTGCACTCGCGGTGGCGCAGGTAGGTGCGGCAGGACACGGCCACCGCGCGGCCGCCGAGGTCCAGCCGCCAGCTCCAGGCGCCGGTGTGGCCCGAGTCCGAGGTGATGCCCGGGGTCGCGCCCGCGATCCGGGCGACCAGGTCGCGCACCGCGGCCTGGCAGCCCTCGAGGTCGGAGAACTGGCCCGGCCCCCGCCCGAGCTCGCGGTTGTTCGCGCCGAGCAGCCGCCAGCACACCGGCCCCGCGCTGCGCTCATTTATATCAAAAGGCTTATATTCGAACAGGAAACGTGGCCGCGCCATGGTGCCCGCCCCTCCCCGCCCGCGTCGGCCACCACACAGCCCGCGGGGCGAGTCCTCGACCATTCGACCGGGCGCGGTCCGAAGGCCCACGTCAACCTCGTGCGCACCCGTTGATGAGTGGAACGGTGTCGCGGCCCGGCGACATGGCTCGCACACACTAATGAACGCCAGACACGGGCGCGGTGAATGCACGACTTCGGCTTGCGCATCACCAGCGGCTTCGAATTCGGCACCCGTCGGTGAGGCGAGGTCTCCGGCGGTGACGGTCGTCTTGGCCGGTGATTCACGCGCCGGAGACCTTGTTCGTTCATACATTCGTGTGCTGCGGCACGGCGTGGCGATCAAGCCGGCCGCTGTCACTGCTCGATGTGCTCTAGGCGGCTACTTGGGGGAATGCGGCGGGGCTGCGGTGGCCGGTCTGATCGATCGCCCGGATGCCGAACTGTACGTTGTCCTTTGCGATGTCGAGGGCGACCGTGGTGACATTGCCGACGTCGATCGCGGCGGTCCAGTCGGCTGAGGTGGTCTCCCTGGTGACGACCTCGTATCCGGCCAGGTCTGTCGCGGGGTTGGCGGTCCAGCTGAGCGTGGTGACGTTGGTGCCCGCGAGCGTGCCGGGCGGGGTCGTGTGGATCTGCACGCCTTTCGGGGTGCCCGGCGCGGTGGCCAGCGACCACAGCGCCGCCGCGTTCACCTTCGCCACCCGGGCCGCGTAGTCGAAGTCGACGAACTCGATCAGGTCGCCGAACTGTACGCCGTTCACGACCTGGGTGTTCTGGTGTTCGTGGTCGAAGTTCTCGCGCGGCTCGGTGAACCTGGCCGCCGGGTAGCCCTGCTGCTGGAACGAGATGTGGTCGCTGCCGCGCAGGTAACGGTCGCGGCGCCAGATCACCCGGATGTCGATCTCGGTCAGGTCGAACGGCGCCGACTCCACCACGAACCGGGCCAGCTGGTGGGTCGCGCCGTCGTTCTCGCCGCCGACGGACTGCATGAGCGAGATCTGGCCGGGCGTGGCCGCGGTCGGGATGCCCTCGACGAAGAGCCGCAGGCTGTGCGGGTCCGGCCGGGTGCCGTCCCAGCCCTGGCTCGCCCCGACTATGTCGTTGCTGAACATGCCCTGCACGTCGTTCCCGGCGGCGCTCATCTGCTGGGCCATGAACGCCGAGCCGTAGAGCCCTTGCTCCTCGCCGGCCACGGTGGCGAACACCACGGTGCCAGGGAACTGATGGCCGGCGAACAGCCAGGCGAGCTCGAGCACCACGGCCACGCCCGAGCCGTCGTCGTCGGCGCCGGGGGCGTCGCTGGTGAAGTCCAGCACGTCGGTCACCCGGGAGTCCAGGTGCCCGGTGACGACGTAGAAACGCTCGGGGGTGGCAGTACCCTTCAACGTGGCGATGCAGTTGGTGATCGTGGTGGGAACCGGGATCCGCGACGACACCGGCTGGACGAAGGTCTGCCGCTGCACGGTCATCGCACCGTTCGAGGTGGCCGCGATCGCCTGCATCTGCCCAATCACCCAGTCGGTGGCCGCGCCGATACCGCGAACCGGGTCGGTCTGGCTGGACGCGGTGTGCCGGGTGCCGAACTGGATGAGCCGCTCCACCGTGGCCTGCATCCGGTCCGGATCGATCTGGCGGATCAGGTCACGTAGTGCCTCGTCCGGTTCCCGACGCGGCAACGACGTCGGGCCGGCACTCGCGGCCTGCGCCGCCGCGACCGAGACCAGGGGCGCCCCGACAGCAGTAGCAGCCGAGGCGGACAAGAACGCGCGGCGGGTGGGCCCGCTGCGCAATGGGCTGATTCTCCCTTCCATTCCAGCATCACTCACCCGCTCGGCCGATTTGTCAACCGGTCCGAGCCGGACACGTCGATGGCAAATCGGCGGAGCGGGGCGTCAATGGGGATGGAACTGCAAGGGGCAAGATATGTGGCTCGGTTGTGGCGGGGGAGTCGTCGGTGCGGCCCTGATATCCACGGACGGGTGGCGAGCGGCAGCGGGTACACGTATGAGCAGGTCAGCGTACCGTATTGGGCTACGGCGATTCCGCGACTCGCGGGCCGAAGGTCCAGGCAACCACGTACTCCCGCGTTGGGAGGTCGTCGGGGTTCTTCATCGTGCAGTGCTGGACGTCGTAGCGCTGGCGTCCGCCCTCGACGAGCGCGTGGTCGCGGGTCACCTCCAGCACTTCGAATCGCGCGAGATTTCCACTGCCGGTGCCGTGCGCTTTCGCGGCGGCAGCTTTCGCCGCCTGGATGACCGCGAACCAGTAGGTCCGATCCGACGCTCCGAGCGCATGCAGTTTTGCTTGTTCGGCTTCTGATATCGCGAGTGCGACCCTGCCGTCGTCCGGTTCGGTCATCTCGGCGATGTCGATGCCCGCGCCTGGTCCGTCCGGCTGCGCAGGGTCCGCCCGCCGCCGCGCGATGGCGACGGTGGCCTCGCCCTGGTGCGCGATCGACACGCTGAAATCGCCGAAGCCTCGACCGCGCACGTCCGTTGCGAGCGGTCGTCCGTTCGTGGGCAGATCGATGCGCAGCTCGGTGGGATACACCTCCGCGGTTCCCTCGTCCCACAACGCGGTGCGCACCGCGTCCTTGGCGGCCAGCCGGTCCGCCAGCCACCGGCCACGGTCGGTGGGCGATGTGCGTTCGTACTCGGCATA
>NZ_DASZGI010000371.1:0-21779 GCF_035938995.1 Actinocrinis sp.
CGGCTTGATACCGCTGCGCCGCAGCAGCGCCACCTCATGGCGCAGTATCAAGATCTCGGCGTGCAGCGCCGCGCGCGGGCGAGTGAGCAGCGCGAGCCACGCCAGTACGCGACAGAAGATCAGATACGGCAGTCGAGGCGACACAGACCACGATCATCCATGATCCAGCCGCACCACATCAACCCAGGTCACAGCCAAGACCGGAGAAAGGAACCCCCACAGGATCGGTTGGTACGTGATGTCACAGGCCGTCATGGACCGGGCGGAAACGGGGTGAATCAGCGCTCGGCGATGGCCCCGCTGTACATATCTTGTACAACCGCTCGCCAGCCGACCACATCGTGGGACAGAAGTGTCCGAAACTGACACACCGAATCAACGCCAGAGAAAGCAAAAACCCAGATCACACGGTGTGTGCCTGGGTTGTTCGCTCTGTGCGCCGTCAGGGACTTGAACCCCGAACCCGCTGATTAAGAGCGCAGATATACGGGGTTTTTATCCGTACTGGGGCGTATCGCCCAGTCCCATTCCGTCCCGGTATGTTCGGGATCTTCAATGAAACTTTACTAGCGGGTACCGCGCTGTGCCACCCTGTCCCGGGACATACGCTCGCCAACCGTCCGTGTTGACGGTGGTGATCGCCGCCGGGGTGTGCGCCGTCGGGATGCCACGTGATGGTCCTGCCCGCGCTGGGGGGAGTTACCCGCTTGGCTCGCGATCGTCACTCGTGAGGGTCACTCGGCCACTGCGCCGAGCCCTCGGTGCTGGGTGCGGGTGGCCGGTCCGTGCGCTTGCCGTCGGGCTCCCGCTCGGAAGATCTTCGGGTGTGTCGAGGTGTTCCAGCGACTCTCAGATTATCAATAGCTGTTTCTTCTCCGCTTATGCCGTGGGGTTTCACTTCGCCGTGCACGCTGGGGTGATTACGGATGGAGGCGGTTGCGGTGGCGGGTTCGGTGTTCAAGCGGTGTGGGTGTCGGGACATCGGCACGGGCCGGTTGGTGGGGGCGCGATGTCCGCTGCTGGGGCTGGAGGGCCACGGAAGTTGGTATTTCAGCGTGGAACTGGCGACGGGGCCGGGTGGGCGTCGTGGGTTGCGACGGGGTGGGTTCGCGTCCGCGCCGGATGCGAGGGAGGCGTTGGTGCGGTCTGCCTCTCCGGCGGTTGTGAGCGCTGGGGCGGGTGTGACGGTGCGCGTGTGGCTGAATCGGTGGTTGGCGTCCCGGACCGCGCTGCGCGCTGAGACGCGTCGCTCGTACGGGGAACTGGCCGCACACTATTTGGTGCCGTATCTGGGTGGGATGCCGGTATCCGAGGTGCGCACCGCTGATGTGCAGGCGGTGTTCGTCTCGGTGATCCGTGGGCACAATGCGGCGGGTCGGTCGTTGAGCCCGGCGACGGTGCAGCGGATCTATGCGACGGCGCGGGCGGCATTCAACGCCGCGGTGCGTGCCGGGCTGATCGAGGTGAACCCGGTGCGCGGGGTGGAGCTGCCCCCGGCGCGGCCGGCGCGGGCGGTGGTGTGGACTGAGGAGCGGGTGGCGGCCTGGCGGCGGGACGGTGTGCGGCCGGTGGTGGCGGTGTGGACGCCGGACCAAACAGCGCAGTTCCTGCGCTTTGCCCGCGAGAACCGGTGGTACACGGTGCTCCACCTGATCGCGTTGTGCGGCCTGCGCCGCGGCGAGGCGTGCGCCCTGCGCTGGCAGGACTTCGACCTCGACCACGGGACGCTGAGCGTGGTGCGTCAGGTCCAGCGCCGGGGTGGGCGCGTGGTGGAGTCGGCGCCGAAGTCCGCCGCGGGCATCCGGACGCTCGCGTTGGATCACACCACGGTCACCGCGCTGCGTCAGCACCGCCACCGCCAGAACGTAGAACGGGCTGCAGTGGGCGAACAGTGGCATGAGGGCGGCTGGGCGTTTACCTACCCCGACGGTCGACCGCTGGCCCCGGATCGGCTCACCCGCCTGTTCGCCGCTCTGGTCATGGCCAGTGGGCTGCCGCCGGTGCGCTTGCACGACCTAAGGCACGGCGCCGCGAGCCTGGCGCTGGCCGCTGGCGCCGATCTGAAGGTCGTCTGCGCGATGCTCGGGCACGCCTCGATCCAGACCACCGCCGACACCTACACCAGCGTTCTGCCGGAGAGCGCGCGCGAGGCCGCGGAGCACACGGCCGCGCTGCTGTTCGGCCTGCGGCGCCGCGCCGGCCTGCGCGGTCGGCCTGTGCGCCGCAGCCATCGAGCGTGACCTGCCGTTGCGGCGGTGATGCGGAGGGCGGGTCCCTCTGACGTGGGCGGCATCCCGGCCGGGTCATAGGGACCCGCCGGGGTTGGTCAGTTCTGCTCTGGTGCCGAGGTCGGCTTGCGGGGTTTCATGTTCAGGAAGGTGTCGAACCAGTGGGCGGGGCGCAGGTCGCCGATCCTGAAGTGCTTGTTGATGTCGGTTTCGGGGTCTTCGATGCCGTCGGCTGCGTTGTCGTAGAGGAACAGCACGTCGGAGTCCTGGAAGAGCGCGGTGTGGCACAGGTCCCAGTCGTAGTCCCTGGGGTGTTCGGGTAGGTCGCCGAAGACGGTGTGGGCGTAGTGGTCGCTGTCCGCGGCCATGTCCAGGACGACTTCGGTTTCGTCGAGCGCCAGGTGCAGTGCGACCTCTTCGGCGGTGCAGGTCGGTAGCGGAAGCCGGCCGTGGTCGAGGTCGTTTTCCAGGTGACGTACGGCTTGGCTGAAGCGGGTGCGCCAGGCTGCGTCCTGTCGCCAGGTCAGCCGGGGCAGTTCGTCGAACACCGACCAGGTCTCATTGGGGTCGACGGGTTTGTCGCCGTGTTCGTCGACGTCCATGAGGCACTGTTCGGCCAGTGTGCCCAGGGCCCAGGACAGCGCTGCCGCGGTGCGCGGCGTTAGGGTGAACGCCTCGCACCGCTCGCAGACTTCGATGTCGTTCACATCTCCGTTGTTAGCGAGGTGTCCGCAGTCCGGGATCGGGAACAGGGCGGTGTAGTCGGGGCGCGGCTGGTCCGGGTCGTCTCCGGCGTCGGGCCGGGGCTGCCTGAGCAGGTAGCCGGTCCCGAAGTCGAACGTGACGGGTTCCTGGCTCCAGTCCGCGATTTCGTCGTCGCCCGGGGACAGGCACTGCCCGTTGCTAGCGTCGGTCAGGATGTCTGCGCCGGGGATCGTGCAGTCTTGGTCGGCGAGCCACATCACGGCGCTCAGGATGTGGTCGTCCTCGTGCAGGTCGTCTTCTTCGTCGGGGGTCCAGCCGCTTGCCGTTGCGGCGTTGAGGGTTCGGGCGCGGTCGTGCACGTGTACTTCCAGCAGCCTGCCGATGCGTACGACCAGTCCGGGGTGCTGCGCGAGGCGGGCGAGGCGGGGCGTTCGCGTGAACTCATCATGGAGCCGGCGCGGCGTCTCGCTGCGTTCGTCTTCCTCATCGAGTGTCGGCCATGGTGGCGTGGTGGGCGTCGGCCACGTGCCGCTTTCGAGGCTGGCGAGTGCCTGGATGAGGGAGGCGCGCGGTGCGGTGGGCAACTGGAGAGTGAGCTGCTCGATCTCGCCGCGCAGGACAGGGCCGGGGGAAGCCTCGAGGGCCTGGTTCAGGATGCGAGCCGCCTGTTCGGCCAGTTCCGGGTCGGTGAGGGTGAGCACGGCGGTGAGGGTGGCGGGCCCGCCGGTGTGGTGGACCAGCGCGTGGATGCGCGACTTCGACGGGGTGTGTTCGCAGTGGAAGGCGCGTGGGTACGCGGCCGGAAGGTTCTGCACGGCTGAGTGCTCCAGATTCCCGCAGCGCCAGGTTGCAGCTGCGGCTCGGAAAGCGACGAATGGATGACCCGCTGGTGGGCGCAGTACCACTACGCCTCCGGGCGGGCGGGAAAAGCCTGAATGATGCGGGGCTGGTATCGATGATGCGATCACCGATCCTGGCCACTCGTTATTAACGCTACCCCCCGGCGCGGACATCGGTAGAGCATTCACCCGATCTTGTGATGCCGCCCGCTGAAGCGGCGCAGCGTTCGATGATGGCCAACGGGCGAGCTGAGCGTTTGCTCGAAGCTGCCGGGACCAGGACGTATCGCACCGGTCCGGTGCCGTCAGTGGTTGCTAATTGGACAGGTCAAAGAGGGTATCGCTGTACTCCTTTAGCGGCTTGGTGCTCGCAGCCGGTACGGGCAACACACGCGCTTGTTCGAGTTCGGATACCGTGATCAGGTCGCCGTTCTGGATGCGTTCCAACGCCTTCTCCCGCCGGGCCAGGGCGTCCGCGGCGCGCTGCGCCCGTTTCGCCTCGGCGTCCTGGCGCGGCCTTCTTCGCCTCGGCCTCCGCCATCGCTTTCGCAGCGGCCTGGTCCTTGAGGTGCTGCTTGTACGCCGCGAGCATCTTGTCGGGCAGAGACTTGCGTTGGGCCACGGCATCCTCCCCATGCTGTGCGGCGACGACAGCGCGTCGAGTAATCCCTTCCCGAATCCGAACCCTGACGAACCAGGACCAGTCCACCGCGGCTTGGCTGGCCTCCTCCAATCGACCCGGGGCAGTCCAACCGCTGCCCCGCTGCCCTTGTCGCCGCTGGCTTGCGCTCCAATATCCGGTGGCTTGGAAGGGTTGTGGTGCGTTGGGATCTGTGATCGGGGGTGGTCTACCTGCGTCCGCGCATGTTCATCGACACTGACCTTCAAGAACCCTCATGCAGTACGAGCTGATGTGATCTGTTGTGGGCCTGGCAGACGGTGATGATGGAGTCCGTCGAAGGTAAGGCTGGGACTGGCGTGGTGGCGTGTGGCGCTACCTGCTCGGGTGTGCATTCGAGACGGCTGGTATTCGTTCAAAGTGGCTACGAAATCGACGGCGCGTCAATACTGTGTGTATATGCAGCGGCCCATTGAACACTTCGGCCCCCCTCTGCCACGTATCGGTCTCTCCCCCGACGCGGTGGTGATCGTGCCCGGGATCATGGGCAGCACACTGATAGAGGCATCCACCGGTCGCGAACTGTGGGGGATGACGAAGGCCATCGAGTACGCCCTGCGGTGGAGGCAAAGCGGCGGGATGACGGCCCTCGCCGTCACGGACGATGAGCGTTCGGGTCGAATCGGCCGCGTCGTGCCGCGCGGGCTGTTGAGAAAGCCGGCCTGGGCGCCTTTCCTAGGCGGGATCGAGCCGTACACCCGCCTGGTCAAAGAGCTGCGAAAGGCCGTGGTCGACCCTGCGGCGATCTGCGAGTTCGCATACGACTGGCGGCTCCCGGTGAGCTACAACGCCACGTTGCTCGCAGACTGCGTCCACCGTCATCTCCATGCCTGGCGTGCTCATCCCGCACACGACCGCGCGCGGGCCGGGAACGATGACGACAGGCCTGCCCAGGCAGTGATCATCGCCCATTCCATGGGCGGACTCCTCGTCCGCTCCATGACGCTGATCCCTGGCGCCGCCGCGGAGGTCAGGGCCACGCTCACGCTCGGGACACCGTTCGAGGGCTCGGTCATGGCCGCGCAGATACTGAACAGCGGACGCGGCGGGCCGCCCGGAATCCCCCGGCGGCAGTTGCGCGATCTCGGCAGAACCCTGCCCGGCCTGCACGACCTTCTGCCGACATATCGCTGCGTGGAGACGGACGACGAGGTCGTCGCCTTGACTCCCGGGGACGTGGAGGCCATCGGGGGAGATCCCGAACTGGCACGTGACGCCTTCGAAACCCACGCCCGCGCGGCGGCCGCGTCGCTGCCGGGTCACCTGCTCGTCGCCGGGGTCGCCCAGCCCACTGTGCAGAGCCTGCGCATTCGCGCCGGGATCGTCGAACCGAACATGTATGCGTTCCGCAGGCATCCGGACGGCGAGTTGCGCCGCGACGCACTCGGCCGTCCGCTGCGGTTCGACTACCACGGTGACGGGACTGTCTACCGGTACGCCGCCTACCTCCGCGGCGTCGAGGCGGTCACGGTCGCGCAGCAGCATGGAGCGCTCGCCGCCACCGGAGCGGTCACGGACATCGCCCGTGGACTCGTCAATCGCGTCACCGATCTGGGCGAAGTGCTGGGAGCGGAGTTCCTCGAGCTGGGGCTCGATGTGCCCGAACTCGTAGCCACCGGCGCTGCGTTCGACATCTTGGTCGCCGGGAAGGTCGAGCCCGGGTCGATGAGCTGCCGTATCGAGGACGCCGGGTCTCGGGACCGCATCGTCCAGCGGCCCAGGCTGACACGCGTGCGTTCGATGCCCGGACACCTTTCCGTGCGCGTCACGCTTGACGATCCCGGGTTGTATCGGGTGAAGGTCGCCGGTGGCAGCGATCCCGTCTCACGCATGGTGCTCGTCACTGCGGGTGGTGGTGGGGACACTCGATGACCTCGCTCAGCGGACAGGCTTCGGGGTTCTCGGATTCGGTGGCGGCACCGCCACCCGGATTCGAGGTAGTGACCATCGCGCTGGGCGAGTATCTGAACAGCGAGCGTCACCCCAGCATCCACGCGCAGGAAGAAGCCGACGCCATCGGCGCCCTGCTCGAGGCGCTCGGGGGCCGGATCCTGCCCTGGACCGTTCCGGACGGCGAGCGGAACCTGGCCATGACCCAGGCCCGCCTGCGCGGTTGGGCCTCACCCGGCGGCCCGCGCAACTCGGTCCTGGTCTGGATCGGCCACGGCGAATCCAACGACGACGAATCCTGGCTGGCGGTGCGCGGCGCCGGCGACGACGGCGAGGACGACCACCTGCTCCCCGCCCAGCTGGCCCACCAGATCGGCAGGGAGTTCGCGGAGCGCGCGAGCGAGGACCACTGGGCGATGGTCATCGTGGAGGCGTGCGGTGCTGCGCGCTTTGTCGACGAGGTACTGCAGCTCCTGCTCGACAAGCGGGCGGCCGAGCGGATATTGCTGGTCGGATCCGGGGCCGACCTGGGGCGGGGATATCGCGCGGCTTT
This sequence comes from Actinocrinis sp., assembly GCF_035938995.1. Lineage (GTDB taxonomy): Bacteria > Actinomycetota > Actinomycetes > Streptomycetales > Catenulisporaceae > DASZGI01. The sequence goes on from NZ_DASZGI010000371.1 coordinate 6,895, forward strand.
CCGAGAGGCGCTTCGAGGGGCGCTGGACAGCTACGGCGAGAACGACGCGCAGTTCACCCTGCACGATCTCGCCGGACGGATCGAGGGTCGGCTCAACCCAGGCAGAGTGACCGCGCGGAGCCTCTCGACCAGCTGGCTGCGTCGACCGGTCCGCCTGGCCTCGCCGGTGACGGCCTCCCTGGAGGTTTACGCCAAGATCGAGGAGGCGTTAGACGCGCTGCCCGAGCGTGAGCGCGCGCGACCGCAGCGCACGGAGGTGGGAACGGCCACCGGAGAGCTCGTATGGCACTTCGTCGGGCGTGATGCCGACCGCCGCGCCATCCTGCGGTGGCTGGAGGAGAACGCCCACGGGCTGCTGGTCGTCACCGGCAAGGCCGGCTCGGGGAAATCGGCGATCCTCGGCAACCTGCTCCTGTACGCACGCGCACGGAAGGACGGCACGATCGCGGCGGGCTTCCCCCAGGATCCCTGGCCCGCTTCCGCCCGGCTGCCGGAGATCGACTATTCCGTACATCTGGCAGGGGCGACCGTGCGAGACGTGGTCGCCCAAATCCGTGCCAGCGCGTTCGACGAAGTCGCCCCGGTCCCGGCGCGACAGCCGGCTTCGGACGAGGAACGGATCGACGCCCTGCTCGGTGCGCTTCGGCGGCGTGAGCGTGATCTGACGGTGATCGCCGACGCCCTCGACGAGTCCCAGGACCCTCCGCAGATGGCCGCGTTGTTCCAGCGTCTCGGCGGGCTTCCGCGGGTGCGTGCCGTCATCGGTACCCGTCCGTCCACCGCGGAGAGTCCCGACCTCTCGGAGCCGGCCGACGAGAACCTGCTCGATGAACTCGGGAGAGACTCTCGCCCCTACGTGGCGGTCCAGTGGATCAGCCGCAACGAGATCGCCCTGGCCGAGTACATCAGGCGACGGCTGGCACCCCTGCAGGCTGACTTCCCGGAGGCCGGCCAGAGGTTCGACGAGGCGCTGAAGCGCGTCGCCGCACTCGTGACCGCGCCCAACCCGCAGACCGGGGAGGAGCGCGAATTCCTGTTCGCGGCGCTCGCTGTCCACGAGATTCTCGCCGACCCCGGCCTGCTTCGCACGGAGCGTGAGGGCGAACTGGCGGCCATGTTGCGCACCGACCACCGCTCGCTGTTCGGAGCGGCCGTACGCCGGCTAGAGAACACCCGCCCGGGCAGCCGCGCCGTACTCGAGGCGCTGGCCTTCGCCCAGGGCCGCGGACTGCCGAGGGCGGATCGGATCTGGGCGTCGGTGGCGAAATCCCTCGGCGACGCGGAAGTCCACGAAGCCGACCTCGACGCGGTCATCGAGGCCGCGGCTCCGTACATCATGCTCGACGCCGAGCAGGAGCAGAGCGTGTACCGGCTCGCGCATCGGACCTTCCGGGAGTTCTTCCTGCGCGGCGACACCGGGCCCGACGGTCGGTCTGGGCAGCAACCCGTCGTCGCCGCCCTGGTCGACCTGGTGTCCACCGATTTACAAGACCAGGAGGTCGCGCCCGCTCTCAACCCGTACTTGGCCCGTCACCTGGCGGGCCACGCCGCCGACGCCGGACCGCAGGGCTGGCAGGTCCTGGGCTCGCGCCACGACGTACTCGACCTGCTGAACCCGTACGACCTGACCGCCGAGGCCCTGCGATCCGCCGAGGGCTTCGGCGGTTTGCCGGCCTCGGTCCTCGGGACGATCGAGTCCGCGTACCTGACCGGTTCGGCCACCGTCGCCGACCGGCCCGGCCTCCGGGAACTCGGCACCTGGCGGGCCATGGGCCGCCCGCCGGACGCGGCGCATGCGAAGTCCTCCGACGCAATGCGTGCCGCCTGGGGGGTGAGATGGGCTCGGCTGGACACGCACCAGCCGCACGTCACACTTGGCCACCGCGACGAATCGGTCTCGGCGGTGGTGGCGTTCCCCGGGTCTGGCGGCAACCTCGTGCTGAGCGTAGGCAGCGACGGCGGATCGCAGATCTGGGACCCGGCGACCGGACGCGTCGAGGTGCCCCCGGCGCAGCCGGAAGGCGGCACCGGCACACGGCGGTCGGTGGCGCAGTTCACTGATTCGGACGGCAGAACCCTGCTCGCCACCGGTGGGGCCGGCGCCCTTCACGTCTGGGATCCGTCCGGCGGGAGGCCCGCGCGCCGAGTACGGATCGAGTCGGCGGCCTGGGTCAGCTCCATCGTGCAGGTACCGGTCAGCCACGGGACCGCACTCGCGGTGGGCGACTGGAGCGGCGCCGTGCACATGGTGGATCCCGAGACCGGGCGGGCGCTGGGACGCCCGCGCACCGGCCACGAGGGGCCGGTCTGGGCCGTGGCCGCGGTCCGCGGGTCCGACATCGGGCCCGCGTTGCTGGCCAGCGCGGGGGAAGACGGCACCATCCGGATCTGGGCTCTGGACCGCCGCAGGGCGCTGCGAAGCCTGGAAGGCCACACGGGACGGGTCTGGGCGTTGGCGGCCTACCCCGGCCCAGCCGGCACCCGCCTGGTATCCATGGGCGATGACGACGTTCGGATCTGGGATCCCGACAGCGGCGAGCTCCTGCACCGACTGACCGGTTCCGAGGGCGCCGTGTACGCGGCGACCGTCCTCGAATCCGCCGGCGGTCCCCTGCTGGCCGCCGCGGGCGAGGATCACGCCGTACGGCTCTGGAACCTCGCAGACGTCGCCGCGCCGCCGTTCGGCCTGATCGGCCACACCGACGCGGTTCGCAGCGTCGCCGCGCTCACCGGACCCGCCGGAGCGCAGCTGCTGGTCACCGGAGGCGACGACGGCACCGTGCGCATCTGGCAGCCCTCTTCGATCCAGCCGGTCGCCGAGGCGGATGCCGGGGATCCGGGACCGGTGCGGGCGATCACGGTGATCGATGTCGGCGCGAGCCTGAATCTCCTCGCCGCGGCCGGGGACGGCGGGGACATACGGCTCGACGATCCACGCGGCGTCCGGCCTGCGCAGTTCATCCGCTCCGATCACCCGGGGACCGTCCGGGCGATGGCCACTGTCGCGACACGGGACGGCACGGTGTGGCTGGCCGCGGCGGGCGACGACGGGAACATACGCCTGTACGACCCGGAGGGTGTTCGGCCGGCGAAGGCCATCGGCTCCGGTCACCGGCAGACCGTCCGAGCGATGACAACTGTCGTGTCCTGGGACGGTGTGGTTTGGCTGGCCACGGCAGGCGACGGCGGGGTCATACGGCTCGACGATCCGGACGGGGCGCGGCCGCCACGGGAGATCCTCACCGGACATCGCGAGACCCTCCGAGCGATGACTACCATAGGATCCCGCGGCGCCGAATGGCTTGTCACGGCAGGAGACGACGAAACCATACGACTCGACGACCCGGCCACCGCGAGAGTACGCATTTCGCGCGAACGCGCCGGACCGATCAGAGCCCTGACCGCGCTGTTCGGAGCGGGCGGTGAGCCACTGCTGGCGACGGCGGCTCACGACGGCGTCGTGAGCATCTGGGATGCGGACACCCTCGCCGTCAGAGGCCCTGCGTTGGTCGGCCACACAGAAAAAGTCAATGCATTGACATTCCTGGGCAGGCCGGACGGCGGCGGCTTTCTGGCGTCCGCGGGCGACGATCGCGCCGTGCTGCTCTGGGACGTGGCCACCCGTCGCCTGCTGCATCGCATACCTCTGGGAATGCGGTGCCTGTGCCTGGCCTCCATGGGTGACGAGCTCGCGGTCGGCACTGACGAGGGCGTCGTCGTCCTCGGGCTGGACCCGCGGGCCTGGTCCGTCCGGCCCGGCGGCCCGGCGGCGGCCCGGTGAAAGACTCCGAATCCCCTGACAGGGCGTCAGGACGAGCGGCACACTGAACTGGTGACGCAACGTGGGGTGGACTACTACACGGACCTGATCAATCGCCTTTATTGCAACGCGAACGCGAGATACGGCCGCTACGTCCTGCTCGGCGATCCGGAGGTCGTCGTGCCCGACGTGCTCGTGCGGGCCGAGCTCTACCGGGCCGGCGACGAGTCGGATCGGGGCGAGCTGTCGCTCTTCTGTAACGTGAGCGGCTTCGCCGGCGTGCTGTGGGAGCACTCCGTGCGCAGCCTGCTGCGGCTGCGCGCCATCAACCACCCCGCGCTCCCGGAGGTCAAGCGCGGGGGCTTCGACCCCGACTACCGCATCGCGTTCACTATCACCCACGAGGAGGGCAGGGCGCTGCCCGTCGACGACGCGATCGCATGGGCGGCCCGAAACCAGTTCAGGGCGTTGGAGCAGTTCAGCATGCTGCTCGACGCGCTAAGCAACCTGCACAGTGCGCGCATCATGCACCGCAACGTCACGGCGGGCTCGGTCCGTGCGCAGCAGCGCAGCGGCGACGATCCGGACGACCGGGCGATGAAGCTCACCCGTTTCGAGATGAGCGCCCTGATCGGCAACCTGATGCGGCGGACCGAGGCCCACGACGACGGCAGGGCCAAGGCCGTCACCAGCCTGCTCTACCTGACACCGCCGAAGGGCATCGACGAGTCCCGGCATCACGTGTACCTGCCCCCCGAACGGCATTCGTTCCTGTTCGACGAGAACGCCGGGGTGCGCCGCGAGTGGAACACGACGGACCTCTTCGGGCTCGGGGTCCTCGGCTGGGAGTGGTTCTGCGGCTCGGTCCCGCAGGTTCTCCCCGACGCCTACGCGGCCGTGGAGTCCCAGACGGGGCGGCAGCGGGCGGTTGCCCTGGCCCGGCTGCACGACGAGATGCGCGCCCATCTGACCGGGACGCGGCTGCCCGACGCCCTCGCCCACACGCTGCGGCACATGCTCCACCCGCAGCCCAGAGAGCGCTTCTCGGCCTTCGAAGCGTCGCGCTACCTTGAGAACAACTGGGCCGCGATCCGTGCGGCCTGGGAGGAGGAGACGGTCCGGAAGCCGCACCTGCTCGCGTTCATGCCCGCAGAGTCGGTCGAGACGATCTACCTCCAGCGGGGTTGGATCGCGCACAGTCCGGCCGAACCGGCTGGCCGCGACGACCTGAAGGCATTCTTCGAGAACGAACTGCGTAGCGCGGACCTGGTGCACTCGCCCAGCGGGGCGCTCGGCTACGCCTCGGGCCCCGAGGAGCGACTCAAGGAGGCGGAGTGGGTGCTCATTGGCCGGAAGGCGGTGTGGTTCTGCGCCTTCTACTATCCCCAGGAGTACGGAGGCGACGTCGCTGAGCGCTTCGACGACACCTTGGTCGTGAAGTTCATCCGGGACCGCGAGTTCGCCCAGGAGCTGGTGACCGCCCATCCGCGGCGCAGAATCGGGCGGATGGACCTGATCCCCTGGAAGCCGGGTCAGGACATCGATAGCTTCCGGAAGGACCGGCCGTCTTGGAAGGTGCTCACCGACGCGGTGCGCGCCAGCGTTCAGCGGGACCCGAAGAACGAGGAGTTCCTGCAGTCCCTGTACTTCCTGGTGGAGTACCAGAGGGCAGATCTCAATTCACATACATACCCGTTCGTCCGGATGGGCGCGGCCGACGGCAAGGGCCGGGTGATCGTCCAGCTCGACAGCGCACGCGACCGCAACTGGCGGCATCGTTCCCCCCTGCTGACCGCCTACTGCGCCGACGTGCAGCGGCGGCCTCCGCTCGGGGACTTCTTCGATCGCGTCGCCCGGGACGCGGAGGAGGAAACCGTCCGGCTCGAAGTGGTGGGCGGCCGCAAGGGCGTTCCCTTCTTCGGGCGGGAGTCTTTCGAGGTGGAGTTCAAGGCGAAGAAGGATCCCGACTCGATCCAGGTGGCGGTTCCCCGCGGGCGCAGGATGCCGGAGGCTGGCTGGATCAGGCCCGCCGAGGACTCGGGGTCCTCGCCGCAGCTCGCGCGCCAGGAACGGGCTCTCAATACGCTCAGGACCCAGTCTGGGCTGGTCGAGTCGCTGCGCAAGCCTTACTCCTTCGACATCGGGCGCGGGCGGTGGTCCGAGGACGGCGACGGGAGCGAGAAGCTGGAGGGCAACGCTGAGAAGACGATCAGCGACATGCTCGCGATCCAGCCCTTCTACGCCCTGCAAGGCCCGCCCGGGTCGGGAAAGACCACTGTGGCGGTCCGCGCCGTGCGCGCCTTCCTGCGGACCGAGGAGGGGTCGCGCGTGCTGGTGAGCGCCCAGTCCAACTTCGCCCTCGACCACTTGGCGAAGCGGCTCATCGAGCTTCTGCCGCCGCACATGCTGGTGCTGCGCGAGGCCCCGGAGGGCCGCGAGGAGGACGTCGTCAAAGATCGGGAGGTTGTCAAGCACACGCTCGCCATGCTGACGCCGGAGGTGGCACGGGTCTCCCGGACGCTGATCGAAGCCAAACTGCGCGGCGGCGGCGACGGTTTCACGGCGGCAGAGCGGACGCTCGCGGAGCAGTGGGGGTTCAACCCGGATGGCGAGGTCCTGGAGCCCGCGGAGCGCAAGCTCGCCGAGCTCTGGCTGGACCGCGTGCAGTCGGACGAGGTGGAGCTGGCCGACCGGATCCGCAACGGCGCCAGCGTCGTGCTGGCGACCTGCTCGATCGCAGCCACAGTCAACGACACCGTGCGCGATCCGGCGGACACCTTCGACTGGGTGATCCTCGAGGAGGCCGCCAAGGCCTGGCCCACCGAGGTGATCATCCCCCTCGTGCTCGGCGCCCGCTGGACGCTCATCGGGGACCACCGCCAGCTCGGGCCGCACCGCGAGGGCGAACTGCGCACCTTCCTCGACTCGCTGAAGAACCATCCGGACGAGAAGCTGCGGTTGCACTACGAGCGCAAGGGCGCGCGCCTCGAAGCCCTGAGCTTCTTCGGCTCGCTGTTTGAGGGGAGGCAGGACGAGGCGCAGTCGGGCGGGACCTCGCCGCTCGGCGAACTGAGCCATCAGTTCCGCATGCATCCCGACATCGCCGAACCGGTCAGCCGTGTGTTCTATCCCAAGGTGCCGGCCGAACTGGACGAGGACGGCCTGCCCGTCGCCTTCCTCAAGTCCGGGACCCGCACCCGCGTGCCCCACGGCGTCCGGATACCGGCCTGTCTGGCCGGCGCCGCCCTGGTGTGGATCGACACTACCGGCTGCGAAGGCTACGAGGACGCCCCCCGCTGGTTCAACCAGGGCGAAGCCGACCTGGTCGCGAACCTGGTCGACAAGATGGATCCCCCGGCCGCCGCCTCCGAGCACCTCGACAAGCCCGACAGCCTCGTCGTGCTCACCCCCTACCGGGCCCAGGTCCGGCTGCTCGGTGCCAAGGGAGTCCTGCTCAACCGGATCCACACCGTGCACTCCTTCCAGGGGCAGGAGGCCGACCGGGTGATCGTCTCGCTCGTGCGCCGCAACCAGCGCGGCACCAGGCCGGCGCAGAATATCGGCCACGTGGGGCAGAGCAATGTCATCAATGTCCTGTTGTCCAGGGCACGCCGGCTGATGGTCGTCGTCGGGAGCTTGGAGCACTACGGCTCGTACGGCGGCCCCGACTGGCGCATGGTCACCGACACGGTCAGGCGCTACGGGCGCAGAGTGCGCGCGGACGAATGGGAGCAGTGGTGAGCGAGTCGGTGGACCTCGCCCTCCCGTGCCGGCTGGTGGTGCTCGCCGTCCAGCTCGGACCGGAAGACGGCGTGACGACGCTCGAGGACCTCGTCGTGCAGGCCATCGCGGCCGGCCGCGCGACGGCGCCGGCTCTGGCGGAGCTCTTCGCCCTGCCCCAGCGGATCCTTCTCGACGTCGTGCACACCCTTTGGAGCAGGGGCTACATAACCGTCGACTTCGAGAGCGGGCGGCTGGACCTCAGCGACGGCACCCGTGAGGTCCTGGCCGCCACCGACGGCGGCTCGCTGCGCAGCGCCTCGGTCAAATCCCAGCAGCTGGAGTACCTGTTCGAGCCGATCACCGGCATGATCTTCCCGAAGGCGGACGGCGACCGGCGTCCCGGCGAAGGCAGCGTGGAGCTTCCGGTCGACGACGGGGTCAGCGAGACTGACCTGCCTCATCTGGAGCTGTTGCGCGCCGTCCAGAGCGCGGTACGCAACGACCGGCGCGCCGGCTTCCGAAGGACAGTCCTCGACGTCGGCTTCGGCAATCCACTGCTGCGCCCGGCGGCTCGACTACTCTGGCTCTCCGCCCATGCCGCGGTCCAGGTGGACGAGGACACCGACCGGGTCAGCGTCGATCTGGTGGACGACCGGCGCCGCATCTGGAGCCGGCAGGCCCGCCAGCGGGTGCGCGCGTATCTCGGCGACCTGATCGAGGCCCTGCCCGAGAGTGCTGCGGCCAAGGCGCTGCGCGGTCGCGCGGGCCGCGTGTTCGCAGTGCCCGAGGACGTCGGCCGACTGCTCGAACGGATGGCTGAGAAGGTCTCCGGCCTGTCGGAGACGGATCCGACACAGGTCGACTTGAAGCAGAAGGAACTGAAGGAGGCCGCGGGCCAGATCAACGACCGGTTGGACGCCGCCCGGCGGGCCAGAGCGGCCGTCACCCTGGTGGAACGGCCCGAGGGCCACCTGTGGGTGCTGGAAGACCTCCTGGGTTCGGCGCAGCGCCAGGTGGTGATCGCCGCGCCGACGATCGCGTACGACAGTCTGAACGTCGCGCTGCCCTGGTTCGAGGAGGCTCTGGAACGCGGAGTGCGCATCGCGCTGATGTGGGGGCGCAGCGGCGCCGACTCGCTCGCGCGCCAAGTGCACGCCGCGCTGTTCGACGACCTGGTCCCGCGCTACCGGCCGAGAATCATGGTCGCGGACCGCGGTGCTGGAACGTCGGCCTGCGTCGTCGTACAGGACAACCGCCGGGCTTTCGTCGGTTCACACAGCCCGCTCGCGATCGCCCGCGGCCGCGGCGGCCGGGAGCTCGGGGTGCTAATCGAGGCCGCCCCCCAGGGGCCCGCCGTGCCCGAATGCGTGGTGGACCTGCTCATCTGGGCGCGGCGCAACTGGCCGCGCTGGCAGGACGGCCAGCGGATCAGGATGCAGCTGGAAGACTTCCCGGCGGTCCCGGGGAAGGCGGCCGCGCCGGAGCCCGGCTCCAGGCGGTATCCGCCCGCTGCCGACAGCACTCCCGGTTCGGTCCGCTTGTGGGCGGACAGCTGGGGTGAGCACTACGAGGCGCTGGCGGAGGCGACGCAACGGGTGGCCGCCAGGGACTCCGTCGTGGAGTTGGTGTTGGACGGGGCGCACCAGGACTTCCTGTGGCGGGCCCTGCACGGCGGGGCCGGACGCCTCGTCCTGGCCGACGACCGGATCAGCGCCCAGGTCGCCGACGAGCGGCTCGCGCGGGCGCTGCGGACCAAGGCCGACGCGGGCGCGGCGGTATACCTGATCCATCCGCCGCTCGTCCGCGACGGGCAGGCGGCCAAGTCCTTCACGGAGCTCGCGGACCGCCCGGACGGGGCGGTCGCCACCCGGACCGAGCGGGCCGGCGCCCACGTGCTGCTGGCCGACGACGACGTGCTCATCGGCAGCTTTCCGGTGCTCGGCGACGAGATGATCCGCAGGCCGGCCGCCACGGCTCGCACCACCCATCTCGGGCTTCACGTGCAGAGCGCGTCCTTCGTGACCCAGCTGGCCTCCGCCCTGGGACTTCCGGCGGTGACCGGGGACCCCGCAACGGACGATGCCCCGGACGAGCAGGCCGCGCCGCCACGGTACCGACGCGGCGCGTCGGCGGCGCTGGCGGTTCTGGCGCAAGCGCGCGAGGCGCGCGGCGCGGAGGGTTTCGGCGCATGCGTCGCCGAGTGCTTCCACGACCTCGACGTGCCGGGCGAGGTCCTGGAGGTTTGGCACCGCGTCGGTGTCCCGGACGCGGACCTGCGGCCTGCGGCCGCGGCCCTCGTGCGGCTCGGTCCACGGATCCCGGCCGTTCAGCGGGCGCGATGGACCGCGTGGCTGGTGGCGAACGCCTGGAAACGGCGCTCGTTCATGGAGGCGGCGCTGCTCGGCAGGTTGCTTGAGGAACCGTATGACGGACTATCCGCGGCGGCCTGTGTCGCGGCCGCCGCGCTGGACTGCGGTCCGCTGGGGGAAGTGCTCACCGAGGCCGCGTTGGTTCTGGACATGTCGGACGACAACGCGCCCGCCGCGCGGACCGTCGGCGCGGTCGGAGGGCTCGCGGAGACACTGCTGTGGGCGGGCGGCGAGGGCGAGCAGGTGGTCCGCCTGCACCGGCGCGCGCTCACCCCGTCCTGGCAGCGGCTGGCGGACGCCGCGTTCCAGTACCTTCACAAGGCGCGCACGGCGCTTCCCCTCGACGTACTCGCCGCTGAGGTGGCCCGCTCGGCGCTGCTCGCGCAGTCCAGACAGCGCTGGGACGTGCTGCGCGACGAGCTCGATCGCATCAAGGCCCTGCGTCAGAGGTTCGACTTCGAGTCGGGGTTGGCCATGCATGACCGACTGTTCGCCGCCGACGGCCTGCTCACCCGCATCCGTGCCGCGGCGGCGGGCGACGCCGACCTGCGCGTCGGGCTGCCGCAGGATCTTCCCGGCAACGTCCAGCAGCACCTTGAGCGGCTGATCGCGGACGCGGGGCTGCCCCCCATCCAGTGGAGCAGACAGCGCACTTTCCTCGAGCGGGTCGAGTCTGCGGTGCGCGAGGTGAGAGCGCTGGCGCCGACGGCCGCCGTCTCCCGCGACCTGCCCGGAGACCGGATCCCGGTCGTCGAGGGGTGCCGCGGGATCGCCCGCGTCATGGCCGAGGACTGGGACGACCTCTTCACCGAGGTCCGTCAGTTGCCTGCGCCTTTCACGCTGCCCCCGATGGCCCTGCTCGACCGGCTCAATCCGCTTGCCCAGTGGGGACGGGAGGCGCAATGAACGCGTCTCTGGAGGATCTCGCCTCCGGCTGGCCGGGCCGATTCCGCTTCGCGCAGTTGCTGGTCGCGCTGGCCCGGCCCGGGCCGCGGGATCCGGCCGCGGTGACCGAGGCGGTGCTCGAGGGCGTACTCGCAGACCAGGACGAGTACGAGGTCCTCAGCGCCCTGGTGGCCTCAGGGGAGTTCGACGCCGCGAAGGCCGCCTTGGGTGCCGCGGCGCTCGACGAGTCAAGGGTCGAGGAACTGCGAAGGCGGATGGCCTCCCGCCGCCGGGAACTGTTGAAGGAGTTCCAGTCGAGGGTGAACGAACTGGCGGACGAGGCCGACGCCGCCGGACTGAGCTTTGAGATCGACCAGGCCGTGCTGGAAGAGAAGTGCTCGCACTCATGGCCCGTCGTGCGCACGGCTCTCGATAAGCGGGCGTCGACACTCGCCGAGGCCGTCGAGGCGAAGCGCGATCTTCTGCGCAGGCAGTTCGAGGAAGGCCCCGGGGAAAGGCCGGCCGAACTGGCCGCCGCGTTCCACGCGCAGCTTCGTTCCGGACGACTCAGGGGCGCCGAACATATGCTGAAATACGGCGGGGACGGTGCTCCCGGTCCGGAGGCGGTGCCGCCGCTGCGCGCTTGGGGGTGGTCCGGCACCAGGCCTGAAGACGTCCTGCAATGGCACCTGGACCCGGCCCGCAGGCGGCCGCCCGATTTCGACTCCTGGAAGGCGCCCGATCCCTCCGCGTCAGCTCTCTTGGAGTCCTTCGACGGTTTGCACGACGGAGGTGAGCAGGCCGCCTCGCAGTTCGCGGCCGCGCTCGATCGCTTCCTTGATCCACGCGCCGCGGCGGGCAAGCGGATCGATCAGGTCGAGGGTGGCTATCTGACCACGCTCGACTACGTCTTCGCGGATGCGCAGACCGCCCGGTTCCGCCCGGCCGGTGCCGTCGACCTCTTCGTCGCGGCCCCCGAGATCGGGCGGGTCCCGACCCTGGGCGGCCTCGAACCGTTCATCGCGGTCGGGCCCGCCCTCACCCGCGCCGAGCACGCGGAGCGGGGGCGTGCGGCCGTCCTCGACCTGCGAGATCTGCTCAGGCTGGCCACGGTCCGGTCGCGCAGGTCGGTGGCCCTGCTCCGGATTGTCGGCGCCGGCTGGCCACTGTCGGCTTTCCTCGGCGATACCCCGCTCGAACTGGGTGCGCTGCTGGAAGCTGACTGCTCGGCGCAGTGGCCCGCACTGAGCTGGATCGTCGACCTGGCCGGGCTCGGCGACGCGGCGCTGGCTGCGGCGCTCGGCTTCGAGGCGGGCCCGGATCCCGCGCTGGTCTACCTGTTCCTGGAACACCTCGCCCAGCGGCGGGGCCCGTCCAAGGATGCTCGGCGGAACCTACGCGCCTGGCAGGACGACGCGCAGTTCGTCAGTGCCGTAGAGCACGCGGTGCTGCGCCCGATCGCGGACTCGCCGGCCACGCGGGTCGCCTTGTGGGCGGCGCTGTTGAAGGCGCCGCCAGGCAAGCCGGTCTCCGCCAACGAAGTGCTCCTGGAGGCCACCTTCACGGCGGACCGCGCCGTCCAGGACCAGGTGATCCACGAGGGATTGAGCCGTCTCAGCGTACTTCCGCTGGTCGAGCAGGCGTCCCAGGACGCCGTCCAATTCCGGGCCTGCGGTGTGCTCACGGTGCTCAGCGGGCGCGCCAAGCCCCATCTGGCCGCTGCCCTGCGTGACCTTGAGAACCGGTCGCAGCCGGGCGCCCCGAGCGATCGGCCGACGGCGGAGCTCGGGGTCTGGCTGCTCCACGGCTGCGCGCTCAGTCCCGATCGCGCGCGGTACCTGGAGCTCGTCGACGAGCCGCAGCCCGCGGGCGAGATATTCGAGTCGGCTGTGGCGGCTCTCCTGGCGCAATCCGACCGGGTGCCCTTGGCCGCCGTACCTACGGCAGGCGAGACTGATCTGCATTCACTGACGACCCAGCTCCGCGGTGATTTCGAGCGGGCCCATCCCGACTGCGCGCTCACGGTCCAGACTCCGCAGATCGCGATCGCGCGCGTCAATCCGGATCTGGTTCGCGTCATCCTCTACGAGGTGCTCAGCAACGCGGCCGACGCGCTGGCCGGAAGCAGCGGGGGATCGGCAGCGGTGACCGTCAAAGCCCTCGGCGCGGACCTGATGATCGACGTTCTGGACAGCGGGCCGGGCATAGAGTATCCGGGGGGCGCCGAGTATCTCGTCTTCCGTGAAGGTGCCTCGACTCGCGGACCCGGTCGGGGAAGAGGCCTGGCTCGAGCCCGGCAGTTGGCGCAACACGCCGGCGGAGATCTCATTCTCCTCGGCCGATCGGATAGTCATCCGGTGCTGAGAGGCGCTCACTTCCAGCTCATTTTGCCAGGGCGGAGTGACCCCTGAAGTGTCACACCACGTAACCGCCCCTTTGTGATCAGCACCTTGTCGTGCGCTTCTACGTTGCCTGCGCTATCTACCGGTGGCGCTGGATTCCGGGGTGTGGTTGCTTATTCAGACGCGCCCGAGCTTGTAACCGAAGAGTTGTGGTGGGGCAGCGTTTTGTGTCCTTCGGCGGAGAGGCGGCTTGCGGTGTCCAGGCATGGGCGGCGGTCGGGTGTCGGCGGCAGTGTGTTCAAGCGGTGCGGGTGCCGGGATCGGGAGCACGGCGGGCGGTTGGAGGGACGGTGCCCGCAGCGTGGGTGGGCTGGGCATGGCAGTTGGTATTTCCAGGTGGACTTGCCGCGGGGCGGTGTGGCGGAGCGGCGGCGTGTTCGCCGGGGAGGGTTCGGTTCGAGGCGTGAGGCCGCCGAGGCCCTGGGCCGGGTGCGAGTGCCCGCAGCGGGTAGCGCCGCAGCGGTGGCGGTGGCGGTGACGGTGGCGGACTGGCTGGAGCTGTGGGTGTCGACGCGTAGTCGGGCGGGGCAGTCCACGCGGCGCTACTACCGGTTGTACGTGCGCCGGTATCTGGTGCCGATCTTCCGGTTGACGCTGCTAGCCGAGCTGGACGCGCCCCGGGTGAAGGAGGTGTTCGCTCGGCTGTTGCGGGATGGAATCGGCGCCCGTCCCGTGAGCTTGGCCAGTGCGCATGCGGCGTTCAAGACGCTGCGCACCGCCTTGAACGCTGCGGTCACGGAGGGCTATCTGGCACAGAATCCGGCGCGGTGCGGGTGCCTGCCGACGTATCGGCGGCCGCGGGCGGTGGTGTGGACCGAGGAGTTGATCGCGCGGTGGCGGGAGACGGGGGAGCGTCCGCCGGTGGCGGTGTGGACTGCTCCGCAGGTCGCCCGGTTCCTGACTGCGCACCGCGATCACCCGCTGTACGTGGCGTACCACCTGATCGCGTTCCGGGGTATGCGGCGCGGGGAAGTGGCCGGGCTGCGGTGGATCGACGTGGATCTGGACGCCGGGCTGATGCACGTCACCTACCAGGTCCAGCCGGCTGGCCGGGGACGGGCGCGGGCTCTGATCGATCCCAAGACTAACTCCAGCCGCGCGTGGGTGGCGCTCGACGCCGTCACCGTGCATGTGCTGCGCGAACACCGGGCGCGTCAGCTGCGGATGCTGACTGCCTTCGGGGCCGAGGACAGCGGGTTCGTGTTCCAGATGACCGATGGCACGCCGTTCGACCCGGCCTACCTGACCCGCACCTTCCAGACGCTCGGCCAGCGGTGTGGGCTGCCCCCGATCCGGCTTCATGATCTTCGGCATACGGCGGCGAGCCTGGCGCTGCAGGCCGGGGTGTCGCTGAAGATCGTGCAGGAGACGCTGCGGCACAGCAGCATTGTGCTTACCGCCGACACCTACGTCAGCGTCCTGCCAGACGCGGCCCGCGAGGCGGCCGATGCCACCGCCGCGCTGATTCTCAAGCACGGCTGCCTCGTGCCCGGCACCACCCGCGTGCGCGGACGCACCGGCAGCGCGACCGCCGTCCTGGCGGCCTGACGAGCGGCAAACAGCAAGCTCGTTGCCTGATAGACAAGACCAGCAGGAACTGTCCCGAACTGCCCTCGAAACCGTGGCCCCACCACGGACCCACCCTGGCCCCACCAACAACGAACGACGACACCGGAAACCGGTACCGCCGCTGGTCAATCCTGGTGCGCCGTCAGGGACTTGAACCCCGAACCCGCTGATTAAGAG
>NZ_DASZGI010000372.1:0-17751 GCF_035938995.1 Actinocrinis sp.
AGCCGGTTGGGCTCGGTCGGCACGAACAGGCTCGCGTTCGGTGTGCTGAGGTTGCTGGTGAAGTAACCGGTGACGTCGACGATGATCTGCACGTTGCTCGAGGCGCCGCTGCAACTGCAGAGGTCGATCTTTCCGTTGGCCCCGACCGGCACGATCGCCCCGTTGGTGACGGTCACGCCGCCGCCGAAGTTCACCGTGCTGGTGACCGGCTGCGGCGTGCCGTCCGGATAGACGGTCAGGAAGCCGTTCGAGGTCGGCGCGGTTTCGGTGATCGAGACGGCCGCCGCGGTGACGCCGGTGGTCGGGATCCCGGCCGATCCGGTGATCTGCGCGGCGACCACGCCGCCGTTGGCGATCGGCCCCTTGGTGCCGCCGGTGCCGTCGCGGGTGTCCACGACCCGGGTCGGGTTGACCGGCACGAACTCGCTGCTCGCGCTCTGCGGCTGCGGAGGCGGCAGCACCGCGTTCCAGGTGTGGATGTCCGCGACCTGTCCTGAGTAGGGCGCTGAGCGGGTGTTGTTGTCCAGGAAGTCGCCCACGTGGAACGGGCCGGTGAATCCGCTGAGCGCCGCGTGCGTGGCGACCGAGGTCTCGACACCGTTCACGTACAGGGTCATGATGCCGGTCGAGGCGTTGTAGCTGGCCGTGATCTGTGCCCATACGCCCAGCTGCACGATCCCGCCGGCATCGCAGTCGTAGTTCCAGGTGGTGTTGTCCGTCTTAGCCAGACAGAACATCCACTTCCGGCTGGCTCCGTCGGGATAGAGGATGAAGCCCGAGGAGTGCGAGCCGTCCTGAGAAAGGATCACCCCGCCCAGGGCGTTGGGCTTCGCCCGGACCGAGACGGTGAAGTCGCTCGCCACGTTGACCGCCGGACCCGAGGCGGACAGCACGCCGGTCCCGCCGCTCGGGGTGGTCCCGTCGGCCTGGGTGTTGAGCAGTGCGTCGGGCCGGTAGAGGTCGCCGGTGTTCCACTGCACCCCGGTGGTGCCGGTTAGGTTCAGCGAGCCGACACTGTCCGCGGTGCTCGTCAGCGCACTGCCGGAGGTGTTGGTGCCGATGTCCTGGAACAGCCACGCGTGGTTGGAGGTGTCCAGCGTCGTGGTGGCGGTGTTGGCCGGTTGGCCGCCGAGGGACGAGGGCAGGTAGGCGGTGACGACGCCCGTGGTGGGATCGGTCGCCCACAGGTCCGGGATCCCGGAGCCGCTGATGTCGGCGGCACGCAGCAGCAGGTTGAGACCGCTGTTCCAAGTGCTGCCCGAGGCTCCGGTGTAGAGGGCGTACTGGTTGGCGAATGTCAGGGTCGTGTGGTCGCTGGACAAACCGAGACCGGTCCACAGGTCGAGCGCACCCGTGGTGCGGTTCCACAGGTACATCGCGATCCCGGACGAGAGCTGGGTCGTGGCGATCGTCCAGCTGTTCCAGTCCTGCGATCCGTCCGGGCTGTTCAGGGCACTGAGCACGGAGCAGCCCTGCGGGCAGTCGCCGAACGTGCTGTTTGTGTTGTAGCCGTTCGGGGTCGTCGACCAGAGCAGGTAGAGCTGGTTGCTGATGGTCGCGAACAGATCCGGCGCGGTCTCGCCGTGGCCGCTGGTGTTGCCCGCGCTGGCGACCTGGGTCGCCACGTTGCCGTTCGAGTCGACCAGAGCGCCGGCCGGGATGGAGTACGGAGCGGTGGTCGTGCCGATGGTGGTCGGCGTGCCCAGGTGCAGCGGGTCGCCGCCGCCGTCGTTGCAGACCACGGCGCCGCCGCCGGCGTTGACACCGGTCGGGAAGTAGGCCAGGACGTCCTGCGCGCCGTAGCCGCAGTAGTCGCCGCTGATCGCCTGCGCGCCGTTCCAGTCGGCAGGTGTGGCGTTGGTGTTGAATCCGAGCCCGTTGATACCGATGTTGACCGCGCCGGTGGCGACGGTGCCGTCCCCGTGTCCGGTGGCCAGCCACAGGCCAGGCGGGAGGGCGGTGGTGCTGTTCCCGGCCACGATCAGGTCGGGGGTGCCGTCAAGGGTCAGATCGCCGTCCTTGGCCGGCGGATTGATGGTGGTGCCGTCGAACCACGCGGTGCGCGAGGAGCCGAGGTTGCCACCCGCCGACAGCGCGCTAACCGTCAGCGTGTTGACGAGTCGGGCGAGTGGGACGCTCACGTTCGTGGCTCCGGTCGCGTCGACCGTGACCGGCGGCTGGTCGTCCACCTGGTAGGTGAAGCCGGAGATGGTGGCGCCGACCGGCGGGGTCAGGGTGAACGAGCAGGAGGTGCCGACCTGCTGGACCGAGTCGGTGGTGTCGTTCACCGTCGCGCAGGTCTTGGCGCCGGACGGCGGGTTCGGGTTCGGAGCCACGGTCGGGGCCCCGGGGCGCGTCGGGTCCCACGCGAACGAGCACGTCGAGGACCAGCCGGAGGCCAGTGTGCCGTCGCTGGTCTGCGCCTGCCAGTTGAAGACCGTGCGCGCGCCCTTGGCCTGCGCCTTGAAGAACGACTCGGGCAGGTCCATCACGGCGAGCTGGCCCGATCCGCCCGTGTACGTGTCCGAATTCACGCCGTTCGCCGAGGTCAGTAGGTTGCCCGAGGAACCGGTGGTCAGGCTGAACGTGGTGGTCAGCGAGCCGCCGGCGCGGGTGTTGACGGTCGTGTAGAGCGACACGCCGGTGTCGCCGAGAGTGCTGCCGGCGCAGGTCGTGGCCGGCGAGGTGAACAGGCCGCTGGGGGTGTCCGGGGTGTAGTCGTAGGTGACCGTGAGGTTGGCCGAGCTGGCCTGGAATTCCTTGAAGGCGTAGTTGTCGCTGTGGTCGTCGGCGCGCATGGCCAGCGTCTGCGTGCCCTTACCCCCGTTCACGTCGTTGGCGACGGTGCCGGTGACGTTGAATGCCGGGATGCCGCCCGCCGGGCAGTTGGAGTTGTATCCGAGGGCGAAGTTCCCCTGCGCGATCGAGCCGCCCAGGTTGCCCGACCAGTAGTTCCAGGTCGCGTTCGAGGGGGAGAGCGTCGCGCCGGGCGCGTAGAGGTCGACCTTTTGATCGTGCCCGCCGGTGGGGCAGGCCCACGAGTGCGTCTCGACGATCCCGAAGTAGGCGCTGTAGATGGTCGCGCCGCGCAGGGTATTGAGATCGATGGGGAAGTCGAACAGGCTCAGCGCCTCGCCCTCCGGGCCACCGCTGTACCCGATCTGGGTGATGCCGTTCGTCGGGTCGACCGTCGAATCCCAGTGGTTGTCGTTCGGGTATCCGGCGCCCGGACTCGACCAGCCGTTGTTGCCGTAGCTGGGGGAGTAGGTCGGGTCCACGAACATCGGGAACAAAGCGTTCTTCGCCGTGAACAGCCCGTTCGGCGGGGCGATCGCGAGCGTTCCCGCCTGCGTGGTGACCTTCAGGGCCGCCGTGTGCGCGCCGTACGCGGGAGCGTCAGTGCCCGAAGTCCCCACGGCCGCCGCATGCGTGGCGAGCGGAGCGGCGACCGACGCCGCGGCAGAGTCCCACGCGCGCGGCACCGGGGCGGTGAACACGGCATGGCCGGACGCGTCGGTGACGGCCAGGTTTCCGGTCGCATCGCTGGTGAGCTTCAAGCCCTTGCTGGTGGTCATGTGCGCGGTCAGCAGCTGGGCGAGGCGCGGATCGGCCGCGGCGCTCGCGTTGTGCACTGTGAACACGTCGCTGACCGCGCCGGAGGTGCGGACGGTGACGGTCAGGTCCACGCCCGGCAGGACATTGCGATAGGTGGCGCTCGGCCCGGAAACCACCGGCCGCGGCAGGGCCAGCGGCAGAGTGAGGCTCATGCCCTCGCCGCCCTGGTGCAAGGAGATGAGCGCGCCCTTGCCGCCGCCGGAGAGGACCACGTCGCTCAGCGTCGCGGCGGGGGAGAAGGTGCCGTCGCGGTTCGCCTTGAGCGTCGCGTCGAGCCCGACCCACGCGCCGTTCTCACGCACGCGAACGGGCGCCGCCGACTCCGTGAGGGTCAGCGAGCCGTTGGGGTTCGCCGTGGTCAGTGAAGTCTCTGTAGTCAGCGAACTGACCTCAACTGCTTTACCCGTCGTGCGAGCCCGTGCAGAAGCCTGCGCCGCGGTGAGCGGCGCCGGGCCCGTTTTCCCCGTCGACGCGGCGCCGGTCGTGGCGGTGTTTCCGCTGCTCAAAGCAGATGCCTGTGGCGCGAATCCGAGAACCCCCGTGACCAGCGTGCCCGCGAGCAATGCCGCCGCCCCGCGTCCGGGCATGCCGATACTACTTCGAATATTCATTGCCGTGCATATCCCTCCGTGGTACGCGGGTCTCGACCGACCCCGCCGCGAGTAACCCCGCCGCGAGTATGGACCCAGCGGTTCCGATTGCGCGACATGTGTGATGTGCGTCACGTTCGAATACGTATTCGTTGCGTGGATTGCCAGTTTTCTTCCCCGGATTTGGTTGATTCTTTACCGTCGTAGCCTGAGTCGAAGCTTGAATCTGCTGGCACAGTGATCGGCGGGTGGCAGTCCGGTAGCGCTCCGACCGGACTGCGTAACCAATACGGGGAGCACGTTCACAAGGGGATAACGACACATGCGGGTCTTTTACTGGGGTGTGTCTACTGCTGCGCGCGCGATGGAGCGGGCCCGGCATTCGAGCTGGTTCACCGCTGCGCTGTCCACCGCCCTCGCCGCGCCGCTCGCGCTGTCGATCTCGCCGGACGCCCTGCCGAAGGCCCCGAACACGGCCCCCACACCGTCGTTGGGCGCGCCGGTCTCCGGTGTTCAGGCGTACAAGGCGAAGCCGGCGGCGCAACCGAAGCAACCGGCGAACTACAAGGCCACGGCGACATCCTGGCCGACCGCGGCCTCCGGCGCCCTCGCGCTGACGGCCGGTTCGCCCGGAGCGTCGCCGAGCTCTGCGACGAAGTCGAACGTCGCCACGACCACGAAGAGCCACGCGGCGGGCACGCCGGTGTGGGCGCAGGCGGTCACCGACTCGCACGGCGCATATGCGGGCCCGTCGTCACTCGGTGTTAAGGTGCTGAGTCACCAGGCGGCGTCGGACGCGGGCGTGTCGGGCGTCCTGACCCAGATCACCCCGACCGGCGCGGGCCGGGGCCAGGTGCGCGTCGGGGTGGACTACTCCTCGTTCGCGCAGGCGTACGGCGGGGACTACGCCTCGCGGCTGCGGCTGGTGGAGCTTCCCGCATGCGCGCTGACAACTCCGCAACTCGCCGCCTGCCGGACGCAGACCCCGCTGGCCTCGACGAACGATGGCGCCGGGCAGAGCGTGTCCGCCACGCTCCCGCTCGGCACGGCTGTGTCGAGCAATGCCGTGTCGAGCAAGACGGCGGACCGGTCGGCCCCGACTACTGACAGCGCGGCCGCCAACAGCGCGGTCGTGCTCGCCGTCACCTCATCGACCTCGGGCGGAGACGGCGGCGGAGGCGGCGGCCAGTACGGCGCGACGTCGCTCAAGCCCTCGGGCTCCTGGAGCGCGGGCGGCTCCTCCGGAACCTTCGACTATTCGTACCCGATGACGGTGCCGCAGGCGGTTTCCACGCTCGTCCCGAGCGTCGGCCTGTCGTACGACTCGGGCAGCGTGGACGGGCAGATCGCCTCGACCCAGTCGCAGTCCTCGTGGATCGGGGACGGGTGGTCGATGGCCGACTCGTTCATCGAGCAGTCGTTCGTGACCTGCTCGGATACGCCTGAGGGGGTGACGCTGCCGACGGCCGACCAGACCGGGGACATGTGCTACGACGGGCCGATCCTGACCCTGTCGCTGGGCGGATCGAGCTCGTCGCTGGTGTGGGACTCCGGGGCGAAGGCGTGGAAGGCCTCGACCGACAACGGCGAGGTGATCACCCAGCACAAGAACGCGAACAACGGCACCGGGACCTACGACACCGACTACTGGACAGTGACCACCCGCGACGGCACCGTCTACAGCTTCGGCCTGAACCACCTGCCCGGCTGGAACTCGAAAAGCACCCCGACCAACTCCGTGGACACCGAACCGGTGTACTCGGCCAACCCGGGCGACCCGTGCTACAACTCCGCCGGGTTCACCTCCTCGGTGTGCACCATGGCGTACCGCTGGCACCTCGACTACGTCAAGGACCTGCACGGCAACGCGATGGCGTACTACTACGCGCAGGACACGAACTACTACGGCGAGGACGTCGGTGCGCACACCGTGTCGTACGTGCGTGACAGCCACCTGGCGCACGTCGACTACGGGTTCACCGACGGCAACGCGTACGGCACCGTGCCCGACAGCGTCGTCTTCAGCACCGGCGACCGGTGCGTGTCAGGCACCTGTGACCCGCTGAACTCGACCAACGCGCCCAACTGGCCGGACGTGCCCGACGACCTGATCTGCCCGTCCACCGGCACCTGCGACAATTCGAGCCCGTCGTTCTTCTCCACCGCGCGGCTGACCTCGATCGCGGCCAAGCAGTACAACGGCTCGGGCTGGAACACGGTCGACACCTGGGACCTGAACCAGACGATCCCGACCACGGGCACGTACAACACCTCCACGCTGTGGCTGTCATCGATCACCCACACCGGCTCCGACACGAGCGCCGGCGGCTCGGCGGTCACCCTGCCCTCGGTCAGCTTCGGCTCGATCATGATGGCGAACCGGGTGAACTACACCACCGGCACCGGGTCGGGGCTCGGCCCGCTCAACCGGTACCGGATCAGCACGATCACCACCGAGACCGGCAGCGTCATCAGCGTCAAGTACGAACTCGTGGACCCGTGCTCGTCACCCGTCACGCTGGATCCGAGCACGAACACCTCCTCGTGCTTCCCGGCGTACTGGACCCCCGACGGCGCGACGACCCCGTACCTGGACTGGTTCAACAAGTACTCGGTGCAGTCCGTCTCCCAGTCGGACCCGTCCGGCGGCAGCGCGGGTCTGTTCACCCAGTACAAGTACCTCGGCCACGCGGCCTGGCACTACGACGACAACGAGCTGGTTCCGGCGAAATACCGCACGTACGGCCAGTTCCGCGGCTACGGCGACGTGCAGACGCGCACCGGACAGGGCAGCGACCCGCTCACCTTGTCAGAGGGCTGGTATTACCGCGGGATGTCGGACGACAACGACTCCACCGCGGTCACCCTCACGGACACGAATGGCGGCACCCACGACGACGCCGACCAGCTCGCCGGCTCGACGCTGGAAGACGCGACGTACACCTATGACGGCGGGTCCATCGACCACTCGACGGTCAGCTCGTACTGGGTGTCCGCGCCGACCGCGACCCGCACCCGCACCGGACTGCCCGCGCTGACCGCGAACGCGATCAAGCCGGTGGAGACCTGGACCAAGCAAGCACTGACCGACACCAATCCACCCTCCTGGCGCGAGACCGCGACCGTCACCAGCTACGACACCAACGCCGCGGACCCCGACTTCGGACTGCCGCTGTTCGTCGACGACACCGGCGATCTGGCACTCGTCGGCACGGGCAGCTCCCAGGAAACCTGCGAGCAGACGACGTATGCGCCCGCGAACACGGACCTGAATCTGGTCGGGCTGGTCGCGGCGACCGAGACGGACGCGAAGCCGTGCGGCGGCACCGGTCCCGGCGCGTCGTCCGCGCCCACCGCCGCGCAGATGAACGCGCTGACCGCGCCCGCCTCGCTGAACAAGGCCACTGACGTCGTCACCGCCGGCCGCACGATCTACGACGATCAGGCGGACGCCACCACCTGGCCCCAGCCCGCGTCGATCTCGCAGGGCACGCCGACGCTCGGCGAACCCTCGATCGTGCAGGCCGCCACCGGATACGCCAACGGTGCCTTCACCTACAAGACCAAGTCCGCCACCGTGTACGACGGGTACGGCCGTCCGACCGCGACCTACGACGCGCTCGGCGACAAGACATCGACCTCGTATACGATGACCAGCTACGGCACGGTCACCGGCACCTCCAACACCAACGCGCTCGGCCAGACCCAGTCCACCACCCTGGACCCGGAGCGCACGATCGTCACCAGCGCGACCGACGCCAACAACATCACCACGACCGTCCACTACGACGGACTCGGCCGCACGACCGCCGTGTGGTACCACGGCCGCTCGCCGTCCGACCCCGCGGACGCCCAGTACACGTACACGGTGTCCAGCACGGTCACGGCGGTGACGACGCAGACGCTCAACGACGAGTCCGGATATTCGACCTCGACGCAGATCTACGACGCGCTGCTGCGGCCGCGCCAGACGCAGAAGCAGGCGCTGACCGTGTCGGCGGGGCGGATCGTCAACGACACCTTCTACGACACGCACGGCTGGGTGACCAAGACCAACGCCGATTACTGGGACCCGTCCAGCGCTCCCACCACCACCCTGGTCACGGTCCCCGACAACAAGGTGCACCAGCAGACCCTGACGTCCTACGACGGACTCGGCCGCGCGGTGGAAGTCCAGTCGCTGGACAACGCGTCCAACCCCACCGTCGACGACATCTCCTACACCCAATACACCGGCGACAAGACCGTCTCAGTGCCGCCGACCGGCGGGGTGGCGACCGCGAGCGTCACCGACGCCCTCGGCCGCAGCACCGAGCTGGACCAGTACACGTCTGCGCCGACGGTGACCACCGGCACGGCAGGCGGCTTCACCACCGTCGGCATCAGTGGCGGAACGACCCAGGCGACGCAGTACACGTACGACGCTCTCGGCCGCCCGTACCAGACGATCGACGCAAAGGGCGAGACCTGGTCGACCACGTACGACTACCTCGGTCAGACCGCGACCACCATCGATCCGGACAGCGGCACGACCGGCACGACGCTCTACGACGCAGCCGGCCACACCGTTCAGACCACTGACTCGGCCGGGCACACCCAGTCGTTCACCTACGACGCCCTGGGCCGCAAGACCGCCGAGTACGACGCCCCGCTCAACGCGCAGTCCTCGTCGAACGAGATCGCGTCCTGGGTGTACGACAACAGCAACGACGAGCCCGGCGTCAGCGACGCGATCGGCCAGCTGACCACCCAGACCTCGTACACCAGCGCGGGTGCGTTCACCATTCAGTCGCTCGGGTTCAACGTCTTTGGCGCATCGCTCGGCGAGAGCTACATGGTGCCGGGCGGCAGCAGCCTGGCAGGCACATACACATATAAGCACGCGTACTCGAAGATCACCGGGAACCCCAGCGCGACACAGGTCCCGGCGGTGGGCGGGCTGTCGCAGGAAATCCTGAACCTGGGCTTCTCCTCGTACAACGGGATCGACGTGCCCTCCACGCTCGGGGGCTTGAACGGGTACACCCAGAACATCACCTACACCGCGTTGGGCCAGGTCGCCCAGGAGACCATCGGCTCGAACAACAACGCGTCGATCACGAACACCTACGATCCGCACACCGGCGCGATCACCGACAGCCGCCTGGTGAATACCGCGGTCTCCTCGACTCCGCTGGACGAGAGCAGCTACGCCTACGACGCGTCCGGCAACCCGACAAGCCAGACCGAGATCCGCAATGGCGCCCAGAACGAGACCCAGTGCTACAACTATGACGCGCTCGACCGCCTCACCCAGGCCTGGACCACGAACAGCGCCAACGCGTCGAGCTGCGGTACCCAGCCCACCAGCTCCAACGTCACCAGCACCGTCGGCGACGGGATCGCCGGGGCGGCGTACTGGACCAGCTGGACCTTCGACCCGCTCGGCCAGCCCAAGACCCAGACCAACCACTCGCTGACCGGCGCTACCGACACCACCACTACCTATAACTACGGCGGCAGCGCGAGCACCTGCACCACCAGCTCCACCGGCGCGCACACCCTCAACTCCACCAGCACCACCGGCCCGTCCGGCACAACGAACGCCAGCTACTGCAACAACGGACTCGGCGAGACGACCGGCCGACCCGGCCCCGGCACGAGCGGTCAGCAGACCCTCACCTGGGACGACCTGGGACGGCTCTCCACGATCACTACGGCCGCGGGTGGCACCGGCTATCTCTACGACGCGAACGGCAACGTCCTCGAGCGCACCGATCCCGGCACCACCACCCTGTTCCTGCCGGGCCAGCAGCTCCAGCTCAACACTTCGAACAACGCGATCACCGCGACGCGGTTCATCCCGCTGCCTGGCGGTGGGCAGGCGGTGGAGTCCGGCACGACGAACAACTACCAGTTCGAACTCGCCGACCCACACGGCACCGCGACGATCAGCCTCGACGCGACCGTGGAGAACCCGAGCTGGCAGCAGTACACCCCCTATGGCGCGCCCCGCGGCAGCGTCCCGGGCACCTGGAACGACCCCAACGGGTATCTGGACCAGCCACAGGACACTGGTACAGGATTGACCACACTCGGAGCCCGCGAGTACGACCCCGTACTGGGAAGGTTCCTCAGCGTCGACCCGATTTTCGCATCCACGAACCCGCAGTCGCTCAACGGCTACACCTACGCCGCCGCGAACCCCGTCAGCAACAGCGACGCGACCGGCAAGATGGTCGACTGCGGTAACGGCTGGTGCGGCGACCCGGGCGGCTGCAACCTGATGACCCACTGCGGCACCACGGACGTACCGCCTCCGCCGACGACCGCACCGAGCGGCGGCTCCGGCAGCGGCTCGGGTTCGGGCAGCAGCAGCGGATCCGGCTCGGGATCCAGCAGCGGAGACGGCGGCTGCTCGAGCCTGCACGGCAAGATGCGCCAACTGTGCGCCGAGACAGCGGCGACAGCGAACGACATCTGTGACGCCGCCTGCCTCTACATCCAGCAGCTCTCAACCGCGTGCACCGCAGCCGGCGGCGAGCTGAACGGCACCACCTGTGAGAAGCCCGTCCCGCCGAAGCCGCACCACTGGTGGGAAGCCGTCCTCGCGGTCGTCGCCGTCGTCGCGATCGTGGTGGTCGCCGTCGCCTGCATCGTCCAACCCGAGCTACTCCCGGCAGCACTTGAAGCAGGCGAGGCATTAGCACCCGAATTAGCAGAAGGCGCGGCAGATACCGCGGCAGAAGCAACCAGCACCGCGGTCGAGGCCGGCGCCGACGCAAGTAGTGCGAGCGACGTCGCCGCCAGCACCGCGGGCGAAAGCGCGAGCTCCACGGAGGCCACGGCTGCCACGGAAGGTGAGGCCGCGAGCAGCAGCAGCGAAGCGGCAAGCAGCAGCGAGGCTTCGAGCAGCAGCGAGTCCGCCGCCAGCAATGAAAGTACGAGTTCTGAGTCCTCGTCCTCATCCCGCAGCCCCGAACGCTCGAACGCGTCCAAGACCCAGAACTCCCGCTCCTGCGCCTCTGTCGAGGTTTGTGGCCCCGGCGAAGTCAGGGTCGGCAACGTGAAAAACATTGTCGTCAAGGGCGGAACGTTCATAGGTAAGGCGAACACGGCGGTGATCACAGACGGTGGAACCTTCATCGGGGACGCCGAGAACGTGGTCCAGATCGGCAGCTACAACACGATCGGTGAGCTGGGCCCAGAGGGCGCGAATTCCTTTGTCGGCAACGTTAAAAACGCTGTCCAGGCCTTACGGGTTTTTGGTGGAGTCTTCGCTGACGGCCAGCAGGTGTGGCCGCTTCTGGACGGTCTTGAGTAAGGCGGTGTCTCACGTCGTGGTGCTCTGAGACCGTCGCTGCGATATCTGCCGACGTGCGCGCGCACACGAGTTCGTTCAGCCTGGCGGGCCGTGGTTTCGATGGGCGGACGCACGTCCCGGGGTTTCGGCGGATAAGTACGCTTGGCCGATCTGCCTGCGCTGTGCCGTCTGCACGCCGCGCGCGATGGCACCGCCGCGACGGCTTCGGACCTGGACTCGGCAGATCTGCCGGACGGTTGGGTCGCAGTGGCTGCCGATGATACGGCTCCGCTTGCGAAGGAACTGCGGCGGGAGGTCGGCGAGGAGCACATATTGTGGGGCGCCACCGCTACAGCCGTCGCGCGGGCGCGGTGCCGATCGTGCGATCGGTCGGTGTTCAGTCTCCGCGACGGTCCGCGTCCGCGGTGGTGCATCGTCCACCTGACCTGGTCGGGAGCTGCCGAGTCTGCCTTGTCCCCGAGCTGTCAGCTCTTCTCGTGCCCGGAGACGACGCTGACGGCCCTGAGAGAGCACACGCACCGGCGCTACGTTCGGTCCGATGAGCCGACCAAGATTTTTTGAGAAAACTCGTCGATCGTGTCGATTCCGCGCCGCGCCGTTCGAAGCATGCTCAAAGGCCGGACCACAGTGGTCCAGACTGGGCCCGGTGCCCAGGCCGAACTGAGCAGAGGAGACCGATCATGCGTTACCTGATGACCACCTACGCTGGCTCGACCGCCCCCGACGAGAAGATGTTCGCCGAGATGGGCAAGTTCGTCGAGGAGCTGACCAAGTCCGGCGTGCTGCTCGCGGCAGGGGGACTGGAGCCGACCGGCACTCACATCTCGTCCCGCGACGGCAAGCTGACGCTGACTGACGGCCCCTACACCGAGGCCAAGGAGCTGATCGTCAGCTTCGCGCTGGTCGAGGTGCGCGACAAGGACGAGGCGCTCGAGATCTCCCGGCGATTCTGGGCGATCGCGGGGGACGGCGACAGCGACGTCCGGCAGGTTTTCGCCTGACGGTGCCGGAGGGGTGATCCGCCGGTTGACTCGGCTGATTGAGCCGGGCGGCTGACGCTGTTGGCTGAGCGGTGCGGCTGACGTTGGCTGACCGGGGGTCGGTCTTGCGTTGGAGCCGATGACGATGTTGTCATCGGCTCCATGGCCGTTTCCGACACCGCCCCCGATGCTGACGCCGACGCCGACATCCATCGCGCGATCGAGGCGGTCTGGCGCCTGGAGTCCGCACGGATCATCGCGGGACTTGCTCGGCTCGTGCGCGACGTCGACCTGGCTGAGGAACTGGCCCAGGACGCGCTGGTCGCCGCGCTGGAGCAGTGGCCCTCGGAGGGCATCCCGCCGAACCCCGGTGCCTGGCTGACAGTCATCGCCAAGCGCCGGGCGATCGACCGGTTGCGCCGGCTCGAACGTCTCGAGCGCAAGCAGGAGCAGATCGAGGCCGAGCTGCGGACCGTGCAGCCGAGCGTCGAGGCCGAGGTCGAGGCGGCCCTCGACGACGCCGAGGTCGGCGACGACCTGTTGCGGCTGATGTTCATCTCCTGCCATCCGGTGCTCTCCACCGAGGCGCGGGTCGCGCTCACCCTGCGGCTGCTCGGCGGCCTGACCACCGGGGAGATCGCGCGGGCGTTCCTCCAGCCCGAGGCCACGATCGCCCAGCGCATCGTGCGAGCCAAACGCACCCTCGGCAAGAACCACATCCCGTTCGAGCTGCCGCCCCTTCAGGAGCGCGCCGAGCGGATGGCCTCGGTGCTCGAAGTCATCTACCTCGTCTTCAACGAGGGTTACGCGGCGACCGGCGGCGAGGACTGGACCCGCCCCGAGCTGTGCCACGAGGCGCTTCGACTTGGCCGAATCCTCGCCGAGATCGCGCCGAACGACGCCGAAGCCCGCGGCCTGGTGGCGCTCATGGAAATCCAGGCGTCCCGGCTGCGTGCCCGGGTCGGACCATCGGGCGAACCGGTTCCGCTCCTCGAGCAGAACCGCGGGCGCTGGGACCGGCTGCTCATCCTGCGCGGATTCGCGGCACTACTGCGCGCGGAGCAGATCGGGGGACCGCCGGGCCCGTACGTGCTTCAAGCGGCCATCGCGGCGTGCCACGCCCAAGCCCAGGCCCCCGAGGAGACCGATTGGGCGCAGATCGCGGCGCTCTACGACATTCTCGGTCGGGTCGCGCCGTCTCCGGTGGTTCGCCTCAACCACGCGGTCGCCGTATCTATGGCGGCCGGGCCCGCCGAGGGACTGAAGCTGGTCGACGCGCTCGCCGACGAACCGGCGCTCAAGGACTACCACCTGCTGCCCACGGTCCGGGGAGATCTGCTGGCTAAGCTCGGCCGGCACGAGGAGGCGCGTGAGGAGTTCGAGCGCGCCGCGTCGCTCGCGCGCAACGTCCGGGAGCAGGAGGTTCTGCTCTGCCGCGCCGCGGCGGCGAACTCGATGTAAAGAATCTTGGTGGACGTGTCGAATCGGTCTCCCGCCGATCGAAGCGTGAGTGAGCCGGGCGACAAGGCCCGGCGAATCTCACAGGGAGACCATCATGACTTCGACAGTGACCACGACCGCGAACACGCTCTCTGCGACGTCCGCGACCGTCGTTACCGGCAAGCGGACGGCGGCGACTCGCGCGCTGCTCGCTTGTGCAGCACTGTCCGCGCCGCTCTTCGCCGTCGTCTCGCTGAGCCAGGCATTCACCCGCGCCGGGTTCGACCTCACCCGTAACCCGCTCAGCCAGCTGAGCGACGGCTCACTCGGCTGGATCCAGGTCACCGACTTCGTGCTCACGGGTGTGCTGGCGATACTCGGCGCGGCCGGGCTGCGGCGAGCGCTTGCGGGTCGGACCGGCGGCGTCTGGGTGCCGCGGCTCGTGCGCATCGCTGGCATCGGCTACGTCGCGGCCGGGATCTTCCACATGGACCCGGGCAACGGCTTCCCGGCCGGCACACCGTTGGGCGAGCCGCACACGATGAGCTGGCACAGCGACCTGCACATGCTCTCCGGCACGGTCGCCTTCGCCGCGACCATCGCCGCCTGCTTCGTGCTCGGCCGCTTCTACGCCCGCGAAGGACGGCGCGGTCTCGCGATCGCCTCCCGGATCGCCGGTGTGATCTTCATTCTGGGCGACGGCTGGGCGATGGTCGGCGGAGCGGCGGGCTCGCTGACCCTGTGCATCGGCGCGCTGACGGGGATGCTGTGGGTGAGCTACGTGGCGGCGCGACTGCGGACGGAATGACCGATGACTCAGTAACGGGTATCAAGCAGCGGCGCCGCGGACGTGCGAGACGTCCGCGGCGCCGCGTTGGCTTGTCGCGCGGGTGCGGGGCCGGATGAGCCGCGCACGACCAGTTCGGTCGCGAGCTCGACGTGCAGGGCGTCGACCCGGTGCCCGTCCAGGAGACGGATCAGCAGGCTGACGGCCATCCGGCCCATCTCCTCGAGCGGCTGGCGGACGGTGGTCAGCTGGGGGTTGGTGGCCTGGGCGAGGTCGATGTCGTCGAAACCCGTGATCGACAGGTCGGCCGGTACGCTCAGTCCCCGCTCGGCCGCGGCGGCCAGCGCGCCGACCGCGGTCTTGTCGTTGAAGCAGACCAGCGCGGTGGGCCGGTCCTCGAGGTCGAGCAGCTCGCCGGCCGTCCGGTAGCCGAATGGCGTCGTCGGCTCGCCCGCGCGGCACAACTCCGGGTCGGGGAGCACGCCGACCCCGGCGAGCGCGGCGGCGTGCCCGGCCAGCCGAGCCTCCCCGGCCAGCCAGTTGTGCGGTCCGGCCACCACCCCGATGCGCCGGTGGCCGAGCTGGACCAGGTGATGGCTGAGGCTGCGGGCCCCGGCGAAGTGGGCCGCGGAGACCGCCGCGATGTCGCGCGGCGGCGGGGTGCGCGGATCGACCACGACGAACGGGAAGCCGCGGGCGCGCAGCGCGACGAGCTCGTCGCTGGGCTCGGGCGGAAGGATCACGATCGCGCCGCCGACGCCTGGCCGCGCGGGGAGCGTGGGCAGCACCGTCTCCTGCTGCGCGGCCTCCCCGGCGTTCAGCATCAGGGTTCTGCCGTGAAGCTCCAGGGTCTCGGCGATCGAGGAGACGATCAGCCCGAAGTAGTCGGTGAGCACGTACGGGCAGCGCAGGTAAACCGCATCCGACGAGGTGCGCCGCACGCCCGGACGGGAACCGGCCGCCTGAGCGCCGAGCTGCTCGGCGGCGCGGCGCACCAGCTCGCGGGTCTCGGGCGCGACGTTCGTCTGGTCGTTGAGGACCCGGGAGACCGTGGCGATGGACACCCCGCTCTGCGCCGCGATCGCGCGCACAGTCACCCGCCGCCCCTGCGGACCGCTAACCATGTGTTACACGATGCTGTTCCATGACCGAAGCATAGTCAGTCCGGAGAAGCGTGGAGAAGACGCTGGGTCCCTTGACACGGCCAGGTATCGCTGCTTGTCTACCGCTGCTGAAAGTGTTCCATGATTGTTACATCTGTTTCATGACCTCCGCCCGACTCGCGCAAGGAGGATGACGATGTCCCGCATTCGAGTGATCGCGATATCGCTGGGCACGGCGGTGGCCGCCATCGGCGCCACCACGGCGGCCAGCGTCGGAGCGGCAGCCGCCGACGGGCGCGGGTCCGCGCCCGTCGCGGCCCATGTCTGGGTCACCACCCCCGACGGCACGGACAAGATGGCTGATCTGGGGACGGTGCCGTTCAGTACCGCGGCGACCACCGCTCCGACGGTCGTGGTCGATCCGACCCTGAAGTACCAGACGATGCAGGGCTTCGGCGGCGCGATCACCGACTCGTCGGCCGCCGTGCTCTCCGGGCTTTCCCCTGCTGCGCGCGAGGCGACGATGCGCTCGCTGTTCGACCCGCGGACCGGGGACGGCCTGGACTATCTGCGCCAGCCGATCGGCGCCTCCGACTTCGTGGTGAACGCGGCCTACACCTACGACGACCTGCCAGCCGGCCAGACCGACTACGCGCAGCGCGACTTCAGCATCGCGCACGACCAGGCGCAGATCCTTCCGCTGCTGCGTGAGGCCAAGGCCATCAATCCCCGCCTGCAGATCGTGGCCACGCCGTGGAGCCCGCCCGCGTGGATGAAGACCACTGACTTGCTGGACGGCGGACGGCTGATCGACGACCCGCGCGTCTACCGCTCCTACGCGCTCTACCTGCTGAAGTTCGTCGAGGCGTACAAGGCGAACGGCGTCACGGTCGACACGATCACCGTCCAGAACGAGCCGCAGAACCGCACGCCGAACGGGTATCCGGGAACGGACATGCCCTCCTGGCAGGAGGAGAAGGTCATCGAGGACCTCGGCCCGATGCTGCGCGACGCGGACCTGCACACCCAGATCCTCGCGTACGACCACAACTGGACCGAGCACCCGAACGACGTCGCCAACACCCCGCCGGACGAGACCGCGGACATCAACGCGTACCCGCAGAACGTCCTGTCCTCCCCGGCCGCGAAGTGGGTCTCGGGCGTCGCATACCACTGCTACTACGGCGATCCGAGCGCGATGACGACGCTGCACAACCAGTTCCCGGACAAGGCGATCTACTTCACTGAGTGCTCGGGAAGCCAGTCCTCGAACCCGGCGAACACCTTCTCCGACACGCTCAAGTGGCACGCCAGGAACCTGATCATCGGCGCGACCCGCAACTGGGCCGAGACCGTCATCAACTGGAACCTCGCCCTCGACCCGTCCGGCGGCCCGCACGTGGGCGGTTGCGCCACCTGCACCGGAATCGTGACCGTTGGCCCCGGCGACACCGTCACCAACGACGCCGAGTACTACACGCTCGGACATCTGGCCCGGTTCGTGACGCCCGGCGCGGTGCGCATCGGCAGCACGTCCTTCGGTACGACCGGCTGGAACGGTCAGATCATGGATGTGGCGTTCCGCAATCCGGACGGCAGCACCGTGCTGGTCGCGCACAACGAGAACGACAACCCGCAGACCTTCGCGGTGCGCGAAGGCAGCCAGGCGTTCACCTACACCCTGCCCGGCGGCGCCCTCGCCACGTTCGTCTGGCGCGGCGACATCCCCGGAACCGACGCGCTGCGTCAGGTCAACCCGACCGGCTGGACCGCGACGGCGAACCCGAACGGCCCGACCAACCCCTGCTGCACCGGTGACGTAGCGGCCAACGCCGTGGACGGCGACGCCAGCACCCGCTACTCGACCGGCACGGGCCAGACCCCCGGGCAGTACCTCCAGGTCGACTTCGGCAAGACAGTCGATGCCCGCCAG
>NZ_DASZGI010000373.1:0-9209 GCF_035938995.1 Actinocrinis sp.
CCCCCCCCCCGCGCTACTCCCGCCTGGCGCGGGTGCTGGGGGTGCCGAGAATTGCACCCAACGATCTCAAGTAACACCATGCATTGATTCGTGCCTCATTATGCCAGGTGGTGAAGTGCGCACATGTTTCGAACCATCACGACATACCAACGCGCCGTTATATGCGAAGCCGCGGCACACCAGGCGAGGTCCTGGGCATGCCGAAAATTCCTCCGTGCAGGTGGCACGCCCTGGGGCGTCATCGCGATCGGTGAGCGGCTTGGTGCGAGGTTCTCGGCATTCAGATCCCTCCCACCCACAGCCGATGGTGGGAGGGATCATGAAAGGATTGGGTGGCGCGACGTGGGAGGGCGGGGTGGCTCAGTCGGCGGGGATTTCGAGATCGACCAGGGGCGCGTACTGCTGTCCTCCATAGCTGTCGGAGTCGGCGAGGTCTCCCTGGCGTACAGGGCGGGGGAAGGAGACTTTGACCGCTTCGGCGCCGTCGTGGTGCACGACGAGTACCTGGGCGGGGTCGGCGCCGTAAAGCTCTGCGAAAAGTCCCGCGCTCAGTGCCCTGGAGCCGCGCAGTTTGCGGTAGCTGTCGGTGTCGCGGGCCATGAAGTCGAAGGTGAGCCAGAACGGGCCGGCGTTCTTGGAGCGGATCAGGGAGCAGAGATCCAGTAGGCGGGTCATGCGATCACCTCTTCTGGACGTTCTCGTGGACGGTGCGGAACAGCTCGTGCGGGCTCTCGGGCACGGCGACGTGGTGCAGGGTGAAGCGGAAGACCGGGCCGCGGTCGGTCTCGGGTGGGGAGAAAGGGTAGGCGATGGTGCTGGCCAGCCCGTCGTATTCGGGGACCGGCAGGTGGGAGGAGGCGTGGGCGACGAAGGTGGCGATCGCGTGTGCGAGGTGCTGGGTGGGGGCGGTGACCGTGATCAGGACGCCGAGTTCGTGGACGGGCTGGTCTCGCGCCGGGTCGTGGGGGCCGAGGACGGCGTCGCGTCCGTAGAGCCGGTAGTCGATGGTGACGTCGTCCGGATGGACGCGTCCGCCGAACACGTCCTTGATCTTGGCTCGGAAGTAGTCCTGGGCCTTCGGCAGCAGGCTCGGGAGTTGTTCGATGACGATGCGGTCGCGGATTCCGCCGATGACGATGGTCTGGTAGCCGACGAGCCGTGAGCCTTCGAGTTTGTTCGTGTACGTGTCGCTCGGCCGGTAGGTGGCACCGGCGACGCGCACGCGGCGCTCGTCGAGGGCGGTGTAGGTCGCCTCGGTGGTGTCCAGGGTGCCGGAGGGCTCGGCGATCAGGTACGGGTTGGCGTTTTCGTACAGGGTGTGCGCGGCGACCGAGTGCGGGGTCAGGCGGGATGCGGGGTCGAGCGGTTCGACGTCGAAATGGTCGTCGCGCAGGTGCACGAACAGCCCGTCGGCCGAGGGCGGGATGGCGCAGGCCGCACCGCATTCGACGGTCTTGGCCGCGTGCCAGGTCAGTCCGGGGTCGGCGCCGAGCATATGCGGGACTGCGGCGTACAGTGCGGTGTCGCTGGCTCGCCCGGCGAGGATGACCTGGGCGCCGTCGCGCAGCGCCTGCTGGATTGGCTCGACGCCCATCATCGCGACGACGTGGCTGGCGCGCAGGGTCTCCTCGTCGATCTCGGGTGCGCCGTCCAGCGGCTTGATCCGGTTCTGCCGGTACCGGCGCACCAGGTCCGCGGGTTCCTGGTCGGCGTAGATGAGGGCGAGGCTGAAGGAGAGGCGCCCCTCGGCGGCGATCTCCCTTGCGATCTCGGCGACCCAGTCCACGCCGCTGTCGCAGCCGCTGGTGCCGCAGGACCCGATGATCAGCGGGACGTCCAGCGCATCCCTGGCCTTGAGTAGGTGGCGCAGGTCTCGTCCCACGGCCTCACGGGAGAGCTTGGGCTCGCCGCCGCCGAGATACGCGGGACCGCTGTCGGTCGACCCGGCGTCGCAGGCGATCACGTGCGGGCGCAGTGCGACGCCCCGGGCGAGGGACTCCGGGCGGAAGCCCGCGCCCAACGCGCCGGTTGGCGCCAGAATCCTGATTTCCATGGTGTACCTACCGCCTTCTGCAGCGCCGCCGCACGGGGCTGCGGGCGGCTGGGGGGCCGAGCTAGCTATTTGGTATAGCAAGTGTCGAGTGGGTTGGGCTGGGATGGGACGTGTGTGGGGCGGGCTGGTGCTCCGGGCGCATGCGCGGTGGGCGCGTCCGCGGTGGCGTTCACCCGCGACGGGTTCCCGGTGCCCGGGCGCGTGTGCGGTGGGCGCTACCTAGCGGGTGTGTGAGAGGTGGTGGCGGATCAGGGCGCGGCGTCTGGCGCGTGCGATCGCAAGGCGGAGGGGCCTCCTCGGATAGGTGTCCGCGGACGGCCCGACAACGCGGCGAGCGCGCGTGACAGGCGTCGTGATCCCCGGCACGACCTCTCGAACACCCACTAGGACGCGTCCCAGCCAGCGAGGTCGCTCGCGGCCGAGGAGGCGTGGGTGCGGGCCAACTGCTCGGCGCGCTCGGCGTCGCGCTCGCGCAAGGCCTCGAGAATCTCGCGGTGCTGGGCGTACCGCCGGATCTGGCCTTCGGAGCCCGCCGTGAGCTGGGCCGAGGCGAGCTTGAGGCGCTCCGACCGGCTGAACGCCCTGACCTGGTCCAGGGTCCGGGTCAGCTGCGTGTTGGCGGCGGCCTGCTCCACTTCGCGGTGGAACGCGCGTACCGCGTCGAAGATCCGCTCGATCTGGTCGGGGCTCAGCTCCCGCCCGGCGTCGCGGTCGCCGCGCAGTGCGTCCGCGGCCGCGTCGGCCTCGTCCAGCAGCGTGCCCATCCGCTTGAGCTGCGCTTCGGTGGCCTTGTGCGCTGCCAGGCGCGCGGCCACTCCTTCGAGGGCCGCCTCGATCGCGCCGCTCTCGGACCGCTCCTCAGGCGAGACGGTGACCACCCTGAGCGAACGCGGCCCGGTGTGCTCGACCAGCTGCTCCTGCTCCAGTCTGCGCAGCGCCTCACGCACGGGTGTCGCGCTCACGCCCAGGCGCGCGGCCAGCCCGCGTTCGGTGATCTTCTCGCCCCAGGGCAGGTCGCCGCGCACGATCGCCGCGCGCAGGGCCTGGTAGGCCTGGTCAGCCAGGGACTGGGAACTGAGGGCGGGCAGCGTCATGGCACTATTTGATGTCTGCTACAGCACATTGTCAAACTCCTCTTCGTCGTCGGTCACGAGGCTGGCCGCGGTCTCGTCGATCGAGATCTGTACGGTGCCGGTCGCGAGGGGCCGGGTGCTCACGGCCTCCAGGACCTGTGCGCCGACTCGCAGGGTATGGAGATAGTGGTCGCCGAGGAAGGTCGTGTGGATGACCTGCGCCGGCCAGCATGCTCCAGACACGTCCGCTCCCGGCTCGCTCAGCAGCAGTGATTCGGGGCGCACTGCGATGGTTGCGAAGCCTGGCTGTAGTGCGGCTGGCGCGCGGAAGCGGACCGGGCCGGGTAGGTCGTCTGCTTCGAGCAGGTATTCGCCGTCGGCGATCTGGCGCGCGGTGCCGGTCAGGAAGTTGCAGCGCCCGAGGAACTGCGCGGCGAAGCGGCTGCCGGGGCGCCGGTAGACCTCTTCGGGCGAGCCCGCGCGCACGATCCGGCCGCCGTTCATGACCAGGATCTGATCGCTCATCGCCAGGGCCTCGGTCTGGTCGTGGGTCACAAAGACTGTGGTCATGCCGAGTTCGCGCTGGAGTTGGCCGAGCCATTCCCGGGCCCGGTCGCGCAGCTTGGCGTCGAGATTGGAGAACGGTTCGTCGAGCAGCAGCGCGGTGGGGCCGTGGGCGAGCGCCCGGGCCAGGGCCACGCGCTGCTGCTGCCCGCCGGATAGCTCGTGCGGATGCGCGTCCGCGCGGTGTCCGAGCTCGACCAAGTCGAGGACTTCGCCGACGCGCCGCTTGACTTCGGCCCGGCCGGCGCGGCGGATCCTGAGCGGGAAGGCGACGTTCTCGCCGACGGTCAGGTGCGGCCACAGGGCGTAGGACTGGAAGACCACGCCCAGGTCGCGCTGCTCGGCCGGGACGTTGCGGCGCTGTCCGGAGTCGAAGAGCACGCGCTCGCCGTGGCTGATCGTGCCGCCGTCGGGGGTGTTGAATCCTGCGATGGCCATCAGCGTGGTGGTCTTGCCGCAGCCGCTCGGGCCGAGCAGGGTGACCAGCTGCTTGTCAGGGACGGTGAAGCTGATCCGGTTCAGGACCCGCGTGGGCCCGAAGCTTTTGGTCAGCTCGTGTGCGGAGATCTCAGGCATGGCTGCGGGCTTTCTTGCGCAGGGTCCATCCCAGGCCAAGTGCCAAGGCGAGGGCGACGAGCAGGACCTGGATCAGGGCGAGTGCGGCGACGGGACCGGGCAGGCCCTTGGACCAGGTCTGGAGCATCGTGGTGCCGAGCAGTTCGGTGCCCTGCTTTGCCAGGAACACCACAGGGTCGTAGTCGCTGACTAAGGTCACGAACATAAGGACCACGGCGCTGATCAGCGCGGGGCGCAGCAGCGGCAGGGTGACGCGGCGGGTGGTCGTCCACCAGCCGGCGCCCGAGGCCGAGGCGGCTTTCGCCAGTTCCGGGCTGATCCGTGCGAGCGCGGGGGCCAGCACGATGTAAGCCAGGGTCATGTTGCGCACGCAGAGGGCGAACAACTCGCCCCACAGGCTGTTGCGCAGCATCGCCCCGGGCCAGTCGACGACCAGGTAGAGCCAGAAGAATCCGACCCCGAACACGATGCCCGGCGTCGCCCTCGGGTAGACCAACAGCGCGGGCAGGGTACGGCGCAGCGCGAAGCCGGAGCGGTGTGCGACGACGGTGGCCAGGGCGACGAGCGCGACCGTCGCCACGCTGCCGATCGCGGCGATCAGCAGGCTGTCGGTGATCGACCGGTGCAGAGTCGGGTCGCTCCACACCTCGTGCCAGTTCGCCGCCGTCCACAGGTGCCAGGGCGCGACTAAGGTGGTCAGGTCGGTCACCGAGGACATCAGTCCGAGCCCGAGCAGCGGGATGACACAGGTCACGGCGACGAACCCGGCCATTCCCGCTGCGACTGGGGCGCGCCAGCGGCCGAGACCGATCTGTTGTGCGGGCGGGGTAGCGCGGGCACCTGCGGTGTAGCGGGCGGAGTGGCGCAGCAGCCTGGCCCGGGTGAGCAGTAGCAGGGACGCGGCTGCGAGCAGCAGGATCGCTCCGGCGGAGACGACCGGCGGATCGGGCACGATGCTGTTGTTCCAGGTGTCGTAGAGATAGCTGGCAATAAAGCTGATGTTCGCGGGGCGGCCGAGGAAGAGCGGGATACCCAGCACCTCGAGGCAGAGCGTGAATATCAGGATTGCGCTGTCGAGCAGAGCGGTGCGCAGTTGCGGAACGGTGACGGTGCGCAGGATGCGCAGCGTGCCGCCGCCGCTGGCACGCACCGCGTCCTCCAGCGTGCCGTCACCTCCTTCGAGCACTGCCTTGCAGGTGAGGTACGCGATGGGCAGGGTGACCACGGCGCCGAGCACGGACATGCCGGGCAGCGAGGTCAGGTTCCAGGCGGGCAGGTGCAGGTTCTTGGACCACAACTGGGTCAGGTACCCGGCCGGTCCGTACAGCGACTCCCACCCGACGATCAGCCCGAGCGGCGGGATCAGCAGCGGGGCGAGCAGCGCGGGCCCGAGCCATCGCTTGCCGGGCAGGTCGGTGCGGGTGACCAGGACGGCGAAGGCAGCGCCGAGTACGACGGCGAGCGCGGTGGCGCTCAGCGCGAAGATGACCGTGTTCAGCGCGGCCTGTCGGAACGCCGGATCGGCGATGAGTTGGCTGTACGCGGAGGCGGTGAACACGCCTCCGGGCAGGTAGTAGGGCTTTGATCGCAGGGATGTGATGACGAGCGGGGTCAGCGGCGCGATGGTCAGGACTGCCACCGCGGCCCAGACCAGGAACTGTCCCGGGCTCGCGGGGAAGGGGCGGCGGTCCCGGCTGCGGAGGGCGGCCGGCGCGGCGGGGAGAGTGTGCTCGGTCATGGCGGTGCCTAGTGGCCCAGAGCCTTGTTCCAGTTGGCGGTGATGGTCGCCTGCTGGTCGACGACGTCCTGGGAGACCGGGACGAGGTAGGTGTTCGCGGTCGGCACGTGGGTGGCTAGGTCGGTCAGGTCGGCGGTGCAGCCGGAGGCGGACTTGAAGTCGTTCATTGACGCTTCCAGCCCTACCGCGCACATGACCTGCTGGCCGGCGGCGCTGTAGATGTAGTCGAGGAACAGCTGCGCCGAGGCCGGGGAGGTGGCGCCGGCGGTCTGCGCGATCAGGCGCGGCACGAGCGGAGTCGCGTCGGTCATGAATCCGTACGCTGCCAGGCCCTTGTACTGCGGGATCACGCTCTGGGCCAGGCCGCTGGAGAGCCAGCCGACCGAAGCGCCGCCCTGAACCATGTACTGCAGGCCGTCCAGGCCCTCATCCAGGGTCTTGGTGTGCGGGCCGAAAGTGTTCAGGTCACTGTAGACGGCGTTCGCGCCGAGGATGTGGATCAGGCCGTACACGGCGCCGTACCCCAGCGGGTTGTTGGGGGAGTAGGCGACCAGCGGGTACTTCGACGGGTCGCTCTTCACATCGGCGGCGAGCTGGGCGTATGTGGTGGGCACCTGGCTGCCGGTGACCAGCTTGGGATTCCAGGCCACCAGCACCGGGTCGGGCGACATGACGTACACGCCGTGGCCCTGGTTGATGTACGAGGGAAAGTCCGCAAGGCCCTGCGGCGTGACGTTCGCGATCAGGCTGTTCTGCTCCGCTTGCAGCGCCTGCGGGATCGCGTCGGAGATCAGCAGGTCGGCGGTGCGCGCGCCTTGGGCGTGCTCGGACTGGAACTTAGTGAACACCTGATTGTCTGACAGCTGTGAGTACTGGGGTTTGATCCACGGGTAGGCCCTGGTGAACGAGTCCAGCAATGGCTGGATCGCGGCGGTGGGTGCGTTGCCGTAGATGACCAGGCCCGACTCGGAGTGGGACTGGGACATCAGGGAGGCGGCCGACGCGGGCGCCGCGGCACCACTTGTGGCGCCGACTGACGCGGGCGCCGCCGTCGAGCACCCGGCCAGCACACAGCCGAGCAGGAGCGCCGCCACCGAAGCCGGGGCGAGGGAACGAGCAGACAGGGGGCGCATGACGGCCTCTCTCAAAATAGAAGATTTGCTATAGCTAGTGTCTTTGCAAGCATGAAGAGAGACAACCAGCCATGAGAGATTTGCTATGGCAAAATGAGAGCACCGGCGCTTCGCGGTGTCAAGGCCGCGGAAACCCGCCGGTCACCTGCGCCCAACCTGCCGGAAACGAGGTGGGAGGGCGCGGATACCGGTTGAGCAGATCGAAGGCGCCCTGCCGCAGACGAGGTGGGAGGGCCGCGAATGCCGGTTAAGGAGATCGAAAGGTGCCGGTTCGTAGCGTCCCTAACGACGTCGGTACGTGCATCGAGCCGGTCCGATCGAGGCGGCAGGGCCGCGGATGCCGGTTAAGGAGATCGAAAGGTGCCGGTTCGTAGCGTCCGCGGTGACGCCGGTACCTGCCCCGAGCCGGTCCGATCGAGGAGGTGGACTTTCGTGGAGCCGTGGAGTGCCTCGGCGCGTTCGTCCGGCAAGACTCCGGCGCGCTGGATGACCCGGTCGTACTCTTCGCCGGGCATGCTTGACTCATGCGCGTCCTGATCATCGAGGATGATGAATCCCTCGGCGCCTCCCTCACCTGGGGGCTGGGCGCGGAGGGCTACGCCGTCTCACTCGTCGCGGACGGCGCCGAAGGCCTGTGGCGGGCC
Organism: Actinocrinis sp.; assembly: GCF_035938995.1. Lineage (GTDB taxonomy): Bacteria > Actinomycetota > Actinomycetes > Streptomycetales > Catenulisporaceae > DASZGI01. The sequence continues at coordinate 7,782 of NZ_DASZGI010000373.1, forward strand.
ACCGAGCACGAGTTCGACCTGATCATCCTGGACGTCATGCTCCCGGGAATGGACGGCTATCAGGTCTGCGCCAAGCTGCGTGAGGCGGAGATCTGGACGCCTGTGCTGATGCTTACTGCCATGGACGACGACCTCGACCAGGCTGAAGGCCTCGACCTGGGTGCCGACGACTACCTCACCAAGCCCTTCGCCTACCCCGTGCTGCTGGCGCGGATCCGCTCACTGCTGCGGCGCACCACCCCGCCGCGCCCGGCCGTCCTGCGCGCCGGCGACCTGAGCCTGGACCCGGCCACCCGCGCGGTGCGTCGCGGCGAGACGCCCATCGCGTTGACCGCGGGCGAGGTGTCCGTGCTGGAATACTTGCTGCGCGCCGACGGACGCGCCGTGTCCAAGACGGAACTGCTCGAACACTGCTGGGACTCCGCCTCCCGGTCCGACCCCGCCGTGGTTGAGGTTCGCATCCACCACCTGCGCCGCAAGATCGATGCACCGTTCGGCGTGCACAGCGTCGAAACGGTCAGAGGATCGGGGTACCGCATTGACCCGCGCCTCCCGTAGCGGCTCGCTGCGCCTGCGCCTGACTGCACTGGCCGCACTCGTGATCACCGCGACGATCCTCGCCGGCTTCCCGGTACTGGCCATCACGCTGGTCATCTCAGTACGCGCGAACGTCACCACCACCCTGTCCGCCTACGCCGACTCGGTCGCCCGCTCGGGTACGGACGGCACCTGGCCCGATCCTCTGGCTCCGGCGGCTGCGGATTCGAGCATGTGGGCGCAGGTGGTCGACGAATCGTCAGGCAAGGTGCTCGCCTCCACCGCGAACGTCGCCGGGCTGCCTGCCCTCTACTCCCTACCCGCCGGAAGCACGAACCCCGAGGCGATCGCCACGAACCGCGGCGACGAACAGGTAGTGGCCGAGCGCTATGTCAGCGGCCGCACACCGGTCGTCGTGTTCGCCGGCGGCTCCAACCGCGTGCTGACCATCGTGACCTCCGACATCCAGGGCCACCTGCTGTTCGCGCTGCCTGTAGTCGTCCTCTGCGCCCTAACCGCCTCCTGGCTGCTGATCGGGCGTGCCCTGCGGCCGGTCGAACGAATGCGCGCAGAGGCCGCGGAGATCACCGGAAGCGACCTGCACCGGCGCATCCCCGAACCCGGCGGCGACGACGAGATCGGCCGACTGGCGCGCACCCTCAACTCCATGCTCGACCGCATCGAGCAGTCCTCGGCCAAACAGCGCCGCTTCGTCTCCGACGCCTCGCACGAACTGCGCACCCCACTCGCCGCCGTGCGCACCTCGCTGGAGGTCGGGCTCGCCCATCCCGACCAGGCGCCGTGGCCGGAACTGGCCGAACGCGCCGTGACCGAGACCACCCGGCTCCAACGCCTCGTCGACGCCCTCCTGCTCCAGGCCCGCGCCGACGC